>JAGXSU010000008.1 GCA_018333785.1 Methylomicrobium sp. | reverse complement strand
GCCGGGATCCAGGACACAAGGACGTGCTACAGCCCTCGCCATCCATGGCTTCTGGTTTCCGGCAATCCCTGCCGGAACGACGGTAACTATTAGTGCAAACAACGCTCTCTAACAAGCGTGGACAACCCTAAAAAACTGGGAAACTTCAATTAAAAAATTAAAGTGTGTCGAAAACCATTGATATTTTGGGTAAAGGTCTACGCTTTTGTATCATTTTGCCAATTTCGTAGATCAAATCATTGTTCTGATATTACTCCTATCTGATCAAAAAAACGTCTGGTTTCCAGAAAATGGCGGGGTGTTTGGCGAGGATATCAACAGCACGACTTATGACATCAAGCCTCACGAACGGATTTATGACGATTATAAATTGAGCCGCTCATTTGACATCTCGTCCGGCAACACGCATCATCGCGTATCATTTTTCAATCGCCCCGCAAGTATGAGCAATGACACGCTGCAAATTCGCCGTATAGGCATCGATACCTATCATGAAAACGTGGCCTATCTTAACCGGGATTGCGCCATTTACCGGGCTGAAGGATTTCAGGCATTGTCCAAGATCAAGGTTTGCGCAAACGGCACCAAGCTTTTTGCAGTCTTGAATGTGGTCGATGACAATTCCATTGTTCAGCCAGGCGAACTGGGACTCTCCGAACAGGCGTTCAGTCAGCTCAACATTGGTGAAGGCACGTTCGTTACTGTCGATCATGCCGAGAATCCCGAGTCCATGGACGCCGTCCGGCGAAAAATCAACGGCGAACGACTGGATCAAAACGACTTCCGCAGCATTACCCGGGATATTGTCGAAACGCGTTATTCCAAAATGGAAATGGCCGCTTTTCTGGTGGCCACCGGACAAAACAATCTCGACCGCGATGAATTGCTTTATCTAACCCGTGCGATGCTGGATTCGGGCGAACGCATGAACTGGCACGAATCGCTGGTGGCCGACAAACATTGTATAGGCGGCATACCGGGTAATCGAACTTCAATGCTGGTAGTGCCTATTGTCGCCGCGCACGGCATGCTGATACCAAAAACATCCAGTCGCGCGATCACCTCGCCTGCAGGAACCGCCGATACGATGGAAGTTCTTGCGGAGGTCAACCTGTCTCCGGAACGTCTGCATGACATTGTCCGGCAGGAGCGCGGTTGCCTCGCGTGGGGCGGGACCGCCAAACTGGCGCCTGTGGACGACATCTTGATTTCAGTTGAACGCCCGCTGGGCATTGACTCACAAGGCCAAATGGTCGCTTCTATACTCTCAAAAAAACTGGCGGCCGGTTCTACCCATTTGATTATTGATATTCCGGTTGGGCCTACGGCTAAGGTTCGGCATATGCGCCAGGCACTGGCACTGCGCAAGCTGTTCGAATTTGTCGGTGACAGGCTCAACATCCATCTTGAAGTCATGATTACCGATGGCCGCCAACCGATAGGCCGGGGAATAGGTCCTGTGCTTGAAGCACGGGATATTATGAAAGTTCTTGAAAGCAATCCGGATGCGCCGTCCGATCTGCGACAAAAATCGCTACAGCTGGCCGGACGGATCATTGAATTCGACCCTGATGTCAGGGGCGGACAAGGGTATGCGATTGCCCGGGATATCCTGGATTCGGGCCGGGCAATTGCCAAGATGAACGATATCATACAGGCTCAGGGGGCCAAATCCATTGACCTGAGTCCGGGATCTCTTTGCCGGGAAGTCACAGCCGAACAAGACGGCGTCGTGACACATATTGATAATTTTCAAATGGCTAAAATTGCCCGCATCGCCGGAGCACCGCTGGATAAAAAGGCAGGCGTCGACTTGCTGAAAAAACTGGGCGAACGCGTTCAAAAAGGCGAGCCGATTTACCGTATTTATGCCGAGTTTCCTGCCGATTTTAAATTCGCTCAAAAGCTGGCTGCCGTCAATAACGGCTATATGATAGGCACCGAAGAACATATCCTTAAACCGCTGGTCGCTTTCTAAATACCATGTTGCTACTCGCTTTTCCCGATTACCTGGAACAGGCTCAAAGACTGGCAACCCAGCTTAATGTTCCGATTTCTCAAACGTTTCTGCATCGTTTTCCCGACGGCGAAAGTCTGGTTCGGCTGCCACCGGCGTTGCCCCGCCATATCATCATTTTCCGGAGTCTGGACCATCCTAACGATAAGCTGATCGAACTGTTGCTTTGCGCCAAAACAGCCCGAAAGCAGGGCGTCCAACGCATCACACTGGTCGCGCCATACTTATGTTATATGCGCCAGGATATTGCCAATAACCCCGGCGAAGCAATCAGTCAGAGGATTATCGGCCAGCTTTTAGCCGACCTGTTCGACGATGTGATTACTGTCGACCCTCATTTACATCGCATTTCCCGTTTGGACCAAGCCATTCCGTTGCAAAATGCGATAAGCCTTTCTGCTTCCGGTGTCATTGGAAGCCATCTCAAATCGCAGCTGGATCATGCTGTTTTGCTGGGACCGGACAGTGAATCCGAGCAATGGGTGGCAAATATCGCGACAGAAATAGGTTTCGAATATGGCATCGCAAAAAAAATCAGGCGCGGTGACCATGATGTCAAAATCACCTTGCCCAACAGAAATTTTAGCGGCCATCCTGTCGTCATCATCGACGACATGGCCAGCACCGGACGAACGTTAACCCAAACGGTTCACTTACTTCATAAAGCGGGTGCGACAGAAATCTATGCGGCAATCACCCATCCTTTATTCTGTGACGATGCTGAAACCGCCATCCGCTCAGCAGGTGTCAAAGATATCTGGTGCACGGACAGTATCCGGCATTCCACTTCTTGTATCAGACTTGATGCCTTATTGGCTGAGGCGGTCAGATCTATTTTATGATGATCACCTGATCTTTTTGACCTAACCGTTCATGAAAGTCCTGCATTCGCCCCGTCAAATGAAAGTAATAGGTGTTAAGGAGAAAGAGAGCGGACAGGACGCCGTGAATACGTCCATGTAGTCTTGACGGTAGCTCCCTGCCTCCGACACCTGTCGATCGGGTAACCACTCCCTCTTCGGTTCGGTACTTTCACGGTAACCCGTCTATTAATCCTGACCATCCGGTAGAAAGCCTCCGGCTTGCATGGTCCATAGCCGATGGTAAAAGCCTTTTAGCGCCATCAAATCGTGATGCGTACCGTCTTCAACGATACGCCCCTGATCAAACACCAGAATCCTGTCCAGATGCGCAATAGTCGATAGACGATGTGCTATGGCGATTACGGTCTTTCGCCCCATCGCACTGTCCAGATTATCCTGAATCGTTTTTTCTGTGACCGAATCCAGACTGGATGTGGCTTCATCGAGAATCAGTATGGGCGCATCCTTCAACATCACTCTCGCTATTGCGATGCGTTGACGCTGACCGCCGGACAACTTGACACCGCGCTCGCCGACCAATGAATCATAGCCTTCGGGAATAGCCTCTATAAAATTATCGGCGTTGGCTTGGCGTGCAGCTTCCTGTATCTCGGCATCACTCGCATGCAAACGGCCGTAACCGATATTTTCTTTCAAACTGCGATGAAACAGACTAGGGTCCTGGGGAATCAAACTGACCTGGTGATGAAGAGAATCCTGAGTCGACTGGCCTATGTCCTGGTCATCGATCAAAATATGCCCTGACTGCGGTTCAAAATTACGCAATATGAGACTGACAAACGTCGATTTTCCCGACCCTGAAAAGCCGACCAATCCGACCCGTTCCCCTGATTCGATCACGACATTCAGATGCTCAAATACAGGCCGGTTGGACTCATAGGCAAAACACACATCACGAAACTCTATCCGTCCACGGGAAATTTGCATGGGTTTGGCATCCGGCACATCGACTATTTCGTGCGGCTTAATGATCGTTTCTACCCCGTTGGCGACATTGCCTATGTATTCAAAAAATTCCAGAAATCGCCGGGTCAGATTGCGCGCATCGCCGATAATCAACAAGGCCAAACCTGTACTCATCGCAAAATCACCGACGCTGATGGCACCTTCGCGCCAGAGCATCAGCGCATAACCGATAGTGCCGATTTTTAATGACGCAGCGGCGATAAACTGAAACCAGCGCACCCGTTCCATATACCAGAATGTCCGCCGCCCTGCCTGAACTTCGGTTTCCAGAAAGCCGTTCAGATACTCGCGTTCAAAATCAAGGCGAGCAAACAACTTGGCATTGAGTATGTTGGTTACCGCATCTACAATTTTACCGTTGACCATACTGCGTGTAGCGGCGTAGTTTTGCGCATAAGGCTGACAACGCGTCGCAAGCCAAAAAGAGATGGCCACGTAGAGCAACATCCAGCCGCCGACAAACCCGCCTAACTCTATATGGGTCTGAAACAACAGTGAAACCGAAACGGTGAATGTAATCATGATCGGCCAGAAATCAAACAATACCGACCAGGTTGTGTGATTAACACTCATAGACGTTTCGCTGATGCGATGCGCAAGTCCCCCGGCAAAATGATTTCCGAAATAACGCGGCGCATGCTGTTGCAGATAGGCATACAACAGTTGGCTGGTGCGTTGCCGCAAGCGAGGGCCCACAATAATCAGCACGGCACCGCTGCTTCGGCTGAAAACAATCTCCGCCAGATTCAAACCCACAAGGAGTAACAATGGTTGCTGGAAAGCATCCCACAATCCTGCACCGGCAGGTTGAGCGGCAACCGTATCCATGAGTGTTTTGATTGCGTAGGGCACCATAATGCTGCCTGCCGCCTGTCCTGCTTCAAGCACCATCATCAACACCAGCCAGGCCTTGAATTGTCGTAGACAATAAAGGATAAAACTGAACGTGTGGACGGGCAGTGGCGGCGCTTCAGCCGCCCTGTTAAATGTGGAACCGGGTATTTTTTTTGCCATCATCTTTTTATCAAATCTTAGGACCGGCATTATATAGCAATACTTAATACAGGACGGCTCATGCTCGCTAAAGTTTAGGTCGCCATTTAAAATCGGTTAAGATGGCTCAATAACAGAGGTTGAAGAGACTTTTTAAATGACTGCATCCGCATTTCATTGGAACGGTATAATTCACGCATTAATTCTTTTGCTGGCAGCCAACGGCGCACCGGTTATAGCTTCCAAGCTTATGGGAAAACGCTTTGCATGGCCGGTGGACAATGGCCTGTGTTTAGGTGATGGGCGGCCTGTGTTCGGCCGTTCAAAAACCTGGCGCGGTATCGTATTTTCATCCGGCTTGGGCGGCTGCGCATCGTTGCTTTTAGGATTTGGATTTTGGACCGGAATGCTGTTCGGCTTATTGACGATGAGCGGCGATTTATTGGCAAGCTTTATCAAGCGAAGATGCGGATTGATCGAAAGCAGCCGGGCGAGAGGACTCGACACAGTCCCCGAGTCACTGATACCTTTATGGTTTTTAAGATTATCCATGGGTTTGGACTGGCCTGACATTACGGTTGTCATGGTGCTTTTTTTTATGATCGAAGAATTTCTCTCGCCGATTCTATACCGGCTGCATATTCGCAAACGTCCTTATTGAAATGACCCCATGACTGACAACACCTTTCGCGTATTGACCTACAACATCCACAAAGGCTTCAATGTTGGAAACCGGCGCTTTGTCTTGCATCAAATCCGTGAAGCTTTGATTGAAGCCGATGCAGACTTGCTGTTTCTTCAGGAAATGCAGGGTGAACATGCACATAAAGAAAAACACGTTCCGGATTGGCCGGACCGTCCGCAGGTCGAATTTATCGCAGAGGGCGTCTGGCCTCATTATGCATACGGTAAAAATGCGATCTATACTGCCGGTCACCACGGCAATGCCCTATTAAGTAAATACCCCTTTGAAAGCTTCGAAAACATCAATGTTTCTCCTTTCTCCTGGGCCAGTCGGAGCTTGTTACACGGCGTAATCCGGGTTAAACCTGATGTTCAGCCTTTGCATGTGGTTTGCATTCATTTCGGATTAACCGGAAAAGAACGCCGCCTTCAACTTGAACGCCTTTGTCAGCGGATAGAATCTCATGTGCCTCATGACGCGCCCTTGATCGTTGCCGGTGATTTTAATGACTGGCTGGGCCACGCTGATCGCCATTTTTATGAGTACCTGGGACTTAAAGAGGTTTTCAAAACGACTCATGGCCGTTACGCGAAAACTTATCCGGCATGGTTACCGGTTTTAACCATGGACAGGATTTATTTTCGGGGCTTAACGCCACTTTCTTGCAATCGGCTGGCCCATTCTCCATGGCATGCTCTTTCCGACCATGCACCCTTAGCCGGCTTATTCGAACTATGAAAAAGCCATCCCGATTAACATTACCCAATTTACTGACCGGCTTTCGATTTGTTGCTGCACCCGCTTTATTATGGCTGGCATGGCACGGATACGGATTGGCTTTTATGGGCTTGTTGGCCCTTGCCTTTTTAACCGATTTATTGGACGGCTGGGTCGCAAGAATGATGGGGCAAGTCTCGGAATTTGGCGCCATATTGGACAGTTGTGCGGATGTGGTGAATTATCTGACCATCGCTGTCTGCTGTTGGTGGCTATGGCCTGAAATTGTCGAACAGGAGTGGTTTTATGTTGCGCTGGTTATTGCCAGTTGTTTATTGCCTACCGTTTTTGGGTTAATCAAATTCGGCAGTTTTACCTGTTATCACACCTGGACGGTAAAAGCTGCAGCGGCGGCTATGGGAAGCAGTTTATTTCTGATGTTTCTGGACGGCCCTATCTGGCCTTTTCGAATTGCCGCGATCCTGTGTATTACTGCAGCCATCGAAGAGATGGCGATAACCTTTTTCTTGACTGAGCCTCGATCCAATGTGCGTTCACTTTTGAACGTACTGAAATCAATCCGGGAGGAAACGAAACTTTAATTTTGGGAACGCAGACTCGGGCGCAAAAACGATTCCAGTTTTTGTCTGATCATTCGGGGATTCTCGCTTTCCTGTAAGGCTAAAATACCTTCAATAATTAACTCTCTGATAAATATTTCCTCTTTATCTTTCTGTTTAAGTTTGTTTGCCATCGGACTGAAAATGAGATTACCCATCAAAGAGCCATATAGCGTCGTTAAAAATGCCACTGCAATTGAAGGCCCTAATTGGGAAGGATCGGATAGATGGCCCATGACGCCAATCAGACCGACCACAGTGCCTATCATTCCCATCGCAGGAGCAACTCCTGCCATGGTTGACATCATGGCAATACCGACATGATGACGCTGGGACGTAATGTCATTATCGTTTTCCAGCACCTGCCTAACCCCATCCATATCTACGCCATCTATAACCAGCATTAATGCGTTGCGAATAAAGGGATCATCAATCGACGGTAACTCTTCTTCCAATGCCAGCATGCCTCCCCTACGCGCTTTATCGGCCAAATTCACAAAAAGATCGATATGTTCCTGCGGATTTAGTGGATCAGTTTTAAAGTTTTGCCAGAAAAAAATCGGCAGCATCACAAATTGTTTTAACGGGTAAGCGACCATAGTAGCACCCAGCGTTCCGCCTATGACCAAAATAAAAGACGGCCAATTGATTAACGATACCGGATTGCCTTCATCCAGTACAAAGGCGATTGCGATGGCGCTTACAGCAACAAAAGGGCCGAAAATAGTAGCAAAATCCATGTGGGCAGGGTTGTTTCCCGTATTTTATGCCTGTAAAAAATTCCAAAGCGTCTATTTATCCAACTTGCTGACCGGAATCCGTTAAATGCAACTTTACTTTTATTATTTCAATAACTTAATAATATTCATCAAGCAAATAAGCATGCTGACAGTGAGGTAACCATAGCTCATAATCAGCCAAAATAAAACCGTCTTTGAATTGAGACAGCCGTTGCTTGATTTTAAAGGACGCGTCAATAACCCTCCCGTAGCTTTCCGGTATTTCTTTTTTTCAGAATCCTTTTCAACTAACCGACTCCCAACAATTGCAAATCTGATTTAAATGTGATCCTTATTAAGATCGCTGTGATCCAATACCTGATCTCAATATTTATTGATACAATCCAACCTATTCTTTCCACTCATTCGTCATTTCTATGAAACAAGCGCTTGCATCGTTAACATTAGTTCTCAGTTTTTTATCACCAACAGTTCAATCGGAAGAAATCGGCTGTGTCACAACGGCGTGGAAACTTATAGGAGCTAACCACAAAGTCTGTATACAGGCTTTTGATGACCCTAAAGTACAAGGCGTGACTTGCCATATCAGTCAGGCGAAAACCGGAGGTATTGCAGGAACACTGGGGGTCGCTGAAGATCCTTCTCAATTTTCGATAGCCTGCCGTCAAGTGGGGCCCATCGTTATCAATGGAAAATTGCCGGAAAATGAAACGGCTTTCAGCGAAAACACGTCCATCCTGTTTAAGGAAACCCGTGTGAATCGTCTCTATGATTCAAAAAGAAATACGCTGATCTATGTCGCCATCAGCCGCTTGTTAATTGATGGTGCCCCGGCAAATAGCATTTCAACGGTTCCGATCATGCCCTGGAACGGCAAATGAGACTTGTCCGAGTCCCCTATTTGAACAGTCCATGTCCAATCCGTCCCACCGATTTCCAGTCAGACTTTGTAAACGCCTGGCCTAAAGACTCGGCTGAAGGCGTGACAGACATTAAAGCAATCACTGCCACCAGCAATAAACCAGATGCAAGCATATCGTTATAACTGAATAACTTTAAAGCCGTGCCAAATGACTTTTTCATTCTTAATCCGGATAAATTGACGCTATAAATTTCATCCAGGCATAAATGAACAATAAAACCAAAACCAATAAAGATCCCGTTATACCAGGACTGCAGGTTGTCCCAATCCAAAAACCAATGACTGAGACAGGTAACCAGAAAGCCGAAAAAAAGCGCCCCCAACAAAGAATGAAAAACGCCCCGATGTTTGGTTGTTTTCCGAAATACATAAAATAAAGGATATCGAACCAGCAACGCGGCAATGAGAGCATAAGAAAACAATTGCTCTGCAGGCATCTGATTCGTTTGCCGGGATAAAATCAATCCTGCGGCTAAAAATGCCAAACTATTAAAAAGGCGTCTGGCCGGTACTGAATTTTCGGCATCAACATCAGGCAATAAGCCGCCCATGACGCCAAAAAAGATCAATCTCGGGATATCAACGGCATCGACCGCTGAAATCTGGAACAAACCACCGGCAAAGGCAGTACTTGCAAACGTAGCGACTGAAAGATGTGTTTTAAAATTGGCCATGGATGTCCGCAGTACCGAAGCAAGAAAAACGGATCATTTTAACGGGAATCAAAACTGATACTGTAAAAATTTATGACAATTCAGTGAGACTCTTAAATCACGCATACTAATTATTTACCGGGTTTGCCTGCGCCAATCCGATAAAAAATGTTGAATAGTTACAAGATTTTTATTCGCGGGGGCCTCGAATATTCCAAATTTGAGGCAAAAATGACTGACTGTAAAAAACTTTTACAAATTGGAAACTTGTAGTGTATTGACATTGGCCAGATCAAACTTTTCGGGATGCTCCGGTGGGATAGGATGAGATTTTTTTTGATAATTGGACAAGATGCGTTTTACGTAATTTTGGGTTTCCTGGTAAGGCGGAATGCCTTGGTATCTTTCAACTGCGCCCTCCCCCGCATTATATGCCGCAAGAACATGCTCAACATTCCCGGCAAAATGCCGCATCAACCAATGCAGGTAGGCCGTTCCACCCTTGATATTTTGAACCGGATTCCAACTGTCTTTAACGCCAAAGCGCTCTGCTGTAGCCGGTATTAGCTGCATCAGGCCCTGGGCATTTTTATTGGACAGTGCCTGGGTGTTAAAAGCTGATTCTGCCTGAATGACGGCCATAACCAACTGAGGATCGATACCGTAATGCGGCGCAATTTGATTGACCCAGGCAATAACTTTATCCCGCTTGGGATTTGCGACCAATTTGACCTGATTAACCGGCTCAGCGCTCGCTTCAATAATCGGGTCCGGCTGGCAGGATTCATCTTTTCTGGCCGCAATACCGCGAAATTTAACCAACATTCTTTTGGCATAAATATCGCCTGTTTCTGCTGATTTCTTAAACCAATAAATAGCCAGCGGTATATCACGGGCTACACCGCGTCCATTGAAATACATAAAACCCATGTTGTAAGCCGACATCGCATCACCCATCAGGGCAGCCTTGCAATAAAGCCCAAAAGCCTGATCGTAGCTTTTTTTAACGCCATGCCCATGTTCATAGGATTGAGCCATTTTTCGTAAACCGGCAGCATTCATTTTGGCTTCATCGGCATTGATGGCCGTTGAAAACAACAATATCAGCACAACAGTCATTAAGTTAAATACGCGCATATCACTCACACCTTGGCAAACACAACATTTATTTAGCAAAAATAGGGCCATTTTTATTTTAAATTTAATATTCAATAGATTGCCGCTAACGATCAGTCTCTGTTCGTCATGAGCTGTAAAAATAACTGACACTCTTTCAATTTACCAGTTTCTGAAAGTCTGCTGCTTATTAGCAAGAGCTTCCGATTGAGGCTAAAATTGGATCTTTTATCGCAAAAGGCGATGATCTGTTTTAGCGGCTATCCATCGCTTTTTTAACCAGTCCCACTGAGGGTTTAAGCTATAGTAAGCCAGACCAACCTATGAAGGAATAATAATGTTTGAAATTGCCGAACTAGGTCACACCTTAAAAAAATCCGATTATAACGAACAAGTCCCGGAACTCAGAACCCGATTGCTTCTGGCACAGCAAAAATTAATGGCTTGTGACTTCCCTGTGATCATTTTGATTTCCGGCGTTGATGGCGGAGGAAAAGGCGAAGTTATTAATCTGCTCAACGAATGGATGGATCCGCGTTACATGCAAACAATTGCTTTTGACGAACCCAGTGATGAAGAAAAAGAACGCCCCAAATTCTGGCGATTCTGGCGGACGTTACCCTGCAAAGGCAGTATCGGTATCTTTGTCGGCTCCTGGTACAGCGACCCTCTCTCGCAACGCGTTTATGGCGAAATTGATGACAATCAGTTGCAAATCGAATTGATGAATATCAAGGAACTCGAGCGGCTTTTATTCGACGACGGCGCGTTGATTATCAAATGCTGGCTACATCTAAAAAAAGACGAGCAAAAAAAGAGGATAAAAAATCTCGAAAAAAACCCTGATACCAATTGGCAAGTCACCGAGCGGGATAAAAAACATTTAAAACTCTATGATGACTTTATTGGCGTGGCGGAAAAGACCCTGACTGAAACCAGTACCGGCGACGCACCCTGGCTAATCGTCGATGGCAGCGATATACGGTACAGCAGCTTAACGGTAGGTCAGCATGTTTTGCATAGAATTGAACAACACATCGAAGAACGGACTGCTAAAGTCAGCAGCGCAAAAAATAATGGCGCCCCTTATATCAATCCCAATCAACAAAGCCTGTTGGACTCACTGGATTTATCTTTAAAAATTGACAAAAAATCCTATAACGAACAACTCGATTATTATCAGAGCAAACTTAAGAATCTGGCCAGAATCGCCCAACAGCAAAAGCGGTCCTGTATTTTGGTTTTTGAAGGCTGGGATGCTGGCGGTAAAGGCGGCGCAATCAGGCGAATCACCCATGCCGTTGACGCCAGAAATTACCGGGTTATTCCGGTAGCGGCGCCCACTGATGAAGAGCGCTCTCATCATTATCTGTGGCGTTTTTGGCGCCATATTCCACGTGCTGGTAAAGTGACACTTTACGATAGAAGCTGGTATGGACGGGTTCTGGTCGAACGTGTCGAAGGCTTTGCGTCGGTTAATGAATGGCAGCGCGCTTATTCTGAAATAGCCAATTTTGAGGAGGCATTAGTTCGTCACGGCATTCTTTTACTGAAATTTTGGCTGCACATTGATAAAGATGAACAGTTGAAACGATTTCATGAGCGGGAACAAATCAGCTATAAAAAATATAAAATAACCGAGGACGATTATCGGAACAGAGAAAAGTGGGACGACTACAAACATGCGGTAAATGAAATGATTACCCGTACCAGCACCCGCAGCGCGCCTTGGTTACTGGTGGAAGGAAATGACAAAAAATATGCACGGATCAAAATCCTCAAGGCCTACTGCGAAAAACTGGAATCCTCGCTTCAGCTTCCTAAATAACGGACTGCACCTGTTTTTCGCTGTTAACTGCCCATCTCACTATGGCTCAACCTACACTGGAATCATTACGTCAAGCCATCAACTCGGCCTGGTTATGCGATGAAACGGACGCAGTTCATCGTTTATTGGGCTCGCTGGGCAATTATGATCCAGACCTAACCCGTCGAACCGCTGAAAAACTGGTCAGCGCGATAAGAGCAGCAAAACCCAAGCAATCGATCACTGAAGCATTTTTGCACGAATATCAGCTCAACAGCACCGAAGGGATAGTCTTGATGAGCATTGCCGAGGCTTTGTTACGTATTCCTGACCAGCGAACACAGGACCAGTTTCTCGCCGAAAAACTGGCCGCTGCCAATTGGCGTGACCATTTGCATCACAGTGATTCCTGGCTGGTCAATATATCCACTGATGCCCTTCTGTTAACCGGTCAATTTGAAAAACACCTGAAGCCGAGCTATGAGCAGCACCAGTTCCATTTGAATTCGCTGCTGGCCCGATTGGGCATGCCTTTAATCCGTAAAGCCGTCAAACAGTCAATGCAGCTGCTGGGTTCACAGTTCGTCATGGCTGAAGCGATGGGGCCTGCATTACGAAAAAGCAGTCAACAAAGCGATTACCGCTATTCATTCGATATGCTGGGCGAGGCCGCGATAACCGCTGCTGACGCGGAACGCTACTATCAGGCCTACCTGTTTGCAATTCAACAAGCCGGACAAAGCCCTCAAACGGTTAATTTGTTTGAAAAACCCGGTATTTCCATCAAATTATCCGCATTATGCCCTCGATTCGAGCCGCTGCAACGAAATCGCGCAGTTACGGAATTGACCGGCAAACTGATTTATCTGGCTCAGTGCGCAAAGACAAATGGCATCAGTGTAACGGTTGACGCAGAAGAGTCCGATAGACTGGAAATGACGCTGGATATATTTGCGGCGGCATTGACACATCCATCATTAAGCGACTGGCAGGGATTAGGCCTCGCAGTGCAGGCGTATCAGAAACGTGCGATTCACGTTTTGGCCTGGCTTGACGCGCTGGCATCACTTCATCACTGCAAAATTCCTGTTCGACTGGTCAAAGGCGCCTATTGGGACAGCGAAATTAAACGCGCTCAAGAAAACGGCTTAAGCCATTATCCGGTGTTTACCCGTAAATCGGCGACCGATATCTCTTATCTGGCGTGTGCCAATTTTTTACTGACTCATCCGGACACTTTTTACCCGCAATTTGCAACTCATAATGCTCATACGGTTGCAGCAATTTATCATCTGGGCGAAGAACACCCGGCATTTGAGTTTCAGCGGCTACATGGGATGGGGGACGCGCTTTATCATGAAATGGTTATCAGCAAGCCATGGCATATTCGCTGCCGAATCTACGCGCCGGTCGGCACTTACCAGGAACTGCTGCCTTATCTGGTGAGGCGACTGCTGGAAAACGGCGCAAATACTTCGTTCATCAATCAGGTTGAAAATCCGGATTTTGCAATCGAAACACTGACCCGAGACCCCGTTGCATTTTGGCGGTCGATAGAGGAATCCCAAAAATCCGGTGTCGCATTACCCTGCGCCCTGTTCCTGCCGGCGCGTCTCAATTCGGCAGGTTTTAATCTGGCTGATCCGCTTTTTCTCGATAAAATCCAACACTATCTGGATTCGCGAAAACACAAAATCTATTATGCTCACCCTGTTGTTAACGGCCAGACATTTTCCGGTGATGACAATCCGATTTACGCCCCTTTCGATCATGACTTACAACTGGGTAGAGCGGTATTCAGCCGCGCAGATGCGGTCGAGCAAGCTCTTGAAAGTGCTTATCGACATCGCGATATATGGCGGTTAACCCCGGTCAACAAGCGTGTTGCCGCCTTGAATAAAGCCGCAGACCTCCTGGAAGCCAACGCCTTTGAACTGATGGCTTTGTGTGTTTATGAGGGCGGTAGAACTGTTAAAGATGCCTTGGCAGAAATTAGAGAGGCTGTTGATTTTTGCCGCTTCTATGCACAACAAGCCACCCTACAATTTGGCCAGCCCATCAACTTGCCCGGCCCTACCGGTGAACAAAACACACTGAGATATACCGGTCGCGGCGTTTTTGTCTGCATCAGTCCGTGGAATTTTCCTGTGGCTATTTTCATCGGTCAAATCGCCGCCGCGTTGGCATCCGGTAACACCGTGATTGCAAAACCCTCGGAGCAAACTTCATTAACCGCATTTTTTTGCATCAGGCTGTTATATGAAGCGGGAATTCCGGAAGCGGTGCTGCATTTTCTTCCGGGTTCCGGCGCTGAAATTGGCGAACAATTACTTTCAGATTATCGTATCGCCGGCGTCGTTTTTACCGGTTCCACAGCAACAGCCAGGCAGATCGCGCGCAAACTGCTGGAGGTTCCTGCCATTGTGCCGCTTATAGCCGAAACAGGAGGTCAAAATGCGCTGATTGCCGACAGCTCTGCGCACAAGGAACAGCTGGTTCAAGATGTTATCTACTCGGCATTTAATAGTGCCGGACAGCGCTGCTCTGCCTTACGCGTTCTTTTTTTACCTGAAGCCATTGCCGAACGGGTCATTGACTTGATTATTGGCGCAATGAACCAATTGGTCCTAGGAAACCCTACCCATCTCGATACCGATATCGGCCCAGTCATCGATTCAAGCGCTAAAGATCGGCTTTATAGCCATCTGACTGAGATAAAGCAACAGGGAAAACTGCTGCACCAATTGCATTTATCCGACGAATTGAGCCGCCAAGGTCATTTTTTTCCGCCGGCACTGGTCGAACTGCAAAGCATGGACTTATTAAAACAGGAAGTATTCGGCCCGATATTGCATGTCGTCCGCTATCAAACCGACCAGCTTGACCAAGTCATAGCCGCTATCAATGCAAGCGGTTATGGTCTTACGCTGGGCATACACAGCAGATTGAACGAGACTATTCAAACCATCGCTCAACAGGCCAAAGTCGGCAATGTCTATGTCAACCGCAACATCATAGGGGCTGTTGTGGGATCTCAACCGTTTGGCGGCATGGGACAATCCGGAACAGGGCCAAAAGCCGGAGGCCCTGACTATTTGAAACGCTTTGCCTGCGAGCAAACGCTTTGTATCAATACGGCAGCGGTCGGAGGCAATACCGGGCTGCTAAGCCAGGATTTGAATTAGCACCATTTGGAACGAAAGCATCAGTAAGCCGCAGACATAAAAAAATTGTAATATGTTATAATATTGCAAAATCATGAATCAACCCGAACTTCATCCACTTCCTTGTTAATTGGCACACGTCGCATTAAAGCTAAACAAGCTCAGATCCGTATTCCAGTTAATAGCTTCAATTAATTTAATATCCAGAACCATGAATCCTAAAGCCTGTGCCATTTTATTTTTATCTGCCGGAACTGCCAGCATTCCAGTTAAAGCAGATGACCATAAACCGCTTGATTTCGGCAAAATGATCATCAGTACGCCTCTGCCGCAGTCAACTTCAAATACCGCCCTGCCCGTCACTGTCTTATCGGGCGATGACTTAAGACTCAAAGCGGGCAGCACGGTTGGCGATACATTAAAAAATGAACTGGGCATTCATAGCCAATCTTTTGGACCCGGCGTAGGCCAACCGGTAATTCGGGGCCAAAGCGGATCCCGGGCGCAAGTCTTGCAAAACGGCCTGGGCAGTCTCGATGCTTCGGCTTTGAGTCCTGATCATGCCAACAGTACCGAAGCGTTTTGGGCGGATCGCATTGAAGTGTTAAGAGGCCCTTCGACTTTATTGTATGGCGGCGGCGCGATAGGCGGCGTAGTCAATGTCATCGATAATCGTATCCCCGACAAAGTACCGGAACGGCTAATTGAAGGTGCCGCCGAGCAACGCTACAACTTTGTCAACGAAGGCAAAACCAGCGCCTTTCGGCTAGACGGGGGTAAAGACATGTTCGCGGTTCATTTTGACGGCATGTTCAGAGAAACTATCCCTATGCAGATTCCAGGTCTTGCCATCGATGAATCAAAAGAAGCCGATAGCCATGATGATCATGATGCAGATGAAGACGTTTTCAACAGCTCGGGCCGGTTATTAAACACCAACAGCCGGACTTACAGCGGCACAGCCGGTTTCTCGATGATAGGAGAAAATGGCTTTATCGGATTTTCGGTCAATTATCTGGATAACAATTACGGTGTTCCTCCCGGCGCTCATGGACATCATGAAGAAGAGGATGGCGACCCTGAAGAACATGCTGATGAAGGGCCTGAATCCGTGCGTATCGATCTACAACAAACCCGTTATGACATGAAAAGCGAAATCAAAGACCCGTTTGCATTCGCCGATAGCTTGCGTTTGCGTCTTGGTTATAACGATTACGAACATGCCGAACTGGAAAACGGAGAAACCGGCACGGTCTATACCAACAGAGGCTTTGATAGCCGTATGGAATTGATACAAAAGCCCTGGGCGTTTTTTGATCACGGGGTTGTTGGCGCACAAACCAAAAACAGCGAGTTTGAAGCAATAGGCGAAGAAGCCGTTGTGCCCCGCTCGGATATCAACGGCTACGGCATTTTTACCGTCCAGGACATTCATACCGGCCCGCTTACCTTTGAATTTGGCGCCAGAGTAGAGCAGCAATTTATTGACGCCGACGGCCGCAAATCCTCATCACATACCCCCGTCAGCGGCTCTGCCTCAGCGCTTTGGGACATAACGGATCAGGATTCGGTGAGTTTGTCATTTACCCGCGCACAACGCGCACCCGATGTTCAGGAGCTTTACTCTGACGGCCCCCATCTGGCCACGCAAAGCTATGATATCGGTAACGAGAACCTGATTGAAGAAACCGCGCACAATCTGGAGCTGGGGTTTCATATCGATCGCGAATGGGCCAAACTGGATCTTAACCTGTATCAAAACTGGGCTCAGGATTACATTGCCCGAATCAATACCGGCGAAGAACAAGACCATTTACCGGTTTACCGGGCCGGACAGCGCGATGCAGAATTTCAGGGCTTTGAAGCGCAACTGACAATACCGCTGCTGGAAACGCATTACGGCAGTCTGGATACGCAGTTTTTCGGCGATTACACACGCGGACGCTTTACCGATGGTTCGGACGTACCGAGAATGCCACCCTTGCGTTACGGCATGCAAGTCGGCTGGACCCATCCTGTCTGGGATACTAACGTTCGCATCACGCGCGCGGAAGAACAGGACAAACCGGGCGAAAACGAGACGGAAACAGACAGCTACTGGTTATTAAATTCGACGACCAGCTACAAAATAGCCGCAGGCGAAACGACAGACTTCCTGCTGTTTGTAAAAGCGAATAATTTACTGGACCAAACCATTCGCCACTCCGTTTCCTATCTACGCAATACGGCCCCGGATGCGGGAAGAGCGGTTGAATTGGGTGTTAGGGTTGCTTTCTAATCGACACGAAAACAGGACCTTAGCGTGACATTAAACCGAGTTGTCATTAAACTTGCACAAAAGTTCAATATACTTTATCGCATTGTTTTGTTAGCATTTCACCCATTAATAATTTGACCGTTAACTTAACGGAGGAAATTGTATGAGCGATAAAGAATTGAATACTGAAAATGAATCTGGTGACGTGGATAAGAAAAGACGCTCACTGACAAAAATTGGCCTCACAACGCCGGTCATCGCATCCTTATTGAGTCGCCCGGCTTTTGCTACGCAGTGTTCCGGTAGTGCCTTGGCTTCTGGTAACTTATCGAATCCTGTTGATAAATTGACTTGTGGAGCATGCTCTCCTCTCCAATGGACTAAAGCGACCCAAGCGGAATTGAGTTCGATACCCATTGTTCTTACGAACAGCATCGGCACCCTATTTGCCATTCCAAATTTTACCCCGCCAGGGAACAACCCCCCAAGACCAATAATAACAGGAACTATTGGAGCCGCCTTAATGGGAACGATCAGCATAGATAGCGTGTTTACCAACGGAAACGCCAATGCCACGAATACCGCTAAAACCGACTTAACCAACGCATTTATCCAATTTGTAACTGCTTATCTCAATGCCAGCCATACAGCGACAAAAATTAATTTCCCAGATAATTTATCTACCGTAGTAGATAATGTTAAGGGTGCTTTAACCATTTCAACTAATGGAAGTAATTTTTCGTTAAATATGACAGCAGTCAATACTTTAAAAACGACCTATTCCACGGCTAATTCATCAAGTAGTTGCGCAATCAACAGAAACCCATAAGTGATGTTTAAGTCCAAAGACAAATGGTCATTGGTTCCTGAATCAGAATTTAGCGTAAATGTTTGGGAACATGAAATCGTGCTATTTAACCAATTGACTCAAGATACTCATTTGCTCGCTAAACCGGTTGACTGGATTCTTGAGAAGCTAAAGTATGCTTCGTTGACTCTTGATGAGTTAACTGAATCGGCTATCCGCGAGAATCTCTTTCCAAACGATAGTGATTGTTCTTTAGCTATGATTAATTTTGTAAACAGCCTTTTACAAATTGACGTGGTCGAAGTGCAGTCTAATGAATGAGAAATTAACTCGTTAGCGTGAAAACTTATTCCGTCAAAACAGGTCCCTTCCATTCCTGTCTAAGCACGTCATTATCCTCCGTCATTACCAGCCTGGAATTACTCTATCCAGGCATGATCACTGACTATCAAGACGATTTTTACGACTTCCATATCAAGCTTTCAACTCCACAAACAATACGCCGCTGGTTAAAACCTCAGGTGGTATTCTTTTTTGACGGCAAAAAACCGTTCAAACCGTTACCGCTTGACCAAGCTTTTCCGATGTTTGAATGGGGATTGAACTGGTGTATCAGTCAACATTGTCACCAATACCTCATCATTCATGCCGCAGTCGTTGCCAAAAACGATAAGGCTTTAGTATTGCCCGGCCAACCCGGTGCTGGAAAAAGCACTTTATGCGCTGCCCTTGTTCATAGTGGCTGGCGATTGCTGTCTGATGAACTTACGCTGCTCTCTTTATCTACCGGTTTAATTTCACCCCTAGCAAGACCGGTTTGCCTTAAAAATGAATCCATCAAGGTCATTCAGGAATTTGCTCCTGAAGCCGTCTTCGGAAATGTGGTGCATGATACCGTCAAAGGCTCGGTAACCCATGTCAAAGCACCGAATGAAAGCATTGATAAAGTGGATATTCCGGCAACTCCGCTTTGGGTTGTCTTTCCCCAATATCAAGCAGATTCCGAATGCCTGTTAAATGATAAAACAAAGGGTCTTTCCTTTATGGAACTCGCCAAGTTATCGTTTAATTACAACGTGCTTGCTCTTACCGGATTCAATGCTCTAAGCCAATTGGTGGAAACTAGCGGTTGCTATGATTTGCGTTACAGCCGATTGGAAGAAGCAATCCTGTCTTTGGACAACCTGGTTTCTTGAAATTATGGATTTAACAAAAAACCGTGTCGCCCAAGTTCTTAAAAACCCCTCGTCCGTTTGCGCGTATACACCTAAGGACTGGGATTTATTGATTCGTCAGGCCAGACAATCAATGCTTTTAGTCCGGCTTTATCTAGTGCTGCAAGAGAACGGCTTAATCGATAATCTGGCTGATAACATCAAAAATCATTTTATTTCAGCCACAGCCTACTCGAACAAACTGAATCATTCACTGCAATGGGAATTTCGCTGTATTGATAAAGCTCTGGCAGAATTGGCTATCCCGGTAATTTTCCTAAAAGGATCTGCCTATGTACTTGCATCAGATCATGCGGAGAAGGGTCGGCTTTTTTCGGATGTTGACATCTTGGTCAATCAAAATGATTTATCAGCAGTGGAAAGCGCGTTAAAAAAACATTTGTGGGTAGGAACTCATCAAAATGATTACGACCAACGCTATTATCGGGAATGGATGCATGAACTGCCGCCAATGATCCATTTGAAAAGACAGACGACCTTGGATGTTCACCACAACATTTTGCCGACAACCTGCAAAACGTGCCCCAACCCCAAAAAACTATTCGCCAATATTGTCAAGATTGAAAACTCGCCGTTTTGGGTTTTAGCGCCTGAAGACAGACTATTGCATAGTGCCACCCACTTGTTTCATGAAAGTGAATTTAAACACGGGTTGAGAGATATTTCCGATATCGATTTACTTCTGCGCCAATTCTCAAGCCAGGAGAACTTTTGGACTCAATTGGTCAATCGGTCTATTGAACTAAAACAACAAATACCCCTGGTTTATGCTTTACGATACGCATCGATCATCCTGGCAACACCCTTATCAGAAGACGCATTAAAAGGCATTGCGCCCTACACTCCAAACAGAATTAAGCTTAAATTGATGGATTTTTTGTTTCTAAGAGTATTAATGCCTGAGCATTCCAGTTGCGAGGATATCTGGACCGGCTTGGCTCGTTGGCTATTATTCATCCGCTCACATTGGCTCAAGATGCCGCTTAAGTTATTGATTCCCCACTTGGCAAAAAAAGGCTATCAAGCTGTTAATGGTGAAAGTGCGAATTAAAACATCGTGCGCACAAGTAAACTAAAAAAACTTCATCACCATAAGAGACACAGCGAGCACCTGTTCAGCATCAAAGCCCTGATTTACAATCCCCCATTTTAAAATCACAGCCATTAGCGGGTTAATTATGAACACAGTAGATGCGATCAAAGAACGAAGAGCGGTCAAGCTTTATGATGCGAACCATTGTATGACCGATGATGAAATTAGCGGCTTAATGTCCCTGGCCATGCTCTCACCCACCGCTTTTAATATTCAACACTGGCGTTTCGTTGTCGTCAAAGATCCTGAATTGCGCAGCCAAATCAGGGCGATAGCCTGGGATCAGGCGCAGGTGACCGATGCTTCTTTATTGATTGTGTTATGTGCCGATTTAAAAGCCTGGGAAAAACAGCCGGAGCGGTATTGGGCCAATGCACCCAAAGAAGTTCAGGATTATCTGATTCCCGCAATAGACACTTACTATCGAGGCAAAGAGCAAGTCCAGCGCGATGAGGCGATGCGCTCCTGCGGCATTGCAGCACAAACGCTGATGCTGGCCGCGAAAGCCATGGGTTATGATTCCTGTCCTATGGACGGATTCGATTTTGATCAGGCCGCCAAGCTCATCAAGCTACCCGACGACCATGTTATCGCGATGTTCGTAGCCATTGGCAAAGCCATCCAACCGGCCAAACCCAGAGGCGGACAATTAAGCAGGGAAGAGGTGGTTTTTACGGATACTTTTTGAAAGATGTTAATGGGTCACGTCTATTTCAACGGATGTTACACGTCCATGTAATCTAGATCCCGGCAATCCCTGCCGGGATGACGGAGTTAATAACTTTTCAACTAATAACACGAGCAGTGCCTTTTTCAAAGGAAGACTAAAGTGTTACCGCTTATCAAATAGGAGTTTGAAAGCACATCCTACTTTTTATCTTTGTTTTTCGTCGTGATACGGCGCCTCGATGACAGGAAGCTGGTGTTTGACGGGTGATTTATTGACCCCTACACGGCTTCCGGCTCAAACACGTTTTGCATTACACTCATGCCGTTAGGTTTTTTAACCATTTGCAATTGCGCTTTTATCCGTTTGTGAACGGCTTCGACATGGGAAATGACACCGACCATTTTGCCCTGGGTTCGCAAACTCTCCAGGGTCGAAATGACGATATACAACGTTTCGGCATCCAAACTGCCAAAGCCTTCATCCAAAAACAGCGATTCAACCGAACGTCCGTTACTCGCCAGTTCAGATAAGCCCAGCGCCAAAGCCAAACTGACAACAAAACTCTCGCCGCCGGAAAGCGTTTTGGGTGCGCGGCGGGCGTTTTGCTGATAAGTATCTTCAATTTCCAGCGCCAACCCTTGCTCGCTGGGCATTTGCCTCAGATAAAAACGACCACTGATTTTTTCCAGCATCAGATTGGCCCGGGTCAACAATTGTTCGGCCATTTTATTCTGAACTTTGCGCCTGAATACGGAACCTTGCTCCTGTTCCAGCAACTTTAATTCGGCCAGACTTTCTTTGACAATCTCTTCCTGGGCAACTTGTTTGGAGGATAAAACCTCATACTTTTGCATCATTTGAAGCTGTCTGCCCAACACTTTTTCCAGATGCGCTATTTCGTGTCCAGTGATATCGATTTTCTCAGTGATATTGGACAACTCCTGAAGCAACTCAGTCTCTGTTAAACCGGTCATTGCATAGGCTCGTTCAGCATCCAGTTGTTCCTGAAAACGAATCAACTCGGCTTCTTTCTGACTCAATTCCATTGACAAGGCATTTAGCCGCTGGTCTATTTCGGGTCTGCGAGCTAATAAATACTGAAGCTCTATCACTTCGGCAATCGTGTTATAAGCTGTTCCTGCGAGTTCATTTTGCAGTTGATTCATTTGATCGGTCATCTGCCCACTCAACAGTGTTAATGAACGCTCTTTTTCAGCTCTCAGTTTTTGCTTTTCCACCAGGGCCAAATGCAGCCCGGCGGCTTCTTCAAACTTTAAGCGGTTTGATGAGCGTTCCAGTTTATCTGCAAGTTCGGCTATTTTGGCCTGACAAAGCGTGATTTTTCCGGTCAAATCGGCTATTTCATTGTGCAGACTTTTCTGACGCAACGTATAGCTTTGATAATCCTGACGGCGCTGGTTCATACGATCAAAAAACAGGTCTTCCTTACCCTTTCCAGGCATAGCCTCTCCGACTAAGGCGAGTTGTTCCAGCACTTTTGCGGTTAACGCCTGCTCGTCTGCCTTGAGCTGTTCCAAAGTCTGTTCCAGTTCCACGACTTCCTGAGGCCGGTTCTGACGCTCCGTTTCAAGACTTTCTATACCTTGCTGCATTTGTTCAATAAAACTTTCACGCTTGGCAATCAGCGTTTTGATTTGCTCAATCTGCTTGAGTTGACGGCGGTAGTTTGCAGACAGGGCGTTGATATTTTTTAACTCTGTGACTTCCGTCTTTAGCAAACGCCTGATGCCACGGCTGTTATCAATGTTCAAATCTTCGCTGGCCGCATTCAGGCGATTACACAGCGTCAACCAGCTGGCTCGTATTTGCCTGACTCTTTCGCGGTTGACTTTACTGTTTTCGTTTTGTTTGGTTACGGCTTTGATTTGCTGGCTGAGACGTTCCGATCCTGCCAGTAAAGCCTGAATTTTGGCGCGCTGATCAGCCAGCGCTTTTTTTGAATCCCCATAAACGGGCGGCTTGTGAGCATAAGGATGATTGATAGAACCGCAAAGCGGGCACGGTTTACCATCGACCAAATGCTCTCTATCGAACGCCATTTTTGCAACCAGTGCCTCATTGGTAACGGCAGATTCCAGGGCTTTACGGATATTCTCTTCTCGTTGCAGATCGTCCTGGTATTTTTGCAATTCGAGTTCAAGTTCATCTGAGGATTGTTCTTCCTTGATCCTGAACAAGCCGAACAAACTGAAACCGGAGCGCGTCAGACGAGCGTGTTCCTGACTGAGTTTGTATAACTCGCCAAAATCCTGAATCCGCTCGCGTTGATCCGCCAGCAGCTCCTCCAGTTGAGTGACATCGTAACCGGCGGCAATTTTCTCCAATTGACTTTCATAATTTTGGAGTTTGACTTTTAATTTTTCAACCGCACGCGAAGTGGAATCGATTGCCTGTTTGTTTTTACCCAGCTGCTTGGCGGAATTTGCCGTCAGTTTTGCTGAGGATTTGTACTTGTCATTCACTGAGCTCAGCTGAGCTCTAAGATTTTTCAATTTACCCGTTTCCGGAAAATTATCGATCAGATTGACATCGGCGGCATGCTCAGCCAGCCAGTTATCGACCGTGACCAGAGCAGTCTGCTTCTCGGTCAACTGAAGATTCAAGGCATCCAGTTGCAAGGCTTCGGATTGTTTTTCCAGCCTATATTGCTCGATAGCGGCCCGTTCCTCGGCTATTGCCGCTTGTTGATCCTCGAAAGACACCTGTTGTTTCTCGCCCAAACGGGCAGCGTCAACGGATGCAGTGGCAAGTAGGTCAGACAGTTGTTTAATTTCCTGATCATAGGCGGAAATTGCATTGCGACACGATTCAATTGCCTTTTGCTGCGCCTCAATCGCAGTGCATGCATCTTTGTAAACTGAAACGGCCCGGTTTTGTTCTATTTGCTCTAATAGTTGTTGCTGCTCACCCAGCTGGACAGTGAGTTTTTCCTTATCAACACTTAACCGCTCCATGCGTTGTTCAAAGGATGCCAAAGATTGCAGCCAGGCTTGCTGTTTTTTCAAATCGGATTGCTGTTCTGTCAATTCACCCAATTGGTCTTTGAAATCCTGTAAATCGTGTTCATACGCTTCCTGCTTTTCGGTTGGTAACAGATCAAGCGCTGAAATATCCTCGTTAAGCAACGCCAGTGTCGCTTGTTCCTGCTCTGCTTTATTGACAATAGCGTTTTTGTAATCGGTATAGATATCGGCACTGATGATTTTCTCGAGAATATCCATACGCTCATTATCCAGCGCATTGAGGAAAGCGGCGAAATCGCCTTGAGCCAACATGATGGAACGGGTGAAGTTGCGAAAATTCATTCCGGTGATTTCAGCCACCTGTTGACACACCGAATGCTGCGTTTCCGCCAAAAGCTGTTCCTGCTCTTCGTCATAGCGTATCAGCTTCATTGCCGGCGCCATTATGCGGCCTACCGCGTCTTGCTGCTCCCGCTCAACTGTCCATGTCGCCTTATAAATTTTTTGATCCACTGAAAACTCAACCGATGCGAAGCATTCCCCCGTGTGACGGGTCATCACATGCTGTGCAGGCCGGTCAAATCGGAAAGTTTCACCGTACAGACTTAAGGTAATCACATCCAGGATGCTGGATTTGCCTGATCCGTTAGGCCCGGTTATCGCAAATACCCCCGCCTCACTTAAAGGCGAGCGCTGAAAATCAACGCGGTTTTCACCCTCTAAGGAATTTATATTCTTGAAATGAAGTGTAAGTATTTTCATTGATTGGCGGCTTTGTCCGGCACCCGGGTTAATTTTTTAAACCCGGGCATTATAGCGCCCTAACGGCATTTTTTCCTACCCGGGGTTTAACAACGACAATTGCCGGTTTGAACATTTAATAAGGGTTATGAGGCTTGCGGTAGGTTGGGTCGCATGCTTTTCGCAATCTAACAATTAGTGCTATGACCTTGAAATGTTACCGTGAAAGTACATGAACCGAAGAGGGAGCGGTTACTCGATCGACAGGTGTCGGCGGCAGGGAGCCGCCGTCAAGCTTACATGGACGTATTCACGGCGTCCTGTCGGGCGAGTGACCGCTCTCTTTCTCCTTAATTTCATTTGACGGGGCGAATGCAGGACTTTCATGAAATGTTAGGTTGGCTATCGCCAACCGCTATCAACATGGTGCTTAACCTTTGTTTTGTTGCCGTGTTGAATAATTAAAATGAGGTCGCCCGGATCATAATAAAACGCCCAGTAAGCGATTAAGCAAATCTTCCAAAGAAATCAACGTCAAGGTCAACGGCAGCAAAGGCGCCAGAACTGTAATCGCGGTTTGTAGAACAATCGTTTTACTGAATGGAAAAGGACGCATCGTCTGCACGACCTCAAAACTTCCGGCCATATCGTTCAAGGATTGAATATCGCCGCTACCGACCAGTGGCTCATCTTGCGGTGCACCGCCGCGCAGCCATTTATCATCAAATTCACGCGCATACCGGTTCGCCAGTGCGCCATACTCCAGCAATCCTTGCCTTTTGACTTGCGCGAGACGGGGCGCGAACACACACAAAGGACCGAGCACGAGTATCAGGAAAAAAACCACGCTGGCCAGAATCTCGGGTTTAAAGTCCAGCAGTGTTTTGCCTTCATAAAAAATTTGATTGGCGACCAAGCCTGCCAGCAAACAGCCTTGAGACAAAAGCAAGGGCATAAAGGCCGCAGCACTTCCCCCTAGAAAACCGAGTCCTGCGGCACGATCAGGATGCGTAGGAACCAGGAAAAGATCCAACCGGGAAACTTGCCAGAGAAACCGCGCCCAGATGAAAATGCGAAAAAACCAGCGTGCTAATAAGAATTGAAAAACGGGAATGCTGACATAACCGTACCAATAACCTGCCAAAGAATAGTGGCGTTGACCGTCCTTGACGGACGCATACCAGGTCGCTGACTCCAGGGCTATCTGACTTGCCCAGAGCTGATGCGTAACGGTCAGCACCAGGGCAATCAGCATGACTTCGATCACCACCGAATTGCGCAAACGCATTGCTGAGTTGATAACGGCATCGAACTGCGGTCGGACTGGCGGCATAATGATTCTGCGCTCGATAAATTGCTGAATAGTCAACCTGATGCGCTTATGAACTAAGATTTCAGCGACCAACATCAAGGGCAAGGCCAGAAGAAAACGAACATGTACATCCGCATCATAAATAAAGGGGACTTTAATGGCGCCGCCCAGTGCATCGCCAGCCAACGCGGAAAGAATCAGTAACGGCAACCAGGAAAATAGGGATATGGTGATCACTCTGCGCTTGACCAAATCAAGTGTCTGGGTAGTCAAGTGAGCGCGGATAAAAAGCTGATAGAGCGGCCCACCCAAAACCAGGGAAAAGTCATCCGGAAGTGAGAATTTAGCGTTATTGTTCATAATTTCAAGTGATTAGTAATTACGGCAAGGGATAGGTTGACTGAGGTTTTCCAATTATTTCAAAAACAGACTGCCATTATGCTTGGACTGAATCCATGCCTAGGCGACACCAACGCTTAACGCTAACATAGACTTGAACATCGGTGAAAATGGAGGCGCGTAAAGATCAATTTTCATTAGCCTGAAAGAACACAAAATGATTAGTGCCCTGCTGTTTGGCCTTATACATCGCTTGATCGGCATGGCGCAGCAGGAAATTGGGATCGCTTTTATCCAGTGGATACAAAGTTACACCGCTGCTTATGCCGATTGTTACACTTTGCCCGCCAATATTATAAGGCTGACTGATGGTGTGGTGAATGCGTTGCAGCGCCCGTTCGCAATGCGCCTTGGATTCGATACCGCTCATTAGCAAGGCAAATTCGTCACCGCCCAACCTTGAGACCGTGTCACCTTCCCGCAGACAGGATTTCAAGCGCCCGGCTACTTCAATCAACAGTTGATCGCCCGACTCGTGGCCCAAATTATCGTTAACCTGCTTAAAGCCGTCCAGATCCATGTAAACCACACCCAGCATAGCCTTTTCACGTTTGCAGTGCGCCAGCGCCTGATTAAACCGGTCGGAAAACAGAATACGGTTGGGTAAGTCTGTCAAAGCATCGTAATGCGCCAGTTTTTCCAGCTTTTGTTGCTGAAGTTTGGTTTGGGTGATATCGGAGAACAACCCTAAATAGTTAACAATTTCTCCATTCTGATTACGCATTGCAGAAATGGTCAAATTGACGACGTAGAGTTCCCCGCTTTTTTTACGGTCCCAGATCTCACCTTGCCAATGCCCGTCTGTTTTCAGCCTGTGCCACAGTGCCTTATAAAAGGCCCTGTCGTGTAGGCCTGATTTCATGATGCGGTGATTTTGCCCTATCATTTCATCGTGCGGATAGCCTGTTATCGCGCTAAAGGTAGGATTGACATCGATGATGGTGCCATCGGCATCGCTGATAGTAATGCCTTCATGTGCTTCACTGAATACCCTGGCCGCCAGCTGCAACTTGATTTCGGCCTGCTTGCGCTCAGTAATGTTGGTCAGAATACAATGAACAATACCTTGGCCGGATTTATTTTTCTGCAGGCGGGCATCGAGAATAACCGTAAGTAGGTGTCCGGATTTTCTCGACAGTGACAGTTCTGTTTCCATGATGCCGTAGTGATCCAGCATCTGCAGTTTGAGCTCGAACGCTTCCCGATTCTCAGAGGTCATTAATTCAAACAGCTTTTTACCCCGCAAGTCATCGGCTGTATAGCCTAACAATGAACAAAGTTGAGGATTGAAATCCAGCATACATCCCTGAATATCGAGCGCCAGATAAGCAACAGGCGTATTTTCGAAGAGGCGCCGGAACCTGCGTTCGCTTTGTTGTAATGACTTTGATAAATGTTGCGCAATTCCAGCGTTGCGACGAGCACTCATATAGGCCAGGGTAATGAAAAAAAGTAATACTCCGACCAGTGATAACGTCGATATTTCTACCCAGGGAGATGAAAATTGCGCGTTTTTTTCAAATTCAGGCAGCGCCGTGTAGCGCAGCGTCCAGAAATGCCCACCCAAATCCAGACGCAGCATTCGGCTGGGCGCACCCTCTTGCAAGGCTGACACTTCAGACGGTTGCAAAATTTGCCTGTTGTCGTAGAGCAAGCCGTCGATACTGAGATTATCAGCATCAAAAATTTCAAGATGCAGGCCAAACAGTTTTTTGCCCAGTATCGCATCCAGAAGATCTGTCATCCGGTAAGGACTGTATACCCAACCGGCTAATGCGGCACGGCGTTGTTCCAACGTTTGAGGAACAGTGCCATTACGATACACAGGAAAATAGGCCAACATCCCGGCCTGAACATCCTCGCTGGTTTCCTGTAAAAGAGTGACTTTTTCTGTGTAGGCCAATTCGGCCCGATCGCGCGCACGCTCCATCGCCTTGTTTCGAACTGGCTCAGTAAACATGTCATAACCAAACGCCCGAAGATTACGTCCGGAAAAAGGTTCGAGATAGATGATACTGGAGTAATTTTCGCGGTCACCTACCGGATTGACCACATAATAGGGAAAACCCTGTTGCCGGATGAACTCAAGGTGTTGCTGCAGTTGCCCGCCGGGAATCCATACTGAATACCCCAAGCCCTGCAAGCCGGGGTGGTTCTGTTCCAGTCCCAGCATTCCGACAAACTGACTCCAGTCTTGACGAGTGACGTTATCACTGGCCGCGAACAATCCGGCAGCACTGACCAAGGTATTTCCATGCAAGGCCATGCGCTCGCGAATAATAGTGGTAACGCGCTCCGTTTCAAAATTAAAATGATCAATCAACCGCTGGTGATAACGTTCATTGATCTGACGTGTAACCATGAATAACGCCAGCAGCGAAATCAACAACACAATAAAAGCCGGATAAAAATCCCTGTAACGGGTTAAGGCTTTGCTATTCACAGTCTTATTTGTCATCGCCCCTCCTGGGTTGATCGTTATCCCTAACTGTAAAATCAATGGTTACTTTGCGTCGAGTTAAGCGGCTCAATATTCTAAAATATAAAAAATTGTTTAAATCTGATTTTAATGAACCGTAGACTTAAAATTCGTTAAATCCTAAGTGATAGTTTAGTTTCTGATGCGAGAAAATAGAACGGGTAAACCTGATAAAGTTTCAGGTTTCTAATATTCTGATTTACTCAGATGAGCCACGAGGCGGTGAGCAGAATGGAGAAACTTCTGTTTTCGATCAAGAGGCGAGGTGAAAACCCAACGCCATCCATGGCTTTAGGGTTCCAATAATCGGTACCGAGGACAACAGCTTTTAACGCAAACAGTGCCTTATTAACGTTTATTGCCAGTTGGCGGCAATCACGGGAGTCAATTGAGTTTGGTAATCCGGAGGCAGCACAGTTTCGCCCGCTACGGGGGGTGCAAACGCAGCCATAGCCGATACCAACGCATCAACCTGACTGCTTAACAAGGTTTGCTTGTCAGCAGTCCTAAATTGATCAACCTGAAAAGCCTTACTTGAATACCAATTATGAATAGTAACCTTGTCGTTACTGCCGATAATGCTGACTTCAAGGTGACGGCCCGCTTTTTTAAACCAAAGTTGATCAACCTTTATGTCATTTCCAAATGACAGTGTGTCCGTGCTATTGGCAGACGTATCATAGTTATCAATAATATCCTTACCCGACCCTCGACCGAATAAATACCTGTCCGAGCCAGTTCCACCGTTCAGGTAATCATCACCGGTGCCGCCATCAAGCAAATCATTACCTCGTCCCCCATAAAGTATATCGTTTCCAGCTCCACCTATCAGTTTGTTATTACGGATATTACCCCTTAATACGTTATTGAGTTCATTTCCTATACCGTCAATTGGTGCATTTCCTGTCAGCGTCAGATTCTCAATATGATCGGTCAAGATGAAGGATACTGAGGACTGGACAAGATCAATGCCCTCATTAAAGTATTCAATAACGGTATCACTCGCGTTATCCACACTGTAAGTGTCATTGCCGCGCCCACCTATCAAGGTATCTGTTCCGGAACCGCCATTTAGAATATTTGCAGCATCATTACCCATCAACAGATTATCTAACTCATTTCCGGTCGCGTTGATAGCGTTATTCCCTGTCAATTGTAACTGCTCGACATGGGAGCTGAGTTTGTAAGTAATACTGGACTCTACTCTATCAATTCCTTCATCTGCATTTTCGATAACAGTATCTCCAGCGCTGTCTATGATGTAAATATCATCGCCGATTCCACCTGCCATGACATCATGACCTCTTCCGCCGTTTAAAAGATCATTACCTGCATTTCCATACAACTTATCGTTGCCAGCCAAACCATTAAACACATCATCACCCCGCCCGCCTATCAGATTATCAGCAACCGAACTGCCAGTGATAATCAAGCCAGGCATTGGGGCAACAGTAAGGTCAAAAATATCCGAGACACCCAAGTTTCCCTTGTCTTTCGCAGTGACTCTGACGCTGATTGTCCCAGTTTTATCAGCAATACCGCTGAAAGTCAGTGTTTCAGCATCAAAGACCAACCAATGCGGCAAATCGCTGCCATCGGCCAGTCCGGAAGAGTAAGCCAGCGCATCACCGTCATCAGGATCATTGAAGGCATTGTTGTCGATGGTGAATACGAAATCCTCACTTTCAAAAACCTGCTGATCCGAAAGTGCTGTAGACAATTCCGGTGGGCGGTTACTGATGAGCTTGGATTTAACCACGGCCAAATCCCAAACCGTCCCATTAAAAAAGCTGATCCGTTCAACCGAGTAAGGCGTGATGCCGTCATTTTCCAGGTAGTTAAAGATAGTAAGCGAATCCGATGAACCCTTAATAGACAACTCAAGATTTTTGCCATTCCGGTGAACCTGGACATCATCAGGTAGTATTGTCCAATCAAACTTTACAGTATCAATTTTGCCAGCAGTCGTATCGTAACTATTGACCCAATCCTGGCCTGAACCTTTGCCAAAGACATAGGAATCGTTTCCTGCTCCACCAGCCATGATATCCGTACCGGCACCGCCGTTTAATTCATCATGACCGTCTCCCCCATAAAGCGCATCATCGCCCGAGCCGCCACTCAGAAAATCATTGCCGATACCACCGTATAATTGGTCATTGCCAGCCTCACCGTATACTGTGTTGCTGTCATAAAGCCCATAAAGAATATTATCCTCATCCTGCGGGTTAAGTGCGACGGTCGGCTTTGCCAGTTCGATCAACTCTGCCATTGTCATCACTGTTCCGTCCCCAAATTCAATACGTTCCAAGCCCATGCCGGATAAATCGGTAGAATTCGGCAAGACTATATCGACACCACCTCCCGCCCATAATAAAGAGAGCACCGCATGAACAGACTGATTACTGACTGCATTGCCGCCTCTAAGCAGAGTGCCGGTTGATCCAAGTGTTCCGTTATTGCGGATACCCTCTACCACTCGTTCCCCCCAGGAAAAAGTTAAGGCACTTGGATTAATGGCTATCAAACGTAAGGTATCCTCAGGAATTGTTTGAGGCTCATCAACAGGCGAAGAGAAGATTTGCTGACCACCTTCAAGCACTAAGCCGGGTGTGTTAAATCCCAATCGATAACCAATGGATTGTCTTAATTGAGTTCCTGTATCCCAGATTGTATCGATGCCGGACTCGTCCGCAAATACGACATAGGTATCTTGGCTAAACCCGCCATCCAGAAAATCATTTCCCTCACCTCCCACCAAAGTATCCCGATAATAGCCACCATAAAGGCTATCATTGCCGGAATTGCCATAAACAAAACCACCGATAAAGGTATCATTATCGGTAAGATAGGTTGTTTCGTTATTGAGGCCTGGCCTGCCGGACGCATAAAGAGTGTCGTTACCGCCACCCCCATCGATCATTGAGATACTGTTGTCCCCGTAATACCGGTAGCCTCTAATCGTATTGTCACTGTTACCACCTTGGATCAATTCAACCTGAGTAGTAATGGTTTGATTGGTTTGCCAGTATTGAGTCATTGCCGAAGGGCTGGCACCGATCAAAAAACCACCTAAAATATTGAAGCCGCTGAAAACAGGCATTGCCGCATCAAGACTGGTATTGACATCATCCATCCGCAACTCATTTAACAAACCAGTCCAGTCTTTGATGTTAACAAAGCGCAGCCCCACAGAGGAATTATTGTCTTTAACTATTGAAGAAGTGCCAATGATATTGACGCTGTTGCTGGAGTACGTTTTATTTTCCGAGCTGCGTTGAATATCGGCCGCGTCGCTGGTAAATTCGATCTGTTTAAATTGCTCTGTGCGGATAATCGTTGAATCAACGCTCACAATTGATGAGCGGTAGTTTGAACCGTCAACACGAAGATAATTGAATGTGGCATTACTCAGTAATTCACTCGACCATTGGGCAAGGGCCGTATCGACAAAATCAGCCTTGACTTGATCAAGATCCACCGTTGCTTGCGGCAAGGTGACCCAATCGGCAACCCCCGTTGAAACACCGGATTCATCAAGTATTGTCCACAGATGCGTAGAGGAGAAATAGTCTGTTAGCGTTAAGGTTGATGCGCCACCTTTTAGTGACATCACCAAATTATTGGATATCCGTGAGTACTTCAAATCTCTCAAGCTTGTTCCATCTGTCAAGGCGATAATGCTTGAACCATCAGACGACTCCACCGCCACGTCGTTGCCAAGCGCTCCCCAGCCAAAGAGATAACTGTCATTGCCGGCACCACCGACCAAAATATCATTGCCTGCTCCTCCGGACAAAACATCATTCCCGGCATAGCCCTCGAGTCGATCATCCGCTTCAGTACCGACCAAACGATCATTGTTTGCCGTGCCCCCATAGACATCGACTGCTGACATCGTCATTTCAGAGGCAAGCAACTGTGTATCATCATAAAAATGCAAAGCTGACACATTGGGGCCTTCATTAAACCAGCCATCGAACAAAATGCTATCTTGACCGTCTCCGATCCGCAAAAGGAGACTTCCGTTAGCCAACTGAAATAATCCTAAGTCACTGACCTCAATACCTTTGCCGAAATAAACCACGTCACCGGCTGAATCACTGGCATTAGCTGCATTTATCACATCTGCGCCATCACCCCTATCAAACCGGTAAACATCACTGCCACTCCCGCCAACAAGCACATCGGCTCCTTCTCCGCCGCGCAGAGTATCTGAGCCTGCCCCACCTTGTAAAACATCATTTCCACGACCGCCGTCAAGCCAATCATCACCGGCATTACCGTTAATAAAATCGTTTCCGGCGCCACTTGCAATATGTTCAGCTGCACCGGTGCCGGTTAAAGCAAGATTCTGGTTCGCGTAGACAGATAAAAGATCGCTTAAATTTCTTTCTGCACCGTCAACCAAAAATGAATTGACGGTGCCCAAAAAACCTTGAGCTATGCTGACTCGGGCACCATTGGCAAAAATCAGCAATAGATCTTGCTGATCTGCTCCATCGGTTGCTAATGAAATAGCCTGTAATTGAGTAGATTCATTCAGTACAATCCGGTTATTGGTATCAGCATCAGTTATAACATCGTGTCCCTGACCTACTCTGTAGGTATCTTCTCCTTCACCGCCATCCAGATAATTGGTGCCGCTGCCCCCGATGAGGATGTCGTCACCGGCGTCTCCAAAAAGCTTATCATCGCCACTGCCGCCATCTAAATAATCCGTACCACCGCCACCTTTTAATTCGTCGTTACCCTCCCCGCCATCAATAAAATCATGACCATGAGCAACGGAATCTATATGACTGCCATCACCTATGAGTAAATCATTGCCACTGCCGCCATAAATTACATCATCACCGCCCCCACCTAATACTGTGTCATGACCCGCTTCTCCATACAGGTGATCATTACCCTGGTATTCCGCTGCGATAAATTCAGTTCCTGCATCCCCCTCAATATAGTCATCACCCTCGCCGCCATAGATAGTGTCGTCACCGCCATGACCCCAAATGGTATCATTGCCGCCTTTGCCGTCGATGAAGTCAGACCCGTGATAGACGGCCGGCACATCAAGTCCCCTGAGATCGTCGCCTTCCAGCGTGTCGTCGGTATCGCCGCCCAGGATGATGTCGTTGCCGCCGTTACCTCTGGCGTATTGCTGAATGATGCCGGAACCCAGATCGATATAGTCGTTGCCGTGTTGATTCAAACTGCCGGTACCTATGTCGCCGTTAATGCTGTCGTCATCCTCGCCGCCAAAGAGTATATCGTGGCCGGCTCCGCCGTCGATCGAATCCACGCCGCTCTCGCCGTATACGATATCATCGCCTTGACCGGCCAGGATCAAATCCCCTCCGCTACCTCCGTAAATCACATCCCGCCCACCTACTCCAGTATCGAATAATCCCATGACCGGACTTAAACCCGTTTCATTATTCCATCCCGGGTAAGATGAATCAGCGGCTTGGTACATTTCCGGTAAACCTTTGTAAGTCCAGTCAGGATCAGACGTCCTGTAGCTGGCATCACCATAGATAAGGTCGTGACCAGCTCCGCCGAGAATAAGGTCATCTCCTTCACCGCCCATTAATGCATCACTGTGCGTACTCCCGATCAGAATGTCATTACCGGAACCCGCCGACAAAAAATCACCGTACTGTCCATTTGCTGTTTCACCGCCAAAATCACGATAATCAGTTACCATTTTTAAATCCACAGCCTGATCGGCAAACAGGACATCATCACCATTCCAGCCCTCCAAAATATCGCGATCCACCCCGCCAACCATATAATCATCCCCAAAAGTACCGATGAGCTTATCGGGTTGGCCCGGCTGCGAATCACCCAGAAATAGAGTGGCGGGCGACGAGGTCGGTTCTTCTAAAAAAGGGGGTAGTGTCAAGCCAAGATCACCATCGTGGAAATTTTTGATCATGATACGGCCGCCTTCAAAAATGCTGCCGTTGATATATAAGTTCCGCTGTCCATTCTGATCAGGTGCACCCAAAATCACTAAAATATTTTGGTCCGACGACTCCCAGACATCGGTGCCGATTTTTTTGCCGCCGGTAAGGTCAAGTGTGACATCTTTAACGATGATACTTCCCAGGCCGTCGCTATCTTCAATCGTATCGAAACCGTCTCCGGAATGGTAAATATAGGTGTCGTGACCTTGACCTCCGATAAGCCGGTCATTGCCTTGTCCACCTTCGAGAATATCGTCACCGGTGCCGCCTTCAAGATAGTCATCTCCAGCATTACCGAGCAGACTGTCGTTTCCGCCGCCGCCATATAAACGATCATTCTGGCTTCCACCATGAATAGCTGAATTATCGTTATCATCATCAAAAATATAACGTCGGCTATCTAGAGGCAGTCCAGGCCCGAAGTAAGAAACATCAGAGGTAGAAAATAGAAAACCTGCGGCAATATCTTGATAGGTTTCATTTTGTCCACGGCCAACAACCGTGACCGAATCGGCCGCATTACGAAGCATTAATTGTGCGAGCATATGGGCCCGATCATTTAACCACCTATCCGAATAATGCCCCTGACCATTGGCGATTTGTTCAGGTGTCAGATCATTATCTTCCTCCCACTTTAAAGCCAACTCGGTATTGTTAAGATGTGCGGTCTGCAGATAAACCTTTGCTTCACTACCCTCAGGTTTTAAAGCAAATGGAGTCAAATAAACCAAGCTTAAAAACGCACCAAAATCGCTACGGGCCTCGCTGGCCGTTGCAGCAGGAGCCACTATGCTGACTCTACCCATTAAACTTTTAAAACCATTAGAATTCTGAATGGCAACGATGTTGGTAAACAACGCCTCGCGTCCATCGGTTGTGGTGTCTAAGTTAAGATCGGCAATTTCAGAAATGCCGAATAGCCGGGATAAGCCATTGACCAATTGCTCGAATGTTTCCGTTTTGACATTAGACGATTTCTCCATCAAGCTGTTTATTTCCGCAAACGATAACGAACCTGCCTGACTCAACTGTCCAAATAGAGCCATAATCGCCAGCGTGTTCGTCATCTGCCCGGCACCATGTCCAACGGTATTGGAAAGACTGAAACTTTCCGTCGTAACGTGTTCGATTTGGCCTGGCTGTTCCAAAGCAATGAACCAATCTTGGGCAACAAAATCCATTGCAGCCGATCCAATGTAATTGGTAATTTTAGTGGTATCGAATTGGCTGGCCCCGCCGATCATACTGAAGAAGTGATCGACGTTGAAATTAGGTATAAAGGTGTCGGTAAAGGGGGCAAAGCCATCCGCGAAACCAGCGCCATTGATCATTGTTGCATCAAGCGTCAAGCTGGGAAACATTCGCGAAAATGCCGCCGCCAAATGCCCGCCCAAGCTATGCCCGGTGACATGAACTTGCGCACCAGAAGGCAACAGACCGCTACCATCATTGCGTTGTTCAAAGTCAATCCGATAAATACCTCTCTCAGCACCGTCAAGAAATAACAAGCGATGAGTTTTGGCATAAAGCACATCGATGGGCCCTCGCGCTCCGTCTATGCCATCCAATTTGGTCAATTTGGCGGCTTGATAGGAACCCGTGTGGGTCAATTTTTGGGTGTAATTGTAGAGATCAATAATTTGGTCGACTGCGAGTCCATCCAAAAATATATCGCCTCCATCGGCACCGGCAAGATCAACATCAGGCTCTTCCGTGCCCCGGATTGCCAATACATACTCACCAGATAAATCACCTTGGCCAATGCCTTTGAATAAAGTCGCGGAAAAACCGCTAGGCATATTGGCTTGGTGGCTGCCGGGAATAACTGACCAGTGTTGTATGAAATCGTCTGCCTGGGTTACGGAGAATCCATTACTGATAATGGCAGACTTAAGACCATTTTGATTACTGTTAAATCGGTCAAGTCCTGCGTAACTGGCCTCGGCAAGGGCTGCCATATCTGCAACATATTTGATATTAGTGTTCATTTAATATCTCCTTTAACCAACAACATTAATTTATTATGCTCTTTTACAAATCCACTATGTTCAGATTCACCGCACCCTGGCCCTTCACTTCGGCTTGGCTCAGCTAACCACAATTTAATTTGTGCACCTTTAAAAAAGTTTTTACTTATAAATAAAATTTCACCTGTTTTGCCATCTACGGCTTTTGTCTCGTATTGACTAATCGTATCTGTAAAATCTATTTTATTTTTATGTCCATACTCAATGTACATATGTGGCCCGTACCATACCCTCCACCGTTCATTTCCATAATCTTTTCGAATATTCTCCCATTTGGTTTTAGTTGAATCCCCCCAATCCTGACCCAAGACTTCAGGATGCTCTTTTACCCACTGCTCCGGCGTTTTATAAACCCAAAAGCCGCCTTCAGTTTCGCAAAGGTGTTTATGAATTAAGATCACCGGTATCCAATCCCAAAACACCAGGTTATACATGATTAACGCCGCAACTATTCCGCCTACCCAGCCGTGCTGATATTTGGCTTTCGCAAAGCAATAACTTTTACGAATCACCCAAATGGAAATAGGCAAATAAATTAAAAAAAAGAAAACAAAATAGAGCAGCGCAATCATGTTTCGTATCTCCTCAATCCAACGCGGATATTCACAAAATAATCACTTGATAAACAGTTGTGGCTAATCCTTTGAACCAAAAGTAAAAGATAAGCCGATGGTGTTTTTAGCCCGTTTCTCTTGCAGGAATGAACAAAAACTGGCGTGGACTTATTACCGAACGGATAGCTCATCACAATTCAAGTACAAACGGCCTAAGTCAGTTGCTATAAACCGAGTAATAATGTATTGCTGTCGATAAATAGATATAGCAGAAAAGACAGCGTTTATCCGAATTTGCGAATAGGGCTAAGCCGGCTGAATCTTTAAAATACAGTTATAAAGTAACTGCTCCAAGCGGATGGGATTGTGATCGAGTCACCATTATCGGCAAACTCAGGCTGATGATTTTTGAAGTCTTGAGGATGGATGTTTTTGACGTAGTGTCCGGCTTTCCCGAATTTCGGGTTGCTTCATACAGACGGTATTACGATTTTTAGTTAAGCCGGCTTTAACGTCCTTGTTTCCAATGCGTTGGATTTATTCCGCATCCTGATGCCGGATATTTTTACCTTCCATCATAAAAATAAGATATTCGGCGATGCTGCGCGCATGGTCGCCGCAGCGTTCCAGCGACTTCATGATTTGGAAAATATTGAGAGAGCGGCTGATGATGCGGGGATCTTCAATAACAAAGGTCAACTGGCGTCTGATGCCTGCCTGATACTCATCGCCATAGTCCCAATATTCATTCACCAGGGTGTAGGCGCCTTTTACATCACAGGTATCGAAAGACCGAATGGCTTGCTCCAGCATTTCTGAAACCATTTGCCCCATCTTCATAATGTCTCTGAGCAACTGAAGATTCGGGTCGGCGCTTTTGCTGTCAAATAAGGTCAGAATCAATTTGGCTATCTTGACGACTTCATCACCGATTAATTCCAGATCGACCACTATTTTTGAAACCGACATCACCATCCGCAGATCATTAGCCACCGGCGAACGTTTAGCCAAAATAGTAAGCGCCGCCTCATTGATTTTATTCTCATGACAGTTAACTTCCCTGTCGCGCAAGATAATCTTTTCAGCCAATTTGATATCGCGCTCATCCAGAGCTTTCATCGAATGATCCAGTTGAGTGATCACTAATCCGGCCATTTCCAAAACCAGATAATGCAGATGGTTCAATTCGCCGTCAAAAATGCGTGAGGTATGTTCTTTTGTCGCCATAATCATTTGAAGTGGGCAATCGGTAAAAGTAAAAAATGACCGGTAATTGCATCAAATCCCGAAAGCCTTAACCGAAGCGTCCGGTAATATAATCTTCAGTCAACGGATGCACAGGATTGGTGAATATCTGGTTGGTATCGCCCACTTCAATCAGATGGCCCATATGAAAATAAGCCGTACGCTGGGAAACCCGCGCGGCTTGCTGCATGGAGTGAGTGACAATAACGATCGTGAAGCGTTCTTTGAGTTCGGCAATCAGTTGCTCGATTTTTGCGGTGGCGATAGGATCCAAAGCAGAACAGGGCTCGTCCATCAAAATCACTTCCGGATTGACTGCAATTGTGCGGGCAATGCACAAACGCTGTTGCTGGCCGCCCGATAAACCGGTTCCCGGCTCATCGAGACGGTCTTTTACTTCTTCCCATAATCCGGCTTTAATCAGGGAATTTTGAACAATTTCATCCAGTTCGGATTTATTCACAGCCAGACCGTGAATACGCGGACCGTAGGCCACATTGTCGTAAATCGATTTGGGGAATGGATTGGGTTTTTGAAATACCATACCGACTTGAGCGCGCAGAGGAACCACATCCATATCGCGGTGGTAGATATCCTTATCATCGATTTTAATTTCACCTTCCACTTTACAACTGGGAATGGTGTCATTCATACGGTTCAGCGTGCGTAAAAAGGTCGATTTACCGCAGCCGGACGGACCAATAAACGAAATCACTTCGTTATTGCCGATATCCAGTGACAAATCATTGATGGCTTGTTTTTCTCCATAAAATACATTGACATTTCTACAAGAAATACGGGTATCGGATGAAGTGATTGCGCCTACTGTCTCACGGGATTCGCGGTCTATTTTTTTCATGCCCAGCACATTCGATAAGGTTTGTCTTTTCATGGAGTGACTCGGTACGGATTCTCTAATATAACTCATGGGTTTACCCTCTTTACCAGCGTCTTTCATAGCGTCTGCGTAGATAAACTGCCAGTCCGTTCATGGAAATAAGGAAAAACAGCAATACCATGATTGCTGCAGAAGTGCGTTCGACAAAAGCTCTTTCGGGACTGTCCGCCCACAGATAAATTTGTACGGGCAAGACGGTCGAAGGCTGGGTAAAGCTGGTCGGTACATCAACGATAAACGCCACCATACCAATCATTAACAGAGGCGCAGTTTCTCCCAATGCTCTGGCCATACCGATGATCGAGCCTGTCATCATGCCGGGCATCGCCAGCGGCAGCACATGATGCGTTATGGTTTGCAGTTTGGATGCCCCCATTCCCAGAGCAGCCTCCCGAATCGAGGGTGGTACGGACTTTAATGAAGCTCGACCGGCGATGATAATCGTGGGCAAAGTCATCAACGTCAGCACCAGACAGCCGATAACGGGCGTACTGCGCGGTAATCCGAAAAAGTTGATGAACATGGCCAACCCCAATAAACCGAACACAATCGAAGGCACGGCTGCCAGATTGTTGATATTCACTTCGATAAAATCGGTAAATTTGTTGATGGGGGCGAATTCCTCCAGATATACCGCAGTCGCTACGCCAATGGGAAAAGACAATAAAAATGTGCCTACCAGGGTCAGCAAGGAACCCATCAAGGCACCGCGTATACCGGCCATTTCCGGCTCTCTGGAATCACCGGCAGTAAAGAATAAGGCGTTAAAGTGCTTTTCGATGCGCACTTCCTGGCTCAGTCTGTCTATCCATGCCAGTTGCTTATCGTTGACACGACGATTGGCCTGATCCTGTTCACGGTCGATATGGCCTTTCATCAGCATATCGATATCGTCATCTGCCGGTAACCACACAGGGACGGTTTTACCCAATAAAGACTTATCGGCCGTCACCATTTCTCTCAACAAAAAGCCCGCTCCGCTGCTGACCATGGCATAAAGATCGCGCTTGTCGCGGCGTTGCGTTACTTCAGGAAAAGCCGTCGACAACGATTTTTTGATCAAGCCGTTATAGTCGGCCTTGGCTAGGGCATCATCCCCGCCATGCTCAGGATCCAGCCATTCCGCATCAAAATAGATATCCAGTTTGACTTGCGTTTGCACAAAGGCGGTATAGCCTTTGCCGATAATACTGGTAAACAGCACCAGTAAAAACATCAAGCCCAGCATAATGCCGGTTAAGCCATAGGCTTTAAAGCGGCGTTCGGCGGATCGCCGTTTAGCCAGGCTTTTTTGCACAATATCAAAAGTAGACGGCTTATTTTCAGCCCCCAAATCTGCAGCAGTGGCTAGATTATTCATATTGTTCCCGGTATTTTCTGACGATATACAAAGCAAAGACGTTCAGCATCAGCGTGACGACAAACAACACCAATCCCAAGGCAAATGCCGCCAAAGTCTTAGGGCTGTCAAATTCCTGATCGCCGACTAACAATGTCACTATTTGTACGGTTACTGTCGTCACCGCTTCGAAAGGATTAAAGGTCAGATTGGCCGAGAGTCCTGCCGCCATGACTAAAATCATCGTCTCACCGATGGCCCTTGAAACCGCCAGTAAAATACTGCCGACAATGCCGGGCAAAGCAGCGGGAAAAATAATCTGCTTGATGGTTTCGGCTTGGGTGGCACCCAAGGCATAAGCCCCGTCCCGCAGCGATTGCGGCACCGCATTAATGACATCGTCCGACAACGATGAAACGAACGGAATAATCATCACCCCCATCACCAGGCCAGCTGCCAAAGCACTTTCCGAGGATACTGACAAACCCATTGCTTCGCCGGTTTCACGAATAAAAGGAGCGACGGTCAACGCCGCAAAAAAACCGTAAACCACGGTAGGAATACCGGCCAGAATTTCCAGCGTTGGTTTGGCTGTTGCACGAAAAGTGGGCCCTGCGAATTCCGACAAATAGATGGCAGACATCAAGCCAATCGGTACCGCAACCAGCATCGCAATCAACGACACCAGCAAAGTACCGGTAAACAGCGGAATCGCGCCAAAAGCACCGGATGATCCCACTTGATCAGAACGCATGGCCGTTTGCGGGCTCCAGTCCAGACCGAATAAAAAATCAAAGACTGGCACGGATTTAAAAAACAGGAACGATTCATAAGCCACCGAACTGACAATGCCCACGGTGGTAAATATGGCAATCGTAGAGCAGATGACCATGCCGCCCGTAACGGCTTTTTCAACCGCATTGCGTGCCCGGTAATGTTGATGAATACGCTGGCAGGAAATCCACATACAAATCAGAGACAGGCCTATGGCGACAAACGCCAACAACCAGTGGCTCAATGACTGCAAATCTTGATAATGCCCCGCTGCATCCAGAATGACCGAATCGCTCTGGGTCGCCAACGTTGAACCGTTCACGACATTGCGCACATCATTGAGGACCAGATTCAAGCGCTCCGGCGGAAGATTGATCATTTCTTCAGGCAATTGTGCCGTTACCGCATGATTCATCCATACAGGCTCAGCGATCAACCAGATCACCGTGACCAACAGCGCAGGAATGACGCTCCATAAGCTTACATAAAAACCATAGAATCCAGGCAACGAGTGCAGAAATTTTACTTTGCCTTCCACACAAGCAACTGCGCGCTTTTTTCCTGCATAGAAACCGACATAGGCCAGTATCAACAATATGATCAGAAGAATCGATGGAGACATAAGCTGTGTATCCTGGGTAAAAATACGGGGGCTCTGCCTAAGCATTCCCCCGCCGCGTGTGCCTGCTTAACTATGCGAGTCATCACAGGCCCAAACTCTATCTTGGTTTGTCTGAATTAGAGTTTGAGTAATTTCAGATTTTTAACATCATCGGCAAATTGCTTACGTTCGGCATCAGGCATCGCGATCAAGCCTTTGTCAGTCAAATAGCCCTCATTACCCCAGGCCTTTTCGCTGGTAAACTCTTCCAGAAATTCCTTGATACCGGGAATGACTTCCACATGGGCTTTTTTTACATAGAAAAACAGGGGCCGCGAAATAGGGTACTGACCTGACGCAATTGCATCGTATTCAGGCAATACACCCTGAATTTTCAGACCGACCACTTTATCGGCATTCTGGTCCAGAAAGCTGTAGCCGAAAATACCGATTGCTTTAGGATTGGCTTCCAGTTTTTGCACGATCAGGTTGTCGTTCTCGCCGGCTTCGATATAACCGCCATCTTCACGAATGGCGTGACAGATTTCTTTGTAAGCATTTTCATCCTTATCTTTCAGCGCCTTGATCCAGGGAAACTCCTTGCATCCCCCTTCCATAGCCAATTCCAGAAACGCATCACGGGTTCCGGAAGTCGGAGGCGGTCCCAAGACTTCTATTTTGGTTGCCGGTAATGAAGGATTGATTTCAACCCAGTTGTTATAGGGATTATTGACTAGCTGATCACCGCCTTTAGGATCCGGCACTTTTTTAGCCAGCGCCAGAAACAATTCTTTCAATGACAATTCGAATGGCTTACCGGTAGTGGCTTGGGCAATAGCGATCCCGTCATAACCGACTTTGACTTCGATGATGTCCTTTACCCCGTTTTTTTGACAGGTTTCAAATTCGGACGCTTTGATGGCCCGCGATGCATTGGTGATATCGGGATACTGAACACCCACACCGCTACAAAATAATTTAAACCCACCGCCTGTCCCGGTTGATTCAACCTTAGGCGATTTAAATTTGCTGGACTTTCCGAATTGCTCCGCAACGACCGTCGAAAAGGGATAAACAGTCGAAGAGCCTACAATATTGATATAGTCGCGTGAGCTTTGAGCCGATACCACACTGCTCAGCATCAGTGGCAAAACAACGGCAACAGATTTCAACTTTATATTCATATTTCCTCTGGGTGTGGGTAATCTATTAGTACTGAACTGATTAAATCAGTATTTGGGAGTTTTTCTCACGCTCGTGAGCTGCAATCCAAAAATCATGTTCAACGCGCGCATCATAAATCCCTAATATGACAAAAAGATGACAATGCTGATTTAACCAGTAATTCCCAGTTTGATAATAAAGAAGGATGCGTAAGCTTTGCATGGATTTCGGCAGCAGGGATGCTGGCATAGAGCCTATAGGAATGGTTTTACGGCGTCCTTTGACGGGCACCCCGGCAGGGATTGCCGGGGTCCAGGAGCCATGGATGGCGTTGGGCTTTCACATCCTTGTGACCTGGATTTAGGCAATCCATGCCGGAATGACGGTGTTGATTTACTTTCAACTACTAACGCGGACATAGCCATTAAAAACCGCCCTCCTTGGCGATTTAACTTCGGTCGTCCCTGGAAGATGAGCTATTTCTTACATAAACAAGTGAACTCTAGCCTTCACTTTTCATCAGGCTGAGTAAATCATCGGCTGACATTTTTCCGCTGATATCGGCACCGTCCAGCAAGCTATCAGCCAGATCTCGTTTATGGCTATGCAAAGCGACAATTTTTTCTTCAATCGTTTGTTTGGCTATCATCCGATAAATCGTAACCGGGCGTTGCTGACCCATGCGATGAGCGCGGTCCGATGCCTGATCTTCCACAGCGGGATTCCACCAGGGATCCATATGAATCACATAATCGGCTGCGGTCAGATTAAGACCGACACCACCGGCTTTCAAGCTGATCAAAAACAACTCGCCTTCACCACGCTGAAACGCATCGACGCGTTTTTGGCGTTCCTTGGCCGGCGTACTGCCGTCCAGATATTGATACTTGATGTCGCGCCCTTCTACATACTCTTTAATCAAGTGTAAATGATCGACAAACTGACTGAAAACCAGCGCCTTATGTTTGTTGTCCAGCAGTTCATCGACGATTTCACCAAAAGCCGCCAGTTTACTGCTGGGTAGACTGATATCGGGATTGGCCAGACGGGTGTTGCAGCAACTGCGGCGCAGCTTGGAAATGGCTGCCAGAATTTGCAAATGCTTTTGACCGGGCGGTTGGCCTTCAGTATTGACCAATGTCGCCAGACTGTCGCGGCGCAAGGCTTCGTAAAACGCCATTTCTTCGCTGCTCATTTCCACATAGATTGGAATTTCAGTGCGCGGCGGCAGTTCTTGTAAAACCTGGGTTTTAGTGCGGCGCAAAATAAAAGGCTGGATCAATTTTTTTAATTGTTGCTTGGCTTGTGTGTTGCGGTCACGCTCAATGGGTCCGGCGAAGCGCTGATTGAATTGTTCCATCGAACCCAGCAAACCGGGATTGATGAATCGAAACAGATTCCAGAGTTCACCCAAGTGATTTTCCAGCGGCGTGCCGGTCATGATCAATTTGAAATCGCCTTGCAGGCTCATCGCCCCCTGCGAGCGGCGAGTCGCAGTGTTTTTGATCGCTTGCGCTTCGTCGAGGATCAGGGTTTGAAAGCGGATTTTTGCCAGCATGTCGGCCACTTGTTCTTGTTGCAACATGCCGTAACTGCAAATCAGCAAATCGTAAGGCCCCAGATCATCCAACAATTTTTGCCGGTCGCCTGTGCCCAGTAATTGAGGGTTCAGCGTTGGTGCAAAACGGCGGGCTTCAATTTCCCAATTCATGCACACTGATGTGGGCGCGACAATCAGACTGGGCCCCTTTGGCGCCCTGTCCACCAATAAAGCCAGACCTTGAACTGTTTTGCCCAAGCCCATGTCGTCCGCCAAACACGCACCCACGCCCCATTGCGCGAGACGAGCCAGCCAAATAAAGCCATCCAGCTGATAATCGCGTAATTCGGCTTGAAACGTTGAAGGTAAAACCGGCTGGTAATCGCGGGCGTTTTTGAGCCTTTGCAGGTGCTCCTGCCAGTGTTTGTCCGATTTAACAGTGCCGGTTGCATCATCCCAATCCTCTAAAGTCAATGCCGCCAGCGGATTGATGCGCACTTTTTTACCGCTGATGTCGGCGTAAGCTTTTAGATCATCCAAACGCTTGCGGAACGCATCGGTCAGGGCGATAAACTGGCCGTCCTTCAACTTTAAAAACCGGCCCTGGCTGCCACTTAACAAACCCAGCAAATGCTGGATTTCAAGTACGGTATCTTCGTTTACCTTTAGTTCGCCCTGCAATGCAAACCAGTCATTATCGCGCTTGATTTGCATAGTAAATCCGCTGCCGCTGTTTTGGCCCAGCACACGAAATTTAACGCCTTCCGGCCACTCCAGTATGGCCTGACCCTCGGGAAGCGCCTGCAGTTGCAACAACAATTCCAGGCATTGTTCAGGCTCTTCCAGCAAAAAATCGCCGGCGACATCCCGCTCGGCTTCCTGCAAACCCGGGCAGGCATCAAGAATGGCTTTCGAACGTTTTTTCTCCAGCGATAAATTGCGTTTGGCTTGTAACGGCTTTCCGTCAATTTCGGCCAGTACACTTTCACCGCCCTGCCCAGGTTGATAATAAGCACCTTCGGTTGCAAATGGCCGGATCAATAAGGCCACCCTAAGCCCATCGCCCAGAGGCAACAAATGGACGCGCGGTGTCGCATCGGCTTCAACCTGTTCGGCCGTACTCGAACTGCCGCCAATATCGGAGTGCACAGTCAACACCCCGGAAATACTGGTCAATGTCTGAAGAACGCGTTCCTGAGCGGACAAAGGCACTTCAAGACCTTTTGAGCTCAATACCGAGGCAATTTTCTGGTAATCCTCGTTGAGCTCGATCACCTTGAGGCGCGTCGGTGTTTCTTTGGTGATGTATACCGTTTGATTAAGGCTCGCTAACGGATTCAGGCTGATTCTGATTTTATCGCTTTTAGCCAGTTTACTGACCCTCAGTTCGGCCTCGCCTTTGACGACTTCTATCCTGACCTCAGGTGAACTCGCCCAAAACAACAACGGATGGCCAATCAAAGCCAATGGCATTTTCGGACTGAAATCGATATAGGAGCTCGCGTACCAGCCATTATCGCGATACTCCTTGATGGTGCTGCACAGCTTGAGATCGTATTCGGTCAGGTAATCGAAACTGCTGCGTTCCGTATAGAGTCTTTTTAACGAAACGGCCCGGCCTTTACTCCATCCGCCTTTGGCCTGCTGTTTTTGTTCTCTGGGCTCGATTATCAGTCCATGCGTTTGTTCCGTAAAAGTAACCAGCCAGATTAAGCGAATCGGCTTTTCCGTTTGCTGCAAAGCACCTGGTTTTTTGACGACTGAATTAAGATGAAGCAAGGCATCCAGAGCCAGATCCCAATCTGGCCGGCTGACAAACAAATCGGCCAAAGCCAGTGGATTGCGGTTAAAAAAACCGGTATCCCAACGTATTGCTTTACTGGGGTCGATATGACTGAACACTTTCGCCAGTTCGGCTGCAGGCCAGCGGTAACCGTTATCATCCAACTGTTTATAGAGGTCATGACTCTGATCCGAGACATGAGCAAAATGTTCGGATTTTGTCCAGAATTTGGTCAGTATAAGAAAGACTTGCAACAACAATGACGGACCGTATACCGATTCAGGCTCACCTTTATCAGAGAATCCCCTATGGGTTTTGTAGGGGGCGTTAAGCGCCAATAAGCTATCGCGCTGTTTTACATCGCCTTGAATAAATTGCTGGAATTGGTTTAAGTAGCGGTAGACCTCGGTCCAGTAACCCTGAGTTTTGATAGCCTGGGCCAAAAGCGCGGGTAACTTTGCACGCTGCGCTGACTGATCGGACTTTAAAATGACCAAAGGATAAAAAATGCCTGCCAACCCGAAAAAATAGCAGTTCCGTTTCCCGGTTAGTTTTTTGAGTGCCTTTAATGCATTTTCATATTGCACGAAGGCACCGTTCAAGTCGCCTTTGAAAAACGTCAACGCTGCGTCAATAGCCAATAATTCCGGATCTTCCCTGTTAACAAGAAAGTCACTCAAAGCATCCCATTCGCCCCGTAACAACTGTAATTCAGCATAAGTCCTGACTAAAAGAGAGTCGTTGCTGGTTGTTTCTGCCTGGCATTGTTGTTGCAGAAACCGATCTATCTCAGGATCGGCATAAAGATAAACCAGTTGATGCAAGCCGATATAGCCGCTGATTTCATCAGGCAGAAACTCGATGTGGCTTAGAAACCACTCGGCATCGAACGGATTAAGTAGCCATTCAAGATAGACATTAAAGTAACTTGCAATCTGCCCGTAACGATTGCCCAGCGTCAGACACTCTCTGACCTTACTGAAATCACGGCGGTAATATTGAATTCGCGCATCCCGAAGACAATCATCAACCCTCATGTAACGGTAATAACCGGTCCCGATCGGCGCATGCTGCTCGATAATCTTCGCATAACGCTCGAATTCATTGTCATCGATCAACTGTCTGGCTATCTGTTCGACCAACATTCGGTGACAACGATAGGAAGATTGTTTCGGCAACTGTTCAAGCAGTTTGTCCTTGAGCAACTGTTGAATAGAACCCTGAATATCGGCAGGTTTAAAAGCTTTACCGTTTGCGTCCCGTAAACCGGTATCTTTGATACAGTCAGCAGTAAACGTTGGCGAGGCATAACCATAATAGACTGCCAACAGTTTAAGGATCATCTGTTGTTCAGCCGATAGTCTTTGATAGGATGCAAGCAATTTAGAATGTTTTTCTGATGGCATGAGCAATTAAAATTGAAAAAAGGTACTTTGCAGTTAACCGTCTTATTATACATAACAGTATCTCTAATCCGGATTTACAATTTGCTTTAGTTAAAATGCTTTCTGATTACTCGAAGTTGGCGTTTGCATTGATCGCCTATATCCGCATAATGAGCCCTTTTTTGCGACTCATACACCGATAAACACATGAAAGAACTCACTGACCGCGAGCTATATCAAGCCCTAGAATACGCCAGAAGCATTGACGAAGATACTGGCCGTAAAATGATGGAACAATTTGAAAGCGATCAACCGGCGCTGGTCCAAACCCTCTTCGGCGTTTTTCCAAACATCATTGCCGAACACAATCAAGAGATGTCCTACTTTTTTATGGATTTATGTTTTGATGTGTTCTGCGTCTTTCAAAAAGCGTTTGGTCCCCTGCCCCCACAACATGAAGTTGATGTTGACTGGCTGGAAAAACAAGCCGTGCTTTTGGATACGGAGTTACAAGCACTGATCAAAGGGCGGGATATGGATGAAAAAATCAGTGCCAAGCTTAAAGACCGATTTGTGCATAGAATGCAAGAGGATAAGCCGCAAACCGGCCTCGTGAATTTCATGAATGACGCAATTGATGATTTTGCTTCGGAAAATACCGCCAGAGTGCCGGCGATTCAAATGACTCAGGCGATGATTTTTGTAGTAATCCGACTGTTTGATAACCTCTATGAGCACCCTCAAAAAAAAGGCTCTGTTCGTGTTAATAGTTGAAAGTAAATCAACGCCGTCATTACGAAAGGGATAGCCGGAGCCGTTAGACGGCGTAAGCGAATCCAGGTAACAGCCGCTCAAAGCACCACGAAAGACATAGGTAAGTAACCTCGGGTGCTTGTAAAGCTATCCGGCTTTTCTTGAACGAGCTAGAGGCTATAAATAGCAAGCCTAAAGCCTTTCGATGAATGGCTTAAAATTACGGTTATTTGCGAAAATACGTGTCAAGCAATATTTTTTTTGAATAAATCACTCTGAGTAGTGACAAACAATTTTATAAAATTCGCCTCAGAAACCGGCTTTTACAGAGAATGAAAAGACTCAGACACACGCTTTATCAACTATAAGGCTACAAAGTTGGTTCGTGAGCATTTGAATGACCCAATGCAACAATGCTGGAGGTTCTTTTTGAGTATCGATGAATTTTATGTCGTATTACAACGCTTTTCGACAGCTAAGAATATCGAGGAAATTACTGAGCTTTGTCGTTTTCATGCGAATCAACTGGGCTTTGACACGTTTGTTTACGCGTTGAGGATTCCTTCTAATTTCTCAAGCTCGAGACTTGTTTTGCTTAAAGGCTATCCAGAACAATGGTTAGATCACTACTTCACCAATGCCTATTATGAAATAGATCCCATTATTGCTTATTGCACTGAATACGTAACGCCGATCCAGTGGCATGACTTGCCGAAAATACCTTCTACCCGAAGTATTCAAATGATGAACGAAGCGAGCGAGTTTGGTCTCAAGGCCGGAATTACCATGCCTATGCACAGCCCTCACGGCGAAATGGGTGTATTGAGCTTTGCATTGAACCGTCCAGAAACAACTTCACGCGAAATTACACAACATGCCATGCCCTATATACAAATTTTAGCGGGCTACATTCATGAGGCTGTGCGTCGAGTATTAAATCTGGAAGATTTAAATCAGGAAATACTGCTGACTGCGCGTGAAAAAGAATGCATGAAATGGGCTGCGGACGGCAAAACATCATGGGAAATCTCCCGGTTACTTAACCTTTCAGAGAGAACGATCAATTTTCATCTCAATAACGCTACGCAAAAGCTGCACGCTTCAAACCGGCAACATGCCTTGATTAAGGCAACGCTTTTAGGCTTGATACATCCTCACCCATTTTAAGTCGGTCGTTTTACAACATTGCACTGTCAGATCTGACAGTAGATGAAAATTCATTTGTTAGAGCAAAATATAGTTAATGCATTTATTGAGAAAAACTATGAGACGTCAAACATTCTGGTGTGCGCTAACCGCCTGCTGCAAACTGATGGCTGAAGCTGCGCAAGCACAAATGTTCGATTGCGGCGCGGGCTTGCTCTGCGTCGATGTACTTAACCTTACTTGGTTGCGAGACGCCAGTTACGCCAAATCGAGGGTTTACGACGAAGTCACACCCATGCAACCGGTACCCTTTTTGCAGAGCTTACCCTGATTGTTCGGTAAAACACTGATGGGATTGCTTTATACCAGTGGATCGACGACTGGCCAATACCAACCGATTTAAGCCCCCCCTGTATCTAACAAAACTTGAGGAAAGCGAATGAAAAAATATGTGATGATTGGTCTGTTGACAGCTGCAATATTCAACGGCAATGTAGCCAATGCCGCAACGACCGTGGTTGATTTCGAAGGCATTTTTAACTGGGATCTAATCGACGGTTACGGTGGTTTGTCTGGTTGGGAATCGATGGCCGGTCAGGTGTCGAGTTATTCGGAGTTTGAGCCGCATAACCCGGAATTGGGCGAGAATCGCCTGCATACCCGTGCTGGCGAGTTGACTTTCGATCAAGGTCCGGTGATTTTTCAAGGCATGTATTACAACTATTGGGGCTTTGACACCGAAATCAGCTTTTCGCTATTCTTCCAAGACCAAAAGGTCTATAGCTCCCCGCTCGACGCTGCCAATCAACCGTCCGATATATATTGGCTGGCATCGGGCTATTCCGGCTTGGTCGACAAAATTCAGTTCCACGGCCAATCATCCGATGGTTTCATTGTTGACAATCTGACCTACTCCGCTGCCCCGGTTCCACTTCCCGCTTCCGCTTGGTTGTTTATTAGCGGCCTGATGGCATTGGCAGTCCGTCGGCGTATTCGATGAAGGCTTTGATGACAAGAGGTGAAATAAATTCGGCATTAAACGAGACCAATTAAATCCAAGAAATAAGAAAAATGCACCTGTTTTATAGAATAATTTGTTGGACGTGGAAGGCGGCGCCTTTCTGTCGTAAGAATCAAGAGGAGATAAAAAATGTTAAACAATAAACTCTTTACTGGAATCGGAAAATTCGCAGTCGCCGTTCTAATGACTGCTCTACCATCCTACTCAGTTTTCGCTGCTCCCACGTTCCTGGGACCAACACCGTATTTGAGTTCATCAGATAGTCCATTCATTGGACAAACCTTCAGTTACTATTATCTTGAGGACTTCGAAGACGGTATTCTCAATACTCCGGGCGTAAGCGTTCGCGAGTTCTCATCTACAAATATTTCTACTACGTTTAGTGATTCCGTGGACGGAGATGATGGTGTAGTAGATGGCTTTGCAACCGGCCAGACAAAAAGTTTGTATTCAAATTTCTCCACCAGCAGTTTCACGTTTGACTTCTCGGCTTCCGCACTTGGCGGCACCTTGCCGACTCATGCTGGAATTGTATGGACTGATGTTGGGCGAAACAATGGCGGGACACCCTTTGCGAGCGACCTAATCAACAACACACTGTTCGAAGCCTTTGACCAATTGGGAAACTCATTGGGGGAAATCGGGCCTTTTTCTCTTGGAGATTCCAGTATCTCACGCACAACCGGTGAGGACCGGTTCTTCGGTGTAGTCAACCTGAGTGGCATCAGCGCGATACGAATCTCTATGCCCGGAAAGAACAACTGGGAGGTAGACCACCTTCAATACGGTGCAACCCCTGTTCCATTGCCAGCATCGTTCTTTCTTTTTATGTCAGGTCTGGGATTGCTGGGCGCAAGTCTTCGCAGAAGCAAGTAAGCATAACATTCGATTGACTTAGCGAGGTCATGTTTGCGGCCTTTAAGGTTACACCGCAAACGGTCAAAAAGCGCGTCAGAAAATCGCAAATGTGACCGCGCGAACGGAATGTATCAATGACATTGAGACATTCCGAGCGAGCTTATCCCTCGGTTGAGGGTCTATGATAACTCCCACGCATAAATTGTAGTCAACCATTATTTCCGGCAAGTCGGGTTTCTGCTCCTCGATTTTCCTGATCCTGGCGAACCAAGTCCCGGAAATATTTGCTGCCGTTAGCATATTAGCCTGAATCAACCGAGTTTTAACCCAACTTTCCATTTGATCGGTGATATGTTGCATGGTCATAAATGCGTATACAAAGCATTAAATTAGATCGGTAAAAGGCTAAAACATATAACTCCACTTGGCTGCCAGCGCGCCTTCTCGTTCTATCTGAATTCCGTTAACATCGTCCTGTACCGGTTGAATCCATTCCACACTAACCGAATTACCGGCGAGGTCGCCTTTGGGTATCGTCGCGGTGAGGCCCAGGCCTATGTCCCAAAAACGTCCTCCATGGTTAGCAGGTTCGTCCATAGTACCTACAGGCACATGGTGGCCGTTATATTCGTTCTGCAAAGCGCCCTGACTGGTGTAAATACCTCTTACGGTTCCTCCCAACCACTCTAGGATCTGGTAACTGCCCCATGCAGTGGTCTGAAACATGTCGCCCAGCGCATAGCCTGATTCATTTTGGCTCTCCAAACGCTTGATGCCTTGCACCTGCGCGCCCCACCCCCAATTATCGTAATGGCCGGTATAAGTCAGACTCGGAGTAAAATCCCAGGTACCGCTGCCCAACTGCATACCGTAATGAATAAAACCCAGTTCATAGCCATGATTCGGTCTCAGCTTAATGCCTACATCACCGGTAGGCGCCGATACGCCTAAGGTCAAATGTAAATGATTGATTTGATCGCCGTAAAGCTTGAACTGGGCGGAAATATTGGTGTCGCCTATGCCGCCGGTTTGATGTTCATGATTGGTATGTTGGCAGGCCGCACCGACAATGCCTGACGTTCCCGATGGACAGGGATCAGCGCCTTCAAGACTGCGCATGTTCATGCTCATGTCCATGAAAGTTGGCATCAGCATCAGATTCATCCAGTCGGTAGGTGCATACATCACCATAAACATGTGCATGTGCATGGTCATATCGGAAGGCGCAACATAGCATTTAGAATCGGCGCAGTTGGGGTTATTGGCCGTATTGTTAAGTATGACCTCACTATCGGCGATAGATCGGGTACCTTTTAACAAGTCTCCGGCCTGCCGACTGTACATATAATTGTAACCGATCATCCAGTCGCCGGCTTTTTCCAGCATATGCCCGAACATGAGCCCGGCAGGTTGTTGCGGGCCGTGATGATGATGATGGTGGTGGTGATGAGCAGAATCGTTACCGTAGGCTAAGCCGCGACCTAATGTAGCCAAGTCCACTTTAAGCGCGGCATTTGCCGAGTAGGCCGAAAAATCAGCAAAATCGGCTTCCCCTCCACCGCCAAGGCGCAAATCACCTTGATGCGTATAATATTCAAAACCCATTTCCAGGCTCAGACCACGCGCAAATTGTTTGCTCACTACAACACCACCGCTCAAAGCACCGTATGCGGAAAGCCTATGATCGCTGGAGAAATGCGCATAGTTTTGCTTCAAAATGCGATAGTCGTTTTGCTCACCTGCGCCCGGGTTGACACTATTACTTATAGTGCCATCACCGGCAGCTCTCAGCGCCAAAAACGGATGATAAAAATCGGCGGCACTCTGACTGTAATAACGAATAGTAGGCGTGACGGTTAGCCCCCAGGGTAATGGCTGCACCCATTTGCCTTCGAAGGTATGGGCATTGATCCCCCAGTCATCGATAAAATAGTTGTACTTCAGGTTCATCGCCGCATCCAGCGGCTCGACATACTGAACATAGCGCAGATTGAGATTGATCTGATTCCGCTTGTCGGGTCGCTCCTCGCTGAATGCAGTTGTACTGATAGTGGTAAATACATTGTTTACAGCATCAAAGCCATCCGGATCGACATAAAACGCATAGGTGGCTTTATACGGATTTTCCATAAAGCCACTGCTATGGGTGTATCCCACACCCGCCTCCATCAAAGCACTTTTAGTCAGCACCTGAGTTAGGCTGAAGTTAGTGGCAATATCCTCGCGTAGCCCTCTGAGTTTCTTGTTAACACCTATCCCGTCAACAACAGGCCCACCCACATCTTCGACATAGCCGTTGTCGCTACGACCATTAAGCGCATAACCGGCCGTACTGAGATAGGGTAAAGAATCATGATCCAGCGTAGCCGAGATAGTGCTATTGGTATAACTCTGGTTAAAATTTAGCGTTGTTAATTTATTATTGAAATCCAGCCGCCCGCCCCAATTGACAAACCGAGACTCATAATCACTCTCTATGGATATACCCCCACCGACATTGACAGCCGCTTCGTCCCATTCATAACCCAAACTGAAATCACCTTGTTTTCGGGTTTCGGGAGAAGCCATGGTCATTGTGTGTGCCAGTTTTTGAGAGCCTTTTTGGTAAACAGGTTCAAAAGTATCATCATTAACACCCGCATTAAAAACCGGATTTAACTGGCTGTCGAAGACCGGGAAAATGCCATCCTTCAGTCGCGGAGACGCACCTGATACGGTTTGGCCTACAGAATTAACATCAACGTGATCCGCTCCATCACGCTCAAATGCAAAGTTAGCACCAAAACCCGCAGGAGCGGTCGCAATGGGCGTCGCACCTGACCAAGTGTCTTCCGTATAATTGGCTGTAAATTTCCAGCGATCAAGCATCGTGGTCTTGAACTGTGCGTGGATAGTATCAACTGTTATAGGCGTATAATTACTGGGTAGCTTTTGCTCGCCAAAAACGGTGTTGCCAAGAGGAGTTTCACCTATCGGCACACGTCCAAATGTATCCCGGCTGGATTCTTCATAATGCCCATACTGTATCGTCACCTCATCATCGGCAGCCTGCACCGGCATAACTCCGGGCAGCATTAATGCTGCGGTAGTCAATGCTTGCAGTGCGGGACTGATCAGACTGCCTGACGAAGCGCTTGGACGATGTGCTTTTATTTTGGAATTAACCCGCTTGATAGTCGGCCTGTCGACCGCATATTGCAGATCGATCTTTCGAGACGCCAACGCGTCACAAAAATTTCTGTCCGATAAACCGGCGGCTCGAGAAGATGGTCGTAGCAGTGACCGGACAACTTGATTCAAGCGGGTTTTAGTAACAACCACAACCGCCTCCCGCACCGGAACTACTGCCACTAGCAGCCTCACGGCTGCCATAAGTATGTCCGCGATACTCGGTTTGGGACGGATGAGGCTCTAGCGCCATCTGTGCCTTGGCAAGAATGCCCCGCTCCCAGGGTGCTACGGCGCAACCGGATAACGATAAGAGAGTCAGGCTCAGCATGAGCAGTACACATTTGTTCATAGCGCGATATCATTCAAAATGCCATCCAGTCGATTTGGATGCTGTTAATAAATCAGTAGTGAGCTCGGCTTTAGTGCTATTAAACCTAAGCCACTGAATAGAGGCGGCATTTTACGTCAGTTTCTGCAGGTATGAAAGTTACATTAGCCCGGGATAGAAACCCATTGTCCTATTAATTTAGCAAAGTCATTACCGCCCCCATGAGAGCATCAGACCGACGCAGCAATTTTATATGAAAATACTAAATTCCAGTTTCACATAACCGAAGGTCGTCATTCCGGCATGGATTGCCGGAGCCGTCAGACCGCGAAGCGAATCCAGGCACCATGGAAGGTTCTAAGCTCGCCATCCATGGCACTGGATACCCGCTTCCAGGCGGGTATGACAGTCTTTCTACTAATCTCACAAAGTAGAATTAGGGCGTTTCCGATAACAACTGATCTACCTGACTCTGCAGATTATCGGTATCCGTGGCGCGAAATCCCATGTGAACATGGCGTATTACGCCTTTACGATCGACCAAATAAGTAGACGGCATGGCCTGCACATCAAACGTTTTAGCACAGGCCTGCTGGCTGTCTAATGCAATACGAAATTCGGCGGGCTGCTTGCTTAAAAAATCTTCTGCATCCGCTATCTGCTCGTCCACATTAACGGCCACAACCTCCAGACCGCGCTCTTTTAGGTTTCGGTGTAATTGATTCATAAATGGAAACGATTTAGCACAAGGACCGCACCAGGAAGCCCAAAAATCGACATACACTACTTTTCCGCGCAGGTCTTTAAGATCAACCTGTGCATCTGATGCGTCAAATGATTTCATCACGCAATCCGGCACCTCGATACCTTCATCCAAGGCCAAGACTTGTCCCATATTCAAGCTTAAGAGGACCACCCAAAGTGTTTTGTACAATTTCATAGCAATTTGTTCGAGAGAAATAGCGGATTCATTAATCAAATAACTGAGACCTTAACCGTAAGGTAAGTGACCACTTAGTCAATGCTCCTAACAACCGATAATCATCAGAAAAGAAACCACGATCATCTGTTATACCTTATAGTAAAGTCTCAAGGCTTTATGACCGCGTCTAATTGTTTTGCGATTCAGCAGTTGGTGTGGTCGTTTCAGTGTGTCCGCCTGAGGCGTTTTCGCAGTGGTATTCAATGCTATAGGCCTGACCGCCTGTCCGTGTGTGATTGACCAACATCGTGTAGGTAGCATTGCCTGCATTGACGGAAATACCGGGGCTGTATGTTGGGTCTCCACCTGTTAAATCAGTGGTCGTGGCTCCCCTAACGCCTGATACGACAACCAAAGAAACAAGGTTATTATCAGCTGACTGATCCCTGATCTGCGCAAACATGTGGCTACTGCCGGCACCGCAAGTGGCTTGCCAAATATCGGTTGCTGAAGCGCCAAAGGCAGGACGTAAAGTTTTATTATTAATCGAGTGCGCCGCTGCAGGACCTACCGCACCCAGTGTAAATACCGTTAATAGTAGTGTTAATTTTGTTTTGAGGGTCATGCATTTACTCCGTTATAAATTAATTAGCTAGGTGTTCTGTGTCAATGAGTTTAAAACTCTATAAAAAGTTGATTGTTTTTTAATCTTCGGTTGGGTTACAAACTTTTTGCGACCCAACAATTAATGCCAAAGCACAAAGCCCTTGAAACATCAGGTTGGCTTTCACCAAATGCAAACTGAACTGCGCATACCTCTGTGAAACGCCAACACCCTTTTATCTTGGACTAAGCGCCTGTAACTTGGCCTCGGCCAGTTGCCTAACCAATGCATCGGCATCCTGCAGGGCATTTTTTAACATCAGCGGATTATCCGTCAATTCAACGGCCTGCAAACGCACAGAACTGTCGCTGTCCAGCATAGCCTGTTGCAATTCCGGTAATGCTCCATCCCCGTGGCGTTCCGCCCAGCCTGATAATGCCTGGCCTCGTACCATTGCGGAAGGGTCGTGCAAACCCTTCAATAACAGAGCATCCACTTCTTCAGAATCCGCTTCGGTCTGTTTGGCCAGATCAAAAAGAGCATCTGCGCGTTGTCGTGTATCGTCAGCATTGACCTCCAACAGTAAACGGTCAATAGTGCCGCCCTGGCCGGTTTCCGTTGCCACGGTATCTGACAAGCCAGGTGGTTTGCAGTCAACAGCCGACCGCTGTGTATTTAACGAGCTACCCAACACCCACACTTCTCCTATCGACGTTGGGTCAGAGGCAGCGCCCGATCCACTAAAGACCAGATTGACCGAAGCGCCCAGTAAGCACTTCAAAACCTGGGTTAATTCGTCGCTCACACAGGTAGCGCTGACCGCTTGTTCAGGCAACACCGAATAATGTATACGCAAACCACTCACCCTCTGTATCTCCTGTAAAGCTAGAAAGAGGGGCGCATCGTTAACCTGCAGTTGCCAGTCAGCGTTGACAGCACCCGTCCGCATCAAACGAACCGGCGCTTGCTGATTTGTCTGCCCGTTAGCCAAAGCAGAAGCCGAATAAATTAAAACGCACAAAAAAAATATCAGCCAAACTTTCCCTTGACCGATACTAAAACAAGTAAGAGAAGAATGGCTGAAATTAAAATGTCCAAGCCCACTGATGAACATGGTTAAATCGACTGGAGTGTGACTAAAGCGATCGTAATGTGCTCTTTAATCAAGCCGCAATGGCCGCTTTTTTTCTACGCGCAGCCATTGTCAAACCCGCAATAGCAGAACCCATCAACCAGACCGCGCCGGGGACAGGCACAGCCGACACAGCAGCTACATCGCCATCCACAAATACATTGTAGGCATGCGGCGCATCACTGGTGCGAAATTCGAAAGTACTCCAGCGAGAATTGGACTCTTCAAAACCAAAATCAGACCACATGTCTACAAAGCCTTCGTCAAAAGTACCGTCGCGTCCTTCAGCCTCACCTACAAACATATCGAAAAAACCGGTGTGGACCAGTAAATAAGATCCTATTGTGAGATTGAGGAGACCACCTGCATCTGATAGGCCCAGTTTATCCGGATCATTTAACACCCAACCATTTTTCAGGGGTACATTGAATTCATTGACACCTGATAAAGTTACTCCATTAGCATTCCGGTCTTCCCTTGCATTCAGTATTTCATAGCCTCCAATTCCGGATTTCCATTCATAAGCACCGGTATCCTGGTTTTTCTTGAACAGTGTAAGCTTTGAGTCCAACCCATTAGTTAAAGTGTCACTCCATATTTTTACCTGTCCATCACTCAACAGATCAAAATGATAAAGATCTAAATCCTCATCACTTTCATAAGTACCATTAAACTCTAACAAATTCGCCTGAGCCGATCCCATCGACAACCCTAAAATAGTTGCTACTGCAAATTCTTTTATTTTCATTTCATCTCCAAAGATTAAAGTAAAAAACCTAAAACTTTACCCGCTTAGTATCGTCAAAAAACTAGCACAGACCAAGCCAAATAAATCCATTCATCCAAAAATAGTATCAAGACCCCTATTAAAGCCTCTTAACGACCCTTAATCACTAAGACAATACACAGGCACAAGTTCGAAAACCTGAGACTAGAACATTGAAATTTATATTTTGCTTTATATGACATAGTTTAATTATTTTAAATAACATAGTTTAATTAATTAGCTTTATTTAAGCGCGCCTCGGATAGCACTCCTGCCTTTGCCGGGACAGGAATTTCTAATAGAACACCACCTTGAGCTCTTGATATCCATACCGTATTGACTTACTCTTTTTGAAAAACCCTACCTGATTTCATGCAACTCGAATTTCAAAATCTATTGCTCAATTTCACACCTTGAACTCCAAAAAGCTGCAGCATTTTAATTTCAACTTTAAAGCAATGGGCTCGCCTTGTCAGATTCAGTTATTTACTACCGACAGCAACTCTGCCCGGAAAATAGCCGAATTGGCTATCGCTGACGTACAGCGCCTGGAGCAAAAATATTCACGCTACCGCGAAGACAGCTTGTTGTCTGACATTAACCGGGTTGCATATAATGGCGGCCGAATTACACTGGACACTGAAACAGCCGGACTGATCGAGTACGCTAACGCTTGTTACCTCCAAAGCGGCGGTTTGTTTGATATCAGCTCAGGGATTTTGCGTAAAGCCTGGCGTTTTGAGCAGACCCGCTTACCCGAGCCGGAAATGATTACTTCTCTATTGGAGCGGATCGGCTGGGATAAAGTGAATTGGTCGCCACCTGATCTGGTTTTTTCATCGCCGGGTATGGAGCTCGATTTTGGAGGTATCGTCAAAGAATACGCAGCCGATCGCGTTGTGACACTCTGCCGACAAGCCGGAGGCAGGCATGGCCTCGTCAATCTCGGTGGAGATGTCAAAATCATTGGACCTCGACCTGACAACGAGCCGTGGCGTGTAGGAATTGCTCATCCACGCAATAGGCAGGCCTTATTGAAAAGCCTTGCCTTACATCAAGGAGCGATTGCCAGTAGCGGCGATTACGAACGCTGCATTGTCATTGAAGGCAAGCGTTATAGCCATGTTCTCAATCCCAAAACAGGCTGGCCTGTCCAGCACTTGACTTCGGTAACCGTGATCAGTGAACATTGCGTCATTGCGGGTAGCGCCTCGACCATTGCCATGCTTAAATCGGAACAAGGCCCGGATTGGCTTGAAAAACTGGGCTTGCCGTACCTTTGGACTGACGTTTTAGGACGTCAAGGTGGTTCTTTAATTACTTGAGCGAATTCAAGGTAGCGGCACACCCACCCAATCGGAAAAAAACCTTAAAGAACCAGTAGTTCTGGGTCAATCCGCTGCATAAAGATTTTACGATAGGCTTCGGATTTGCGTACTTGCATGCTTTCCATAGGATTAAAATCGTCGGTAATCAGTATGCCGTCCGCATAATCGATGACATACTGATGATCAAGCAACCACTTCACACGCGGATCGGAATCAGCACTGTCCAGAACCACCGGTTGATTAGAAGCCAGAAAGATAAAATCGGTAAACTCTTCTTTTTCAGTGATAAACACACTGACATTCGGCAAAACGGCTCTCAACGTTTTATAGACCGAGGCAACCGCAGCAGTTCCCTCACCCTCGGTAAATCCGACGTAATTTAAGGCTAGCACACCTCTCGCTGTTAATAAGCTTCGTAGTTCGCTCAGCATTTCTACCGTCAAGAGATGTGTCGGCTCCGAACCGCCGGTAAAGCAATCGTGAATGATAAAATCGTAGTTTTTATGCAATTTTTTGATTTCGTAGCGAGCATCGCCGACGATGAAATCGCCGGTAGGTTTGAAGTGAAAATAATGAAGCGAGGCCTCAGCAACCGCCGGGTCTATTTCAATGGTATCGGTTGCCAAACCTTTAGCTTTAAGATCGAGCGCGACATGCCCACCCCCTAGCCCGATTAACAAAGCCGATTTAGCGCCGGGTCGAAATAAAGGCAGGCCTCCCAGTACAGCTTGATAACTGAGCAGACTTTTTCCTGTTTTCAGGCTTATAGCGCTAAGCACAGAGGCATCAGAAAGTAACAACCGGTTATCGTTTCGCAAATCGTCAACGACACGCACCCAGCCATAAACGCTCTCTTCTTCATGTTGAACTTCAAATCCCCCACCTAACGCATGAGGTTTGGCATAGCCATTGAAACTCAGCAAGCCAACCAGGATTGCAACCAGCCACAAGGGTAAACTGGAAGAGGCCTGCCTAAAACTGGTTTTATCCAGCAACATCAAAGTCAGAGCCAACAGCAACAGCATTATGCTCAATGAAAAAATGATACTCCGGCTACCCAGCATAGGCAGCAAATAAAAACCCAATAGCAATGTTGCTATCACGCTACCAATGGTGCTGACAGCGTAAACCGAACCTGCCACCCTACCGACGCCTTGTAAATCATGAGTAGCCAGCTTAATCACAAAGGGCCCGACCATGGCCAATGCCGTCAAAGGCACCGTAAAAAGTAACAAAGCACTCAAAAATGCGCCACCTCGAATACCCAGCGGATTGGTTAATTGCATAATCGGGCCGCTGACAAAAGGAATCAGCACAATCGCCACTGAAGCCAGCATAAAAATATGAGCCAGGCGAAATTTTGTATAACGGTCCGCCAGAAAACCACCCAAGTAGTAGCCTAGAGCTAACGCTATCATAGTCACAGCAATCAATGAAGACCAGACATAGAGACTAACCCCATAGTAGGGCGCAATGATACGCGTACCCAGCAACTCCAGTATCATTACGCTTCCGCCGCTTAGCGTTACGGTGAAAAAAAGCCAGAACTTGTTAAAAGAAGCAGGTGCTTGCAAATTCGAGGTGCTTTTGAGAGATGGCTTTGGAGATGTTTTTTTCATGTTAAATTACAAGAAAGATGAAAATGAGGCTTAAAATACTCTCATAAAAAACCCCCGACACGCTTTCCATTTGCATATCGGGGGTGACTATCCAGCATCCATGCTACGGGCTTCCTTTACCGGTTCTCGCCTTTCCTGTCCTTAATCTAAGGAGAATCAATCCATGAGTACCTGTCCATCTATAAAATTAAACCGCCAGTTGTTTACGACGACCAAAGCCAACAAGACCTACTATAGCGCTACCGAACATCCATACGGCTGCAGGAACGGGAACAGCATTTAAAGTAGTGGGAGTGAGACTCGCAGTAATGCCGTATGCGCCATCATTTAAAATGGTAATTCCATCTGTGTCGAACAGCTTTTGAGAAGCACCACCCACCAGCAACGAATAGCTGCCGGCGTTAAAGAAATAGTTAGTCAGCGATTCAGTTATGCCGGCACCCTTCTCATTAACCGCAGTCATAAAGGTAATAGTACCGGTTAAGCCGGCTCTATTGGTTAAGGTATTATCGCCTGCGAAAAGACTCGAGGGTGAGTGTTGAATTCCGTCTGTAGTAATGCCCTGACCGGTAACCACAAATCCGCCTAAGATCGGCGTACCATCCGGATTAGTTCCGGTCCGAGTGAGTGACTCAACCGAACCAGCCGGGACAAGCCCCCTGAACAAACTGAACGCGACATCTAAAGCGCCGACAGAGGTAAACGGGTTAGCATCAACTTCACCAGCAACAGTCCGGCTGGAGCTATTAAAAACACCCTCGCCTAATGCTTTAACGTTGATATCGTAGTTACCGTCTTCGGCCACAGTAAAGGAAAACCAGCGCAAATCATGGCTGTTGGCCAAATCGGGTGTAGTTCCTTCGTACCAGCCGAAGTCCGAAGTTACGGAAGCAGTAAAGGGATTATTGACATCCAGACTTCTGTAACCGACATGCGCATAAGCTTGGCTGCCAAACAGCAGACTCGTTAAAACAACAAAAGACGTTAAAATTTTATTCATTATGTACCCTCTTTATTTATTACTGTTAAAAGCTAAAATTAACAGTGATATTTGCGCTGCCGACTCAAAGACATCGAACAGAACACCCCCATCACTAAGCAATCATCGCTATCAGGAGGCAACCCGGCCTTCTTGCATCCACCAAGAACCGTGGTTTTCCGGCCCCACCTCGCGGTGAGTGTGGCTATGCGAACTGGATCATGAAATTTACCATTCCAGGGAATGGCTAACAAAACCCATCACACATACTGCCGCATACAGATTCTATGCCAATTTAAAAATAAGCCCTTTTATTCAATCTTATAAACTTGATATTCATGGGGCACACAATTATTTATTAATTAATCTATGTTAAATAACAGCCATTAATTAAGCTAAATGCCACACAGATTGTCATTGCTAAAAAATCAATCTGCATTTAATCCTGCTTAAATTGACAAGCTGAAATTTTTCAAAATCGAACTGCCATTATGCTTGCGCTACAAGAATTATGAATCTACAAGACTTACACTCTGCAATTCAGTTAAATCACCCCCGGCAAAGCCGGGGGCTTATATCTGTTAGCCCCTCAAAGGGGCTTGTTCATGAACCGCCTAAAGGCGGATTTGGTTGCCCAAAGAGCGTCAGTTGCTCGTAACGTTCTTCTTCACGTTCTTGCTCGCGGATGTAATTCCTCTCCATTTCTTCATCAAGGCCAACTGTTGATACGAAATAACCCCGCGCCCAGAAATTTTCACCTGTGAAATTCTTGGTCTTGCCCCTAAAGTTCCGAGCTATTGAAATCGCACTTTTGCCTTTGATGTATCCGACTACGTTG
>JAGXSU010000007.1 GCA_018333785.1 Methylomicrobium sp. | reverse complement strand
CAAGAATCAGGGGATGCCGCATCACCAACCAATAGGGTCGCATTCAAACCCAGACGCGTCATATTTTTCTCGACCCGCTGCATTCTGGCCGCATCACAATCAAGCGCCACCAATTCAGCAAGCTTCGGCTGAGTTTCAAGTAGATGAGCCGTTTTGCCGCCCGGCGCCGCGCAGACATCCAGCACTCGATGCCCGGCAGCGACACCCAATAATCCGGCGGCCAGTTGTGCAGCGGCATCCTGAACCGACACCCACCCTTCACCAAATCCAGGTAATTGCTCAACCGGCACAGGGTGCTCCAATACTAATGCAGCAGGTGCTGCGGCAAACTCTGCCGCAGAGACGCCGCTGTCAGTCAATTTCTGAAGGTATTGAACTCGAGTCAAGCGCGCCTGATTAACTCTCAGCACCATAGGCGCCTGGCGGTTATTTTCCAGGAAAATCGTGCCGGCCTGTTCCGGCCAATCCTGCTCAATTAATGCGATCAGCCATTTAGGGTGACCGGCCGCCAGCATGGGCTCACTGTCCAGCCTGGCCAGCAACTGTTCCCGCTGTCTTTGGTAGTTCCTAAGCACTGCATTGATCAGGGCTTTTGCCCAGATTTTTTTTCTCGGCAACGCGGCCACCGTCTCTGAAACCGCGGCATGTTCTTTAACTCGCATATAAGCCAGCTGATAAATACCCATTAGCGCCAGCACTTTGACCTCATTATCTTTGATGGGTTTTGTTACCAATTGATTGAGCAAAAACTCCAGTTGATAAAACTGCCTGATAACGCCGTAGCAAATCGCCTGAACAAAGGCCTTGTCTTGAGGCGTCATGACTTCCGGTAACAGTTGATCAAGAGCCGCAGTCAACGACTGCCCTTCTTTTAAAACTCGGCTGATAATTTTGGCGGACAGGAGTCTTGCGTTCACGCGTCACAACCCAGTCTTCGTGCGTGAAGAGCATGGGCGTTGATAAAGTCTTGGGCTGAAACACGTTTTCCGCCGGGCAATTGAACTTCCAACAAACGCAATACACCTTTTCCGGTTTGTACATCCAGTTGTTTATCGCTGATTAAAACCGTACCCGGCGCTTCGTTCGATTCAATACTCACCGGTTCGGCACGCCATATTCTCAAGACATCGCCATTAAAAGTGGTTTGAGCCACCGGCCAAGCATTCATACCTCTGACTTTAAGCGCCAGCACCTCGGCAGATTGGCTCCAATCCATCAAAGCCTCGGATTTGTCGAGTTTCTCTGCGTAGGTCACTAACCCTTCGTCCTGTTTTTGCGGATGCAACGCGTTCTTTACAAGCTGATCGATGACCTTGCTAAGCCCGACAGCGCCCAATTGTGCGAGTTTATTATGCAAATCGCTGGCCGTATCATGGGGCTCTATCCGATAAACTTCCTTATGCAGCATATCACCCGCATCCAATTGCCGGACTATTTGCATGATCGTCACACCGGTCTCTTTGTCGCCCGCCATCAACGCTCTTTGAATGGGTGCCGCGCCGCGCCACCGGGGCAACAAAGAGCCATGCACATTAATACAACCGTATTTTGGTAAATCCAATACGGATTGCGGCAAAATCATCCCATACGCGACAACAACCATCAGGTCGGGATTCAAATCAGACAGCTGCTTGAAATCATCCTCATTTTTGAGTGACACGGGTTGAACCACGGGAATTCCGGATTCAAGCGCCAAGGCTTTGACGGGACTGGGAGTCAACTTTCGCCCGCGGCCCGCCGGTTTGTCCGGCTGTGTATAAACAGCGCAGACCTCATGCGGTGAAGCCAGCAGCATACGCAACGCAGGTACAGCAAATTCCGGCGTACCGGCAAATACGATTCTCATAAGATTTTTTGTTCCAGCTTGTGAATTTTTTCGAGCTTTCGCTTGATGCGTTGCCGTTTTAACGGAGAAATGTAATCCACAAATAATTTGCCCTCTAAATGATCCATTTCATGCTGCACACAGATCGCCAGCAAATCATCGGCTTCCATTTCAAACGTTTTGCCTTGCCTGTCCAGCGCTCTCACTTTGATGCGTTCGGCCCGTTTAACTTTCTCAAAAAAGCCTGGCACTGATAAGCAGCCTTCTTCGCCTTCTTCAACACCGTATTTTTCGATGATTTCGGGATTGATCAAACATAAGGGCGACTTTTTGTCCTCGCTGACATCCATAACTATGATACGCTGATGAACATCGATCTGCGAAGCAGCCAAACCGACGCCTTTTGCTTCATACATGGTTTCAAACATGTCATCGACCAGCTTTCTGATACTCTCATCAACCCGCGCAACCGGTAATGCTTTTTTTCGCAGCCGCTCGTCAGGAAACTCTAAAATAGTCAAAATACTCAACAATCTCTCCTGCAGAATTTTCAATGCTGGAATTCTATATGATTTAATCTAAACTTTGAAATCACTCCACATAAAAATGACCGATCAGGAACCTGTTTATGGCCTTGCGTAACCTTTTGGGATTATTGGCACTTCTAATATCCAACTTAGCCATCAGTGAGGAATTGATAGCAATAAACCCCAATCACCCTGACCATTACACGGTGGTCGAAGGGGATACATTGTGGCATATTGCCGGACGATTTTTACAACGCCCCGAACAATGGCCTTATTTATGGCAAACCAATCAGCAAATTGAAAACCCCCACTTGATCTATCCGGGCGATACCATCGTTTTTTCCGTGGTTGATGGTCAGCCGCGCTTAAGCATTGCAAGCACGAATGTCTCATCCTACGAAACCACAGAAAATGCGGACTACGTAAAACTGACGCCCCGCATCCGTGAAACCGATTTAAGGCAGGCAATCAAACTGATCCCGTCTGAAACCATTGCCAAATATCTGGTATCACCTCGCATTGTCGGGCCTAATGAACTTGATAACGCGCCTTACATCATTGATTTTGCCGGCGACCGCCTTCTGGCGGGTGCGGGAGACCGCGTCTATGTTCGCGCCATAGAGGCACCGGATACCCTCTCTTATACGATCTACCGGCAGGGCGATACATTGAAAAGCCCAAATTCAGAAGAAATTCTGGGCTATGAAGCAAAATATATCGCCGAAGCGACACTCAATGAGAAAGGCGACCCCGCCACACTGACCGTCACGAAGTCTTCGAGCGAAATTCGAACCGGTGACCGGTTGATGACCCGTGAAGAAGGCGATTTCACGCTTAATTATTTTCCTCACGCCCCTGAGGAGACAATAGAGGGAAACATCATCAATGTACTGGACGGCGTCACGCAAATCGGCCGTTACAACGTAGTTTCCATAGACAGAGGTCAAGTTGATAATATCAGCGTTGGTCATGTATTTGATATCTACCGTAGCGGAAAAACAGTCCGAGATACGTTCGGCCTACAGCGCAATGATGAGATTCAAATGCCCGATGAAATAGCCGGAAAACTGATGGTATTCAGAGTCTTTGAACGGGTCAGCTATGCCTTGGTTATGGAAGCCACACAGGCTATTCATGTTCTTGACCGCGTAAGAACACCCTGAACAGCGTCATCCCCGCCAATGAACTTAAATTCTGGCTGGCGTTATTACGCACGCCGGGCGTTGGCTGCAGAACTTTTCTAAGACTGCTGCAATCACACACACCGGAACGGTTATTTAAGGAATCCAGAACCGCTCTTGCCGCATTAGGCTTGAATGATAAAAGCATTGAATTCATTCGAGCACCTGACTGGTCTCAAGTAGAGAGCGATTTACTGTGGCTGGAATCGCCCCGTCAAGGCGTTATAACCATTACTGATCCGGCTTACCCTGCTTTGCTTAAAGAAATTTCAGACCCGCCGCCATTACTGTTTTTCAGGGGTGAGTCCGCTCTTTTGGACTTACCGCAAATTGCCATGGTCGGCAGCCGAAATCCCTCTAATCTGGGCCGTGAGACAGCACTCAGTTTTGCCAAATCGCTGGCCAGCACCGGCTTTGTCATTACCAGCGGACTGGCTTTGGGGATAGATGCCGCGAGTCATGAAGGCGCGCTGCTGGTTAATGGGCTGACCATTGCCGTGGCAGGAACAGGGCTCGACCGGGTTTACCCTGCCTGTAACAAAGCCTTGGCGACCCGGATCTCGGAAACCGGCGCTTTAGTTTCGGAGTTTCCGCCTGGCACCACCGCGAAAGCGAACCATTTTCCCAGACGTAATCGAATCATCAGCGGCTTGAGTATGGGTTTATTGGTGGTGGAAGCGGCCAAACAAAGCGGCTCCCTGATCACGGCCAGAATGGCACTGGAACAAAACCGGGAAGTTTTTGCTATTCCCGGGTCCATTCATAACCCGCTCGCCCGAGGCTGTAATGCACTGATCAGAGAAGGCGCAAAACTTGTTGAAACGTCTCAGGATATTCTTGAAGAATTAGGCCAATACAATCAAAGAGATGCCGCATCAACGCCGTCTTTATCACAATCAATGCTTGACCTGGAGCAACAAACATTATTGAATCTGATCATGTTTAGCCCCACTTCTGTTGATAAACTGGTAGAAAGCACAGGCCAATCCGTTGAAGTCATTTCGTCAATGTTGCTGGTTATGGAACTTCAAGGCTACATTGAATCGATGCCCGGCGGGTGTTACACCCGCATTAAATAATTTAATACCACTATGAAAGAAAATATTTTTGATGTCTTGATGTATCTGTTTGAAAACTATATGGAGGATGAGATTGAAATCCTGCCCGATAGTGAGATGATCAAGAACGAACTAGAAGAAGCCGGGTTTGATCAAACCGAAGTCAGCAAGGCTTTCGATTGGCTGGAATCCTTGAGTTTGCAAGGCAAAATCAATCCTTCGGCATCACATGCCTTCCGTATATTTTCGAGTCAGGAACTTGAAAGGCTGGATCTTGAATGTCGCAATTTTTTGATGTTTATCGAACACAACGGTATTTTGTCGCCTGCCAACCGTGAACTCGTTATAGACCGTGCAGTCGCACTGGAAAATGAAGAGATTTCTCTGGAAAAACTGAAATGGATCGTCTTGATGGTACTGTTAAGTCAGCCCGATGAAGAAATTGCTTTTTCACGAATGGAAGATATCGTTTACGATCAGATTCCTGCTTACTTGCATTAAACCGGCCTCGAATTAAAGACCCAATGAGTAACAACCTCGTCATTGTAGAATCCCCTGCAAAAGCTAAAACGATTGAAAAATATCTGGGCAAAGACTTTCATGTTTTGGCCTCCTATGGACATGTCAGGGATCTGATCCCTAAAGAAGGTGCCGTAGACCCGGAACATGACTTTGCGATGAAATATGAAATCATTGATCGCAACCAACGCCATGTGCAGGCCATTAGCAAAGCTATCAAAGAAGCTCAAACACTCTATCTCGCGACTGACCCTGATAGAGAGGGGGAAGCGATTTCCTGGCATCTTTACGAATTGTTGAAAGATAAAAAACTGCTTAAAAACAAGCCGGTACACCGGGTTATTTTTCATGAAATTACGAAGAAGGCGGTGACTGAAGCGATCGCTAACCCCACCGAACTTTCAATCAATTTAATCAATGCCCAGCAGGCCCGGCGAGCTCTGGATTATCTTGTGGGCTTTAAATTATCCCCTTTACTCTGGAAAAAGATTCGCCGCGGCCTGTCCGCCGGGCGCGTTCAAAGTCCGGCCCTGCGCATGATCGTCGAACGGGAACTGGAAATCGAAGCGTTCAAAACCCGGGAATACTGGAGTATAGATGCAGAACTGACAGCGCAGGAGCAAACGTTTAAAGCCAAATTGACTCATTTCAATGGCGAGAAGCTCAACCAGTTCAGCTTTGAAACGGAGGAGCACGCCAGCCAGGTCAAACAAACCTTGCTGGATGCGGCAGACGGCAAGCTGCATGTTGTCAAAGTCGAGAAAAAACAACGCAGCCGTAATCCGGCACCCCCTTTTATCACGTCGACCTTGCAACAGGAAGCCGCGCGCAAACTGGGCTTTACCACCAAACGGACCATGATGGTAGCGCAACAACTGTACGAAGGGATTGACCTGGGGGGCGAAACCGCGGGATTGATTACCTATATGCGTACCGATTCGGTCAATTTGTCGGTTGACGCGGTGCTGGAAATCAGGGAATTGATTGCCGAAAAATACGGCGCAATCAACGTACCCAAAGAACCCCGTCAATTCAAAACCAAGTCAAAAAATGCCCAGGAAGCACATGAAGCCATAAGACCGACTTCCATCAGGCATCAGCCCGCCGATGTACAGAAATACCTGAGCGCTGAACAATTCAAACTGTATGATCTCATTTGGAAACGCACCATCGCCTGCCAGATGATTCACGCCACGATAGACATGGTGGCTATTGATTTTTGCTGCGGTGAAGAGCAGCAACACCTGTTCCGTGCGACCGGATCAACGATAGCCAAACCGGGTTTTATGGCCGTTTATCTCGAGGGCATTGACGATACCCAGGAAGGCGATGACAAGGAAAACTTTTTACCGGCTTTAGAACAAGGCCGCCCTGTCCCGCTTAATGACATCCTGGCCGGGCAACATTTTACCGAGCCACCGCCCCGCTACAGCGAGGCCAGTCTGGTAAAAACATTGGAAGAACACGGCATAGGTCGGCCTTCCACCTATGCATCGATCATTTCGACTTTGCAAAATCGTGAATATGTCACTCTGGAAAGCAAGCGGTTTTATCCTACTGACGTGGGACGAATCGTCAATAAATTCCTGACCGAACACTTCACCAAATACGTCGATTACGACTTTACGGCCAACCTTGAAGATGAGCTGGATGCTGTTTCGCGCGGTGAAAAAGAGTGGATTCCGTTAATGCATGCATTTTGGAACCCCTTCAACACGCTCATCCATGAAAAAGATGAAAGTGTTCAACGCAAGGATGTGACGCATGAAGCGATTGATGAAAAATGTCCCGAATGCGGCAGTCAACTATCGATTCGATTGGGCCGCAATGGCCGTTTCATCGGCTGCAACAATTATCCGGAATGTTCTTACACGCGGAATTTAAATGAAGACGGCACCAGCGCCGATGCCCCGGAAGTCGTAGAAGGAAGAACGTGCCCGAAATGCGACTCGCCTTTGGTCATCAAAGCCGGTAAATACGGTAAGTTCATCGGCTGCAGCGCTTATCCCAAATGTAAGCACATAGAGCCTCTGGAAAAACCCCTGGATACCGGCGTGACCTGCCCTCAATGCAAAGCGGGCACTATTCTCAAGCGTAAATCGCGGTTCGGCAAAATATTTTACTCCTGCTCCGAATACCCCAAATGTAACTATGCATTGTGGGATGCGCCTATCAAGGAAGAATGCCCGTCCTGCCAATGGCCTATTCTTACCGTAAAATCGACCAAACGGCGTGGCGTTGAAAAAGTGTGTCCGCAAAAAGACTGCAAATATGCGACCCCTTATGAAGGCGATCCGGAAGATGTCAATGGTCCGAATGAGCTGGCTGCTACCCAATAAATCAATGCTTTTAAGATAAAGCCATCGCAATAAATCGATAGGCTGTATTGTGGGAGTCCGCCATGCCTGCGACCGAATGGGGTTCAATCGCGAGCATGGCCCGCTCCTACAAAATCCGCTTCATTAACTCTCCTTGATAACAATGCTAGCTGTCTCAATCCTCAAACCGGGTTGCATAAACAAGCTTAAATCAATAAGCTAGCGACTTTTCGCCAAAAATCATTCAAATACAATAAGAGGTCATCCTATGGCAGTTGGCGCTTTGCCGTTTCCACCCATGCATCCGGTAGCAGGTATTACCTTAGGAACAACGTGTGCGGGCATTAAACAAACCGTACGCGATGATTTATTGGTCATCGAAATGGCTCCGAGCTCAACTTGCGCAGCGGCATTTACACAAAATGCGTTTTGCGCGGCGCCGGTTCACGTCGCCAAAGCGCATTTGTCAAAAAGTCCTCGCTGGCTACTGATCAATTCCGGTAATGCCAATGCCGGAACCGGTGCGTCGGGCATGGAAAACGCTCTTTCAAGCTGCGCCGGATTGGCTGCATTAGTCAATGGCCATGCCGATCAAGTCCTGCCGTTTTCAACCGGCGTCATCGGCGAACCCTTACGTGTCGATAAAATTCATGCCGCTTTACCAAAGGCAGTCAGAGATCTGGCCATTGATCACTGGGGAAAAGCCGCCCGCGCCATCATGACCACTGACACGTTTGCCAAAGGAGCCTCGCAGATCATTGAGATCGAAGGCAAAACCATCACGATAACCGGGATATCCAAAGGTGCGGGCATGATTCAGCCGAACATGGCAACGATGCTGGCATTTATCGCAACCGACGCCAAAATTGCCCAGCCGTTATTGCAAGCATGTTTGACTGAGGCTGCTGAGCAATCATTTAACCGCATTACTGTCGATGGCGACACATCCACCAACGACGCCTGTGTTCTGATGGCCAGCGGCGGCTCAGAGGCGCCAGAACTGAAAGCAGACACGCCAGCCTATGCACTATTTTCGCAAGCCGTTTTGGCACTCTGTAAGCAACTGGCTGAGGCTATAGTGCGAGACGGTGAAGGTGCAACCAAACTCATGCGCATCGTTGTGAATGCTGCCGCCAGTGACGAGGAAGCCGCCAGAGTCGGCAAAACCATTGCGCATTCGCCACTGGTCAAAACCGCATTTTTCGCCAGCGACCCGAACTGGGGCCGCATACTTGCTGCGGTCGGCCGGTCAGGTATTGACAATATGGTACTGGAAGCTGTCGATATCTATCTGGGTGATGTTTGCATAGTCAAAGCCGGTGAACGCGCCGCGGGTTACACGGAAGCGGCAGGACAACAGGTCATGAACCAGGAAGAAATAACAGTTACGGTCTCGTTAGGGCGCGGCCAAGCCAGGCAGGAAATTCTGACCTGCGACTTTTCCTACGATTATGTAAAAATTAACGCCGAATACAGAACGTGATATTAATCAAACTGGACTCAAAACCCCGGCTTGGTAATCACACATGAAAGCTGCTTTGCATGTTGCCGTGGGTGTGATAAAGAATGCGCTTGGCGAAGTCCTTATTTCTTTGCGTCCGTCAACGGCTCATCAAGGCGACTTATGGGAGTTTCCGGGCGGAAAAGTTGAAGCGGGCGAAAGCGTTGAACAAGCCCTGGAACGCGAGCTTTATGAAGAATTGGCCATTCAGGTCGAGAAAGCATCACCGCTGATCAACATCCATCATGATTACACAGACTTAAGTGTCAATCTGGATGTCTGGCAGGTTGAAAAATTCAGCGGTGCAGCGCATGGCCGCGAAGGCCAGCCGATTCAATGGGTTTTACCGGACAATCTGATTGACTTTGCTTTTCCTGAAGCCAATAAACCCATTATTTCAGCGGTCAGGTTACCGCCCTATTATGCGATTCTTGATGATGAAGATGGGCAGCCATTGCTCACCCGCCTTGATAACTTATTGGGACAAGGGATAACTTTGATCCAAGCCCGGTTAAAATCGTCAACATCGCAACAAGCCGCCGAATTTTTCGTTCGCGCACAACCTTTGTGCCGTGTAAAAGGCGCCCATTTACTTATTAACTCCGGCGTCGAAGGCTTTGAAAAACTGGCAGCGGACGGAGTGCATCTGACCAGCCGTCATTTAATGGAATTGACTCAAAAACCGCCCTTGAAGGGTTGGATTGCCGCATCCTGTCATAACCCTGTCGAGTTATTGCAGGCACAAAAACTGCGGCTTGATTTCGCTGTCCTTGCACCTGTTTTACCAACACCCACTCATCCCATGGCGCCCTCGCTGGGCTGGCAGAAATTTCACGAATGGGTTAATCCGATCAATATACCGGTTTATGCGTTGGGAGGAGTATCCAAAGAATCGCTAGACGAAGCCAGGAAAATGGGCGGACAAGGCATATCAGGCATCCGTACCTTTTTAAGCTGAAACGTTAAAAAGCAGCAATTCCCAGTTTGAACGTTTTTAATGTAGCTTTGAGGAGTAGATGCTTGATTGAAAAAGCTTCTGCAACAGGGACGATTTCATGCGTACTTTGTAATCAACCACCTGCACGCAATAAAAATGGGGGAGCCGATACAATTAAATCAATGGTAAAAAGTATCTTCTAGTTCGTTCTCATCATATACAGGCTCACCGGGAATCCTTTTTTCCTCGGCGGCCCATTCACCTAAATCTATCAGTTTGCAGCGCTCGCTGCAGAAAGGCTTGAAGAGTTGTTCTTGAGTCCATGGCACGGGACGTTTGCACTGCGGACACTTGACCGTTATGGGTTTATCCGAGTTGTCCATTCAAAACTGGCAGCAGGTTAACAAAAAAGGGATGTTATCGGGCGTTTGAGTTGGCCTGGACCCATCGATAGACGGCACCATGAATCGAATCGTAAAGCGGTGTTTTCCACCACTGATTTCAGCAAAACAGGGAATATCACGCGCCACATTGATACGTAATAATTGTAAAGGCAGACTCTTGTCCAACGGCAACTGAAAAAAACCTGCGGGGGCCATTTTTGCCACAGGCCGGGTGCTCTGGCGAATAAAGCCCATGATTAAATCGATCGCCTTGCGGATATCGGCGAATGGTTTTGTCCACTGATCCAGGGCCATAGACTGAACTTCTTCATCCTGCTCCAGCCAATAATGAAACGCGGGCAAATCAAATGAACAAGTGCCGCCCGGTATCGAACTGCGCTGCGAAATACTTTGAAATAAATCGCTTTCCATCACTTTAATACCAATCTTGCCGTTGTCGGCATAAAGACTTTTACTGATTTGATTTATCTCTGCAAGAATATCAATCAGTTTTTCAGTGTCTACACCCTCGGTGTTAGCCAGTTGATTAAGCACTTTACCGTGACGGTCTAATTCTTTAAGAATCTCCGACTTGAGGTCATTACGGCTAAAAATAGTAAGAATATCAAGCAGAGAATCGATAGCTGCCCGTCTATCAAATTCGGTATTACCCTCAAGAAAGTGACTGAGCTGATTAAACAGTAATTCAAGCCGGATGAAAATTCGAATCCGTTCATTGAGAGGAAACTCATACACTATATCGGTATTCACTGACAACGTTATCCTGCTTCAGGCTTAGCGAAAGATATAAATTGTGCAGTTTTTTGACTTGTTCTGCAAGTTGAGAATTGTCGCAGGTATTATCAATGATTTCATCTGCCCTGGCATTACGTGATTCACGGGAAAGCTGAGCGGCAATAATCGCAAGAATGACCGACTCACTCAATCGATTACGTTTTTTCACGCGCTCTATTTGCAAAGTTACCGGACAATCGACAACCAGGACCCTATCTACCAAATCATCCATGCCCGACTCAAACAACAGCGGCACACAAATAATACAATAAGGCGCTGTCAACTCCTCTACCGCCGATACTATGCGGTCACGCACCAAGGGATGGAGAATGGCTTCCAGCTTTTCCTTTTGCTTATCATCCGCAAAGACAAGATTTCTCAAGGCTCCCCGGTCCAGATTCCCTTTAGCATCAATCATGGCTTCGCCAAAAGCTTGCGAAATCTTAGCCAATGCAGGCTGACCCGGCTCGACCAGCGCTCTGGCCAGTTCATCCGCATCAATGATGGGAATGCCTTGTTCTGCAAATAGGGAAGCGACCGTCGTCTTGCCCGAACCAATCCCTCCCGTTAAACCAACTCTCAACATTCAGTTAAAATCCGGTAGCGTTGAGGTAAAACAGATTGATCTTATCGCCCCAGAGTAAGGCTATCCAGCCTGCTATGGCCAGATAAGGGCCGAACGGAATGGGAATGTTCTTGTCGTGTTTGACAAAAATGATCATGGCCATTCCAATTAGCGCTCCGGTAACCGACGAGAGAAGAATGATCATGGTCAAATACTGCCAACCCAGCCAGGCACCGAATGCGGCCAGCAACTTAAAATCTCCGAAGCCCATGCCCTCTTTGCCGGTTAGCAGCTTAAAACCATGATAAACAAACCAGAGGCACAGGTAACCGGCAATCGCCCCAATGATACTGGACTGGCTATCGGCAAAGACATGAAACAGGCTTAAAAACAAGCCGGACCATAACAAAGGTAACGTAATCGAGTCCGGCAACAGTTGATGATCCAGATCAATGGCACTGAGCGCTATCAAAGCCCAGGTCATGAACAAGGCGGCGCCCATTTCCGGCGAATAACCGAAACGCCAGGCAATCAACGCCGAACATACGCCGGTCAACGCTTCAACCACTGGATAACGTTGAGAAATTGGCTCTTGGCAATGCGCGCAGCGGCCTTTCATTACCAGGTAACTGATCACCGGAATATTCTGATAGGGCTTGATGGGTGTACTGCAGTGAGGACACCGGGATAACGGGAAAACAAGATTGAAATCAGCATTCTCCTCTGATCGTTCAGCGGGCAGGTTCAGAAATTCAGCACATTCATTTCGCCAATCCCGCTTCATCATTATGGGCAGGCGGTAAATGACCACGTTTAAAAAACTACCTACCAGCAAACCAATCACTGCCACTACCGCGATTAAAAGCGTGGAATTGAGTGCAATTGTATCGACAAAGGGCATCATGATTTCATCCAGGGTAGAACGCTTAACCGACCGCTGCGCCCATTTTGAAAATAGGCAAATACATCGCAACGATTAAACCGCCCACTAAAACGCCTAATACCGACATGATAATAGGCTCCATCAAGCTGCTTAAATTATCGACCAGGTTATCCACTTCCTCTTCAAAAAAATCCGCCACTTTTGTTAGCATCGTATCGATAGATCCCGACTCCTCTCCGATTGCGACCATTTGCACGACCATATGAGGAAACAGAGCGGTTTGCTGCATTGCAAACTGAAGTCGTTGGCCGGTCGACACTTCTTCACGCATTTTGAGAACCGCATCGGAGTAAATAATGTTACCGCAAGAGCCCGCCACCGACTCCAAAGCCTCTACTAACGGCACCCCTGCAGCCGACATGGTCGATAAGGTTCTGGCAAAACGTGCGACGGCTGATTTGTTCAGGATCAAACCGACGACTGGAATTTTCAGCAACGTTCTATCCAAAGCGTGATTAAATTTCCGGGAGCGCTTTTTAAAGTAGCCAAAGGTATAAACACAACCGAAAACCACAGCAACTATAACCCACCACCAAGCCTGCATCCATTCCGAAAGGTCGATAACCATTCTTGTGAAGGCCGGTAAATCAGCCCCGAAACCTTGAAATAATTCTTCAAACACCGGAACAACAAAAATCAACAGAATAGCGGTTACAACAAATGCAACCACCAGTACCGCAATAGGGTAAGTGAGCGCTTTCTTGATTTTTTTCTTGAGCGATTCTGTTTTTTCTTTATACGTGGCTATTTTATCCAGCAAGGTTTCCAGAACACCGGCATGTTCGCCCGCCTCAACAAGATTACAGAATAATTCATCAAAATAAATAGGATTTTTCTTTAACGCCTCTGCCAACGTGCTGCCGCCCTCAATATCCGCTTTAATGCTCAATAACAAGTGCTGCATACTGGCGTTTTCATGGCCCTTGCCGATAATGTCAAATGACTGGACCAAAGGCACACCGGCCTCAAGCATGGTTGCCAACTGGCGGCTGAAAATGGCAATGTCGCCGGGCGTGATCTTTTGGACTCTTGCACCGAATAACGACTTGGGCTTTTTTTTGATGCTAATGACACGAATGCCCATTTGGCGCAGATCCGAACGAGCAACAGCTTCGGATTTGGCAGCAATTTCGCCTTTGGTCCGCATGCCGTTCTTGTCTTTACCATCCCAAATAAAATCAATTTGTTCTGTCGCTTTAGCTTCTGCCATTGTTATTCCTTGGTCACTCGATCGACTTCTTCAAGACTGGTAACGCCTTGCTTGACTTTTTCCAAACCGGACCGGCGCAAATCATTAAAGCCTTCCGCTTTAGCCTGAATCGCCAACTCCAGTGTGTTACCGCCTTCTAAAATTAATTTACGCATACCTTCACTGATAGGCATCACCTGATAAATACCCACCCGGCCTTTATAGCCGACGGTGCAAAGTTCACAGCCGACGGGTCCATACAATTTCAGGTCTTTAACTTCATCTTCCAAAAAGCCGGCCGATAAAAGCGCCACTTCGGGAAGATTAACGCGGGCCTTACAGTTTTCACACAAGCGCCGGGCCAAACGTTGCGCCATAATCAAGTTTACCGCCGAGACAATATTGAACGGAGGGATTCCCATTTGCACAAGACGGTTCAGGGTTTGCGGCGCATCGTTCGTATGCAGCGTGGATAACACCAAATGCCCTGTTTGAGCGGCTTTCACAGCAATTTCGGCTGTTTCCAGGTCTCGAATTTCGCCCACCATAATGATATCGGGATCTTGCCGCAAAAATGCTCTTAACGCCGTAGCAAAGGTTAAGCCCGCTTTAGGATTGACATTCACCTGATTAATGCCTGGAACCGTGATTTCAACAGGATCTTCTGCTGTCGAAATATTCCGTTCGACACTGTTCAAAATATTCAAGCCGGTATAAAGCGTAACGGTTTTACCGCTTCCGGTAGGTCCTGTAACCAGCACCATTCCATAGGGTCTGTGAATGGCTTCCAAAAATCGTTGTTGTTGTATGGGCTCGAAACCCAGTTTTTCTATACCGAGCTGGGCGCTGGTTGGATCCAGAATCCGCAATACCACTTTTTCACCAAACAACGTTGGGCAGGTATTGACCCGGAAATCGATGGCGCGCGTTTTAGATAACGCCATTTTAATACGACCATCCTGAGGAATACGCCGCTCGGCAATGTCCATTCTGGCCATTACCTTTAATCTGGAAATAATACGATTGGAAATATTTGAAGGGGGACTGGCGACTTCATACAACATGCCATCGCCGCGGTACCGGATACGGAAGGATTTTTCATACGGTTCAAGATGGATATCCGAAACACCTTTTTTAATCGCATCCAGCAGAATTTTATTCACAAAACGAACAATCGGACCGTCATCCACTTCCGGTCCGCTCTCATCTTTTAAATTATCCTGATCACCACCGGTTATCTCCAGATTATCCAAGTCCGAATCCAGCAGATCCGTCATCATAGTTTCGGCAGCTTCCAAGGCTGTTTCTATAGCCTTGCCCAGCTTGTCTTCTTCAACCAGAATGGTGTCAATATTCAGCCGGGTATGGAATTTTATCTCATCTTGAGCTTGAAAATTGCTGGCATCCGATATGGCCAGAAACAGCCGGTTTCCGCGCTTAAGCAAAGGCAATGCATGATGCTTCCTGATCAGTTTTTCAGTAACCAGGGCTATCGGCAAACTTTTGACATCGATGGCACTAAGATCGAATTGCGGCAAGCCGAATTCAACTGAAGCACGCTCTGCGATCGCTTTGCTGCTTACAACTTTATTGGAAACCAGGTAGTTAATTAACGAGATTTTTGCTTTTTTTGCTGCCTGTATGTGAGCCAGCATTTCCGCCTCAGAAACCAAGCCGGCCTGAATCAAACATCTCGAAAGACCACCTAGCTGTTGGTCAGGATTATTGGTCACCATAACTCGCTTTGTTCATTTAACATCAAGGCCAACGGCAGCCTTCGTTGAAGGTTCATGACAAAAAAGCATGGAGACGGTAAGCTCACACGCCAGTTTGTCATTAGATACTCCGGTTTTAACTGTAAGCCAACTTTAAAGGGCCTTTATTTTAATCACCTGCTCTTCGAGACTTCTAAGTGTAGACTGTAAATCGGACAGCTTGTTTTTTTCTTTGACGATGACGTCAGCCGGAGCCTTATCCACAAAGCTGGGATTGTTCAACTTGCCTTCAATGCGGGGCAACTCTTTACTGATGCGCTGAATCTCCTTATCCAGCCGGGTCAGTTCCGCCTGTTTATCGATCAGGCCCGCCATCGGGATTAAAATTTTCATCTCGCCCACCAGGGCAATTGCCGATTCGGGAGCTATTTCATCCAAACCGAGCCAGGTGATAGCCTCAAGCCTGCCTAATTTTTTCAAATAAGCCTGACTGTTTTCCAGCATCGCCTGATCGGTAGCCGTGCCGTTTTGAATTAAAACCGGCAACGGCTTTCCTGGTGCGATATTCATTTCGGCTCGGATTCTGCGTACGCCGAGAATAAACGCCATCACCCATTCAATTTCAGCAATGGCTGCCTTATCAATAAGGGACGCATCGGTCTCAGGGTAGGATTGACGCATGATGGTAGGACCATTAATCCCCGCTAACGGCGCAACGCGCTGCCATATTTCCTCGGTAATAAACGGCATGATGGGATGAGCCAACCGTAAAACGGTCTCCAGAACCGACACCAAAGTCTGCCTTGTTCCGCGTTGAACGGCTTCATTTTCTGATTGCAGCGAGATCTTGGCCAATTCCAGATACCAGTCACAATATTCGTTCCAGGTAAAATCATAAATGGCCTGCGCGGCCAAATCAAAGCGGTAATTATCGATCGCCTGCCGTGTAACAGCAATTTGCTGCTGCAAACGGGACATTATCCAACGATCGACTTGGGTGTATTCACAAGGAAGACCGGATAAGCCATTATCCTGGTCTTCCGTATTCATCAACACATAACGAGCGGCATTCCAGAGTTTGTTACAGAAATTGCGATAACCTTCGGTACGCGCCAAATCAAAACGGATATCCCGTCCGGTTGAGGCCAATGAAGCAAACGTGAAACGCAAGGCATCGGTTCCGTAAGACGGAATACCGTCTGGAAATTGCTTACGGGTAACCGTTTCTATTTTCTTCGCCAAATGTGGCTGCATCATTCCGGAAATGCGCTTTTCAACCAGCGCTTCCAGATCGATACCGTCGATAAGATCGATAGGATCCAGCACGTTGCCTTTGGATTTGGACATTTTCTGCCCTTCCGCATCCCGCACCAGACCGTGTATATACACTTCCCTGAAAGGCACCTGCCCCTGAAATTTTAGACCCATCATAATCATCCGGGCCACCCAGAAAAAGATGATATCGAAACCGGTAACCAAAACGCTGGTCGGATAATGTTTGGCCAATTCCGGTGTTTGTTCCGGCCAGCCTAATGTTGAAAATGGCCACAATGCTGAGGAGAACCAGGTATCCAGCACATCATCATCCTGCTTTAACGGATAATCATTCGGCAGTTTATGTTGTTCGCGTATGGCTTGCTCTGAACGGCCCACATAAATATTGCCTTTGTCATCGTACCAGGCGGGAATGCGGTGTCCCCACCAGATCTGCCTCGAAATACACCAATCCTGAATATTGCGCATCCATTCAAAATAGGTGTTTTTCCAGTTATCCGGCACAAACTTGATATCGCCGTTTTCTACCGCTTCGATAGCCGGCTTGGCAAGAGGTGCCACTTTGACATACCACTGATCCGTTAAAAACGGTTCAATCACGGCGCTGGTTCTATCACCACGCGGAACCATTAATTTATGGTCTACTATTTTTTCCAGTAGACCCTGCGCTTCCAGATCGGCGACGATTTCCTTTCGCGCCTCAAAACGATCCATCCCCATGTACTTGTGAGGAATTAAAAAATCCTCATCGCCCTTGTTATTTCTGATACAGGCATCGGCTGTAAAAATATTGATCAAGCCGCCATGCGGCAATGCCTGAATGGCCGAGGTGTTTCTGTGCCGCGTCCAGACTTCATAATCATTGAAATCATGCGCAGGGGTAATTTTGACGCAACCGGTACCGAATTCAGGATCTACATATTCATCGGCAATCACCGGGATTTTACGACCTGTTAACGGCAATTCGACATATTCACCCAGCAGATGTTTATAGCGCTCATCATTCGGATGAATCGCCACCGCCGCATCACCTAAAAGAGTCTCGGGGCGCGTCGTCGCAACGATCAAATACCCCGTACCATTCGATAAAGGGTAACGCATGTGCCACATGGAGCCGTTTTCCTCTTCGGACAGTACTTCCAGATCGGAAACCGCCGAATGTAAAACCGGGTCCCAGTTGACCAGACGTTTACCCCGGTAAATCAGGCCTTCTTCGTAAAGCCTGATAAAAACTTCCCCCACCGCCTCGGACATCCCGTCATCCATCGTGAACCGTTCCCTGGACCAATCCAGAGAAGAGCCCATGCGCCGTAATTGCTGGGTGATGGTACCGCCGGACTGCTCCTTCCATTCCCAAATTTTTTCGACAAACTTTTCTCTTCCGTAATCATGCCGGGTCTTATTTTCCGTATTAATCAACCGCTCAACGACCATTTGCGTTGCAATACCTGCATGATCCGTTCCGGCTTGCCATAAGGTACTGAAGCCGCGCATCCGGTGATAGCGCGTCAAAGCATCCATGATCGTATCCTGAAAAGCATGGCCCATGTGCAAACTGCCGGTGACATTGGGCGGCGGAATCATGATGCAATAGGATTCACCTTCCTCGCTGGGTGCAAAATGATTTTGCTCTTCCCAAATAGCGTACCAATGTTGTTCGATTGAATGCGGATCGTATGTTTTTTCCATAACTATCTGTCGTTGAATAAAATGAAATTGGGCTATTTTAACCGGAAAACAAAAGAATTAAGCAGTGGTAAATAAATGAAGGTGTTTCTTGGATGATCCCTATTCACTCTTGAACTTATGAATTAGTATTAAACACCGATATTCACTCGCCCACGAAAAAAAGGAAGCCACCATGTTCAAAATATCGACCTTGCTTATCCTGATACTGCCTGCCACCGTTTTTGCTCAAAACATCGACCCTGCAAAATTCGAACAACTGAAACAACAGCTCAAATCCATGCAATCGTGTATTCAAAAAACGGATCAAGCGGAAATGAAAAAAATCGGCCAGCAAGCCAAAGCTCTGGAGGTCGAGATAAAAGCGCTGTGTACTGCTGGAAATCGCGATGCGGCTCAACAAAAAGCCATTACGTTCGGCAAGGAAATCGCCGCCAGTCCGGCCATGGAAGAAATGAAAAAATGCGGCGAAAAAGTAACGGCCATGCTGCCCTCGCTGATCTCGGAAATGAGCGATGGCGAAGAAAATCATGTGTGTGATCGTTAAGCCATTCAAAGCCGGCCTGAGCATTTGCCATCATTAAGCAACTCTCCGGGCATGGCTTGAAATCCATTTTAATCTTATGAAACAGACAGCTCAGCTAATTCCTTCAAAAGGTTTGCAGTTTCAGCATGATCGGTTTGAATTTGAACAGCTTGATTAATTTTCTGAGCAAACGCCTGAGAAACCACGCCCTGTTTTAGCAGTATCACTTTCTGAACGAGCTCCTGTATTTCAAACCAGTCTTGCTCGTTCATCAGGGTCTTTTCCGTATCATCTCCCAACAAACACCAGCCATCCAGATCACCGTTATAACGCTTATAAATCTCAAGTTTGTATTGTGTAATCATGATTTTGTACCTGTAAGATAGGCTTATACGCCTGATCTTATCGAAATAGCGCCTGATTTCCAGAAGTGATTGACGAAAATGTCGACAGCATGGCCTATTTACAGCCGAATAATCACGATGAATTGCTGTATCCTTGATCATCAAAAATAAAATCGGGCAACACATGAATGCCCCTGATACTTGACCGACCGGACCCATTGCATGCTTAAACACTGTTCTTCTTTTCTGTTTTGTTTGATTGTTTTGATCAGTTCATCGACGCTGGCGCAAAATTCCCAGCCGCTTAATTTTAATGAATTGTCACAGCAGTGGAACAATGAACTGAATCAAGTGGAAAAAGAGCTGAGCGATGCCAACCTGAGCGATGACCGCTTATCAGCCTTGCGTACTCAGCTTTTGGATCTGCAAAAGAAGTTGCAAATCACCAAAACCGACTTGTCTGATCAGCAAAAAACCTACGAAACTCAATTAACAGAATTGGGACCACCGCCAGCGGAAGGCATACTTAAAGAATCTAAAGCCATCGCCAGAAAAAGACAGGTACTGAATGTCTCGCTCTCCGAAACCACCGGCCAGGTTAAAGAAACGGAGCTGATTCAGATAAACGCTGACAATCTGATTGAACGCTTATCGGCCATCAGGCTTAACCGCTTTACCAAAGAAATATTTTCCAGAAGCTTGTCTCCGCTATCCGGCCAAGCCTGGCTTAAAGCCGGAGCTGATGCAGTGGAAAAATATGAACTTCAAATCAGCAAATATCAACAGTTTCTAGCCGATGAAACCTTTAATAGCGGGCTCAAATCCGGCTTGGCCTATCTGATTATTTCACTGATTCCTGTCTTGATATTAATGAGCGTGATAGGCAATTGGCTGCGTAAACGGTACGGCAGGGTCGCCGCGCTTCCCGAACCTTCTTACCACGAAAAATTAAGAGCCGGACTGGTCCTGGCGATTGTGCGGACCCTGTTTCCGATGACCATCGCCTTAGGTCTCTTTATCTTGCTGCAATCGGCGTCATTGACCTCCTTTTTTCCTGCGCCCATGGTCAAAACCGTTTTATCGGTCCTGGTCATGATCTTTTTGGTGACCGGCATCAGCCGTTCGATGTTGGCACCCGACGACCCGCATTGGCGGTTAATCCCGATCAGCTCTGATAATGCTGCCTATGTTCATAAGGTCATCATCGGTCTGAGTATTTTGTTCGGAGCGGATTTGATTCTCGATAATTACTTTTCGCTGGAAAAAACGTCGCTCGAGTTTAATGTCATTCGCAAATTTTTGGCCGGCTTACTGATCAGCGGTTTTCTGTTTGCACTGGTAATCCGTAAAAGTATCTGGCGACCGGACATTCAACATAATTTTAGAAACGAATCGCCGCTGAGACTCTGGCAACGCTTGAGGATCATTATGGCCTTGCTGGTATTAGCCATTCCGGTTACCGCTTTGGCCGGTTATGTTGCGATGTCCAAACTGCTAGCCGCTCAAATTGTTCTGACGGCGGGTCTTTATATTTTATTGAGCACGATAAAAACACTGGGGATGGAATTGATTGAGGAGTTATTGGATCCGGACAGTCAAACCGGTGCCAAAATTCAAGCCAGTCTGGAACTGGACCTCGACGGCAAAGAAATAGTCGAATTTTGGGTCAAAGTGGTCTTCAGCTTTATCATGTTCTTTATCGGTGTCATCGGTGCGCTGATCATCTGGGGCGTCGATAGTCAGGACATGATGGAATGGGGTTACAAAGCCTTTCTGGGATTCAAAATAGGCGATGTCACCATTTCCATCTCCAATATTTTCCTGGCTATTTTTCTATTTGCCGGGACGTTACTGCTCACCCGCGTGACTCAACGCACCCTGGAGACTCGTATTTTGCCGCGCACGCGGATTGACAAAGGCATTCAACATTCAATTCGCGCGGCATTAGGCTATGTCGGTTTTATCATTGCGTTTATGGCCGCCATCTCTACACTGGGGCTCGATTTGAGTAATCTGGCGATGATTGCAGGCGCACTGTCGGTAGGTATTGGTTTCGGTCTTCAGAATGTCGTCAACAATTTCGTTTCCGGCTTGATTCTGCTGATAGAACGCCCCGTCAAAGTAGGCGACTGGGTGGTTGTCGGCGACCAAAAAGGGCATATCAAAAAAATAAATGTACGCGCCACAGAAATTGAAACATCAGACCGGGCCACGTTGTTTATTCCTAATTCCGAATTGATCTCGCGGCCGCTGATGAACTGGACACACGCCAATCAAACCGGACGGCTGGTGCTGCCTGTTCAGATTGCCTATGGAACGGACACTCAAAAAGTGAAAGCGATTTTGTTAAATACGGCATCCAAACACCCTGAAATTCAGAAATACCCCGAACCGACTGTACTCTTCAGAGGTTATGGCGAAAGCGCGTTAAATTTGGAATTGCGGGCGTTCTTGTTTGACGTCGAAAAAGTCAATTTTGTCATGAGTGACCTTTTTTTTGAAATTGATGATCTGTTCCGGCAAGAAGGGATTGAAATCCCCTACCCTCAGCGCGATATTCAACTGAAAGATTCCGATAAATTTTTACAGGCTTTGGCCGCTGCGATCAGCGATAACAAGCAAAGCGGATAACAGCTGTTAAAATTAAGTAAACCCGAAAATGAATAATAAAGACTCAACCACTCAAAAAATGATCCGTAAACCCGTTATGAACTCTATTTTTCTTTCGTTGTTCTTGATACTTTGCGTCCCGGCATTTCCCGTTATTGCCGATGAAAGCATTGAAATGGAATTTGAAGAATTACCCGATACGGTCAAAAAAACGGTACTCGAACGCCTTGCTCTGGAAGACATCCGGAAAATTGAAGAAATACTGGTCAATAACTATCTCAAATACAAAATAGAAAGCACCAAAACAGTAGGCCCGGATGAATATATCGATATCGATTTGACCGTGGACAGCCGCGGCAAAGTGATACATGAAGACATTTTCAAAACCAGCGGCGATTTATCAACCAGTCTTCCTGGATCGGACGATCCTGAAGAAGCAGAAGACGCCGAAAAACCTGATCTACACGTTGAATCTGCGCCACAGCAAGACCAGCCCTGATTGCATTCACTGGATTAGAGCGACAACTTAATTCAAGGCAAAAAAGGCTATGTTCGCGTTAGTAGTTGAAAGTAAATCAACACCGTCATTCCGGCATGGATTGCCGGAATCCAGGTCACAAGGATGTGAAAGCCTAACGCCATCCATGGCTTCTGGACCCCGGCAATCCATGCCGGGGCGACGCCTACTATTAACGCGGAAATAGCCAAAAAAAAGGCGCCCTGCCTAAGTAATCACTTAAACAGGACGCCAAGCCCCAAAGACATTCGCCTTAAATCAAATTCTTAACAAATTTAATATAGATATTGCAATGCTTATGCCAGAATCATTCTAACTCTGATAATCTCCTACTCCTTTCTCAAACAGCCCGCCATTCGCCGCGTCTTGCTGTCTCAACAAAAACATATCAGCAAGGCTAGGTCATGGATAAAGGCCAAATCGCACCAAACCGGGGAAAAACACCTCGAATCCGCACCAGAACTAAACAACACAGAGGGGCTCGGATCAAACAGTCTGATTTAAAAATCTGAAGTTTCCCAATAATTTCAAAAACGGACAGCCATTCTGCTTGGGCTGCAGGAATTATCGATAGAGTCTGTGTAACCGGTGGCAAACCTATAAATAAATCTTCGTTCGCGTAAGGCTGAGGCGTCATCCCGGCAGGGATCGCCGGGATCCAGGACACAAGGACGTGCTACAGCC
>JAGXSU010000006.1 GCA_018333785.1 Methylomicrobium sp. | reverse complement strand
TAAACCGGGATTGACGCCATCGCCGCGCAAGGCGTTGATGTGGGCATAGCGCTGATGGCCCGACAGCACCGTACCTAAAACATCGGTTTTAGTCGGGGCATTCGGACTCCTCCACTGCAACGGACAGCTCGACACCCACTCATCAAACAAGCCACTGACGTGCAGGTAGTCGATAAAAAACGGCAACTGTCCCAACGGCGTTACGGCCGCTTGCGGATTCCATTCGACATGAATCCGCCCGCCAAATGTGTCGACCGTTACGGGTTCGGCTAAGGGGATCAATGCTTTTGATTGGCCTTCACCCAATGGGTGAGTCATGATCTCTTGCATAAGCGCCTCTTTCTCAATTGATATCAATTACTTGAGATAGTTTAGCAAGTTTTAACTGCTCTTTTTAGGTTTATCCATCAATTCGAAGGAGATAGGATCATTGATTATCAGCTCTTGCTATATCGAATTATGATGGGGCTGTACTGCTGTCTTTACGCCTCAATGCCGTAAGCTAAGTACTTTTCCGTTCACCTTGAGCCCTTCGACAACGCTCAGGAAGCCATGCCGAAGGATGAACGGAAAGTCCGAGTCGATAAGTTAAGCCGTCCAGGTTTCGACAGCCTTACCATGAACGACTTAACTTAATCACATTGCATCCTAAACCTTGAACAATTGTTCCAACGTATCGACAAACAAGATACGCTCTACCCATTGATCCAACTGGGCTTTATTGGCCTGGTTGATTTTTTCTTCTACCCAATCAGGAAAGCCGCCGTATTTCAGTTGAATTTGTTTCAGGAGCATTTGAGCCTCTCCTTGCATTTCTCCTTCTTGTCTACCTTCTTGTCTACCTTCTTGCCTTCCTTCTTGCCTGCCTTCTTCTCTTAATATCTGTGCTAAACCCATACGTGCCTCCGCTTCGGATAGATAGTCTTTGCGATAAGTTTCAATTTCATTTTCTGTTAGGTCCGTATAATAATCGACAAAGTCAATATATTTAAGTTGCTTTTTCGGGTCAGGCTCCAGTTGCACTAGACCCAATTGTGCATCATGGTAGATATCCAGCTTTTGTTCTTTGGCATAACGCATATTGGGTAAGTTCAGGCGGGCGACGATGTTGCCGCTAGTGCGGTAATCGTCAGCCGAACGATTTTTCAGTTCGCAACTGATGTACTGAAAACTGAGATAGGTATGCCGATCGCCGCCTATATGCAATTCGTACGCATGATGTCCCCGATCCAGAAAAATTACGACAGGAACTACCCGTTCGGTTTGTGCCAACTCGGATAAATCCAGGCAATAATGGGCGAGACGATGAATGGAAAAGCGCCGGGCTTCGGTTTCTTCTTCCAGCAAAAACAAAACCACTTCGCGACGACCATCGGGCCATTCGACGAGTAGAGGTGTATCCAATTCATGAAATCGGTCGCCGAGCCGTTCTTTAAGCTGTTCTTGTCGAAACGGGATAATGCGCGCTTGTTGCAAATCATCGTGCGCTTCCTCCGCGGCAAAAAACTGCAAGGCTTGCACCGGATAATCCAAAATTAGGTTTTTGAAATTTTGATCGTGCATTGGTTGATGAGCATTCTGCGATGGCTTGATTTGAAATTGATTGCCAGCTTAAACGTAGACTGGATGAAGCGAAGCGTAATCCGGGGAATACTCAAGATGACACTTTCCGCTACCTGTCAATCCGAAACGGATGGTCATTGTTCTGAACAACCAGAATTCCATTTTTCTCCATTCAGGCTGCTTGCTTATGCCTGATTTATACCCATATTTTGGAAAAATCGAACTGAATTCTGCATTTTCGCAGGTTAAACTCAATGCTCTCTTTGCCAACATCCAGCATCTTGATGTAACGGCCCTCCAGCAAGTGGTAGACCTTGGCAATTGAATCAATGGGATCTACGATCACATAATATCTAACGCCCTCCCGCTCATACAGTTTGAATTTGGTAGTACGGTCCTTATGCGCGGTGGCTTGGGAGAGTATTTCGAAAATCAAGATGGGGGCTTTGCTTAAATAAGCGCTTTTTTCCAATTCTCCACAAACCACCAAATTATCTGGCTGGACCGTGGTTTCCTCATCAATTTTCCAATCAACAGGCAGCAACGCATGACATTCCTGGCAATGTTCCAAAGCACGCTCTAACTGACTGGCAATGTGTTGACTGATTGCCTGGTGGGCAATGCTGGGTGAAGGACTCATCGAGTAAGCCAGCCCGTAAATGAGCTCCCAACGGCCTTCCCATTGCACATAGTCATCGTAAGTATAATGAGGTAAATCGTCCTCGCTTGGCGTGCTCATAAGTTGCTTATATTTCGAGACTGGGATAGAACAACCCGGATTTCGTTAAACTACATTCCGGCTAATTTCTGGGTATTTTTTTGCAAGATGACTTTATTTAATGGTACTTATCAACATCATCCAAGGATTTGACTATTTCGACTTCTTTAGTCAATAGTTCAATTTCTTGCTTCAAACTTTCGTATTCGGCAAGCTTTATTTCGAGAAACCGTTTGGTCAATAGCCCTTTTTGCGCGATTCCGATTGGCGTTAACAAATACACATAGGCCATGCGGTTTTGGCTGTTACGGAAATTTTGTACCTTAATAAATCCGCGATCGAGTAATGCCTTGAGGCAGTAATTGATTTTGCCTACGCTCACGCCCAAATTTTCAGCTAACTCGCGCTGATTCATCTGCGAATTGTTTTCCAACAAACGGAGTACGCGCAAATGGGTTTCTTCGTGTAAAGAACCTGACGGTTTATCGTCGTTTTCCATTGTAGCTGTTAAATGTCGAACGAGAATCTGGCTTACGTTGATCTTACATTGGTTTACAAAAAACACGCTACCGCCCTACTGTGTCACGATCAGCAAGCGCGGCAATCTGTTCAACTATTGAACGCAATATACCACTGAATTTTCTTAAGGGGAATATTGGCAATAAAATTGGCGACAATCAAAACAAGTAGAAGTTAATTGAGTTCTGAATTGGGGGAGTAAAAGACCTATGATGGAGTGCATATAGGCTTATTGTTTTCCGAAACTTAGCTGGATTTCTTTAAATGTACGATGTCAAATTTTGCTTTGGTAGGCTTACCGAGAAACTCCATCAAAACCAAAGCTCGTGACTCTCCGTCTGACATTTGATAAACGGCCTCCATACCGGAAAAAGGACCTGACAAGATTTGTACTTTTTCACCTTGATTAAATAATTTATCAGGCTCCCCCGACTTGAAATTATTTTCAACATTTTGCAAAACATCAACCAGCTGATCGTCGACTTTTGCAATTTCTCCACCAAAAGAAACCAATGCCTGCACGCCTTTGGTAGATCGAATGGCGTTCCAATTGAGTGCATTGTCTGAATAAATAAATAGATAGCGGGGAAACAAAGGTTCGATGCCAATGTATATTTTCCCTCGCCTAATTCGTTCAGCTTTAAACGTCGGCAAATAACAACGAAATCCTTGCCTTGCCAAGTTTTCAAGCGCTCGACTTTCTTGCCGAGGCTTGGTATGTATGACATGCCACGTCATGTTATTGGGGAGCGATAAGAAACCTGAGGCAATGGGTTTACTTAAAATTGATAACGAGCAGGGTAGCGGAAACCACTAAGCCTAATGTCCAATACATGAATCGATCCAACCTTCGATTCATTTCCATAAAACCTGTATTCATATCTTTGCGCATATCTTCAAACCGCTTATCCATAAGTTCGAAACGCTTATCAACTTGCTCAAATCGTTTGTCAACCTGCTCGAAGCGCTTATCAGTGTGCTCGAAACGTTTATCGATCTGGTCAAATCGTTTATCAACTTGCTCGAAACGTTTTTCCATCTGTTCGAACCGCTTTTCCATTGCATCGAAACCCTTTATCATCAGATCTCGTTGGTGTTTCAGCTCTTCTTCAACTCTTACGGTCCGCTCTCTGAGGTCTAACTCATATCGTACGTTGGCATTATTTTTTACTTCAGGCTGCCTGGCAATTATTTGCTCCACCATCCGCTCAATTTCCAATAGGTCTTCTTTGGCCAACATAAGATGTTATTCCTGATAATTTTAATGACTTTTTACCACAAAAGAAGAATTTCAGACAAATGACTTAATATGCCCTTAATGATTTATCAATTTATCCCAACAACAAACCGTTTTTTAGAATAAACAAAAAAACCAGACGCCTTTCCAGATGTCTGGTTTTCATTTTGACGCTATGCTTTTATTTTTTTGGTGAGCTCGTCAATATAATATCTGCTTTATTTTTTTCTACTGTTTTTTCGCCGATTCCCTTGACCTTAGCCAGATCTTCAACCGATTTAAAATCACCCTCTTTAGTTCGATGTTCGATTATTGCCTGGGCTTTCTTGATTCCTATGCCATTTAGTGAATTGGCAATGGTCTCTGCGTCTGCGGTGTTAATGTTAACGGGTTCAGCAAAGGCGTTGAATGTAATGAGTGCGATTAAAGCCAATAAGTATTTCATTTTCTACTCCAGGAGTTTTGCTTGATACACAGCATTTAGTGATTGATTCTCGCTAAATGCCGCTCAAATAAAACTCTAGACTTTCCCTGGAAAATTTCAATTCGCCACAGAGTATTTACTAGACTTAATTTTAAATTATTGATTAAGTTCACACTCTAATTTGGCTCAACGCCCAATGGCGTAATAGCTCAGACCGCTATTTCTAACAATGTTAGGCTCATACATGTTACGGCCGTCGAAGATAACTTTATCTTTTAAATGGCGGCTGAGTTGATCAAAATCAGGACTGCGAAACTGCTTCCACTCCGTCACAATAACCAGGGCATCAGCTTCGGAGAATGCTTCGTTTTGAGTTTTGGCATAAACAAGCCCCGATTTATTACCATATATGCGCTCTGCTTCTTCCATGGCTTCGGGGTCATAGGCCCTAACTATGGCACCGGCATCAATCAAAGCCTCTATCAAAACTCGGCTGGGGGCTTCCCTCATATCATCGGTATTGGGTTTGAATGACAATCCCCACATGGCAAACACTTTACCCTTTACATTCCCTTGATAGTGATCATTAATTTTTTCAAATAACCGCTGCTTTTGGCGATCATTAACATTTTCTACAGCTGACAAAAGCTCGGCATGGTATCCGACTTCTTTCGCGGTTCTTTCCAATGCCTTGACATCTTTAGGAAAACACGAACCCCCATAGCCGCAGCCCGGATAAATAAAGCTGTAACCTATTCTGCTGTCGGACCCTATACCCTGACGTACATGCTCAATATCGGCGCCTAATTTTTCAGCCAGATTGGCCAATTCATTCATGAAACTGATCTTAGTCGCCAGCATCGCGTTAGCGGCATATTTGGTCAACTCTGCAGAACGGACATCCATCGCGATGACTCGTTCTCTGCTTCTGTTAAAAGGCGCATACAACGCTTTAAGCAATTCTGCGGTTCTTGGATTGTCTGTGCCGATTACGATTCGATCCGGTTTCATAAAGTCGTCAATAGCTGCACCTTCCTTCAAAAACTCGGGATTGGATACAACATCAAACTCATAATCCTTGCCGCGCGCCTTCAACACTTCCAGCATTCTGTTTTTAACTTTATCTGCGGTTCCAACCGGTACTGTCGATTTATCTATGACAACTCGATAACCTTCCATATGTTCTGCAATGCTTTTGGCTACCGCCAACACATATTGCAGGTCTGCAGAACCGTCTTCATCCGGTGGTGTGCCAACGGCAATAAACTGAAACAGGCCGTGTTCAACCGCCTCCTTTGCATCTGAAGTAAAACGTAACCGCCCGGCCGCCTGGTTTTCCTTTACCATGGCGTCCAATCCAGGCTCAAAGATAGGAATAATTCCTTGTTTCAGCTTTTCCGTTTTTACCTGATCCACATCCATACAGATGACATCATTGCCGACTTCCGCCAAGCAAGTCCCCGTCACCAAGCCCACATAGCCACTGCCAAATACGGTAATTTTCATAACTGATATCTAACCCTTATCAATCCGGTTTAAAGTTAAAAACATATTTTATAAGTAAAATGATTGTAGACTAACATGATTGCCAAGTTTTTCGAATCAGTTAAAATCTGACCATGGACAAAACTATTATTTCAGTTCAGCAATTGATGAGCGGCTTTTCGCAAACCGATTCGCTGAATATAGAGAAGGCTCTCGCCATTGTCAGTCAGACTGATGCGAGCCCGCCCAGCCTAAGGCCCAGAGGGATTGATGTGGCCATGATATTAATGGCTGTACACATCGATGTAGAGACCATTTTGGCCGCGCTCCTTAGCGATTCCCGCATTGCTGGACGCATTAACGAGCCTGACATTGAAAAACAATTCGGCTCGACCGTCGCAGCCCTGGTCAAAGATGTCAATTGGCTTAACAAACTGACCGTATATAACCTGGAAATGGCCAATCAGCCCAATCAGGCAGAGATATTACGGCGTATGTTGCTGGCAATGACCCACGATGTCCGGGCGGTACTGATTAAACTCGCATACCGTATTCAAAGGTTACGTAATCTTCACAGTGAAGATTACGAACTACGCCGTTTTATCGCGCAGGAATCATTGGATATTTACGCGCCACTGGCAAACCGGCTAGGGATAAATCAGTTCAAATGGGAATTGGAAGACCTGGCTTTTCGTTATCTTGATCCCCAGAACTATCGCTTCATTGCAAAGTCGCTGGCCGACAACAGGAATCAGCGGGAAGCGTGTATACAAACCTTCAAAGACACTTTATCTCAAGCGCTGGAAAATGAACATATCAAGGCCAAGGTTTATGGACGCCCGAAACATATCTATAGCATCTGGAACAAGATGTTTCGGAAAAATCTGGCGTTTGAAGATTTGTACGACCTGTTGGCCGTGCGCGTTATCGTTGACAATATGGCGACCTGTTATTCAGTGCTCGGACTGGTGCACAGCCTTTGGCAATACATACCTAAAGAATTTGATGATTACATAGCAAACCCCAAAGAAAATGGTTATCAGTCCTTGCATACCGTCATTCTTGATGCCCAGGGAAATCGGATAGAAGTTCAGATCCGGACACGCGATATGCACGAATTTGCTGAACTCGGTGTAGCAGCCCATTGGCGCTACAAAGAAGGCAGCCAGCACAATGCTGCAACCGCAAAAAACATTGCTTCATTGCGTAAACTTCTTGATGAGCGCGAAAACAATGCCATTCTGATCGAAAATTTCCGTACTGAATTATTCACCGATAGAGTGTTTGTATTAACTCCAGCGGGGAAACTGGTTGACCTGATCAAAGGGGCCACACCTCTGGACTTTGCTTATGCCATCCACACGGAGATAGGACATAGCTGCCGAGGAGCTAAAGTTGACGGCCAGATAAGACCACTGACCTATCCGCTTAAATCCGGCCAACGGGTAGAAATTATCACCGTCAAAAACGGTTACCCCAATCTTAACTGGATTGATCCCAGCTTGGGCTACCTGAAAACATCCCGTGCCATCAGCAAAGTAAAAAGCTGGTTCAAGCAACAAAAGCAATCCGAAAACATCACTATCGGTAAACAGCTATTAGACAAGGAAGTGAAACGTCTGGGGGTTAAATCACTGAACCTCGACGAGTTGATCAAGCATTTCAAAATGGAGGATAGCAACTTCTTTTTTGAGTCCTTGGGCCGCGGTGACATTAGTGTTCAGCAAATCGCTCATGCTTTGCAAATACCTGAACTGGAACCCGCGCAGCTAAGATACAATCCCCAAAAAACCCTGCCCAGGTCACAAATAACTGTGGGCGGTATCGACAACATTGAAACATCGCTTGCAAAATGCTGCTCTCCTGTCAAAGGAGACGATATTATTGGTTTTATTTCGCATAAAAGAGGTATTACCATCCACCGCCGCAATTGCCCTAATATCATGGCGCTTGATCCGGAAAAGGAGTTACAGCTCATTGCTGCCGAGTGGAATAGCGGCCAGCAAAACCGACATATCGTGCCTATCGTTATTCATGCTTATAATAGCCAAACCCTGTTAAACGATGTCTCGCAGATTCTATTCCAATCAAAAGTTCATATTACTGATGCATCATTAAGGACGCATACCGATTTATCTGCGATATTGTATATGTCAATTCTGATTGAAAATACCGCTCAACTGAGCCAAGTGCTGAGCAGGATCAGTCAATTGCCCACCATCACAGCAGTTAAGCGCAAAACCTGATTCCGCCGGCTTAGCATCGAGCCACCCCTAAAACTCTCATACGCCATGTCTCAACAGCAATCGCCTTATCTTGTTCTCATCGACGGTTCTTCATTTTTATTTCGCGCTTATCATGCTGTACCCCCATTGACCAGTCCTCAAGGGTTACCGACCAATGCGATTTACGGTGTGACCAACATGCTGCGCAAGTTAATGAATGATTACCCAACCGAATACATTGCGGTCATTTTCGATGCCCCGGGAAAAACCTTCCGTTATGATTTGTATGATCAATATAAAGCCCACCGACCGACTATGCCGGATGATTTAAGGGTGCAAATTGAACCGCTACACAGGCTGATACAAAGTATGGGATTGCCGTTAATCATGGAACCGGACGTTGAAGCCGATGACGTCATCGGTGCGCTTGCCCGGCAAGCTGAACAGCTCGATTTCAAAGTCGTCATCTCGACAGGCGATAAAGACATGGCGCAATTAGTGTCCGACCACATTACGCTGGACAATACGATGTCCAATACTCGCACCGATATTCAAGGGGTGATCGATAAATTCGGCGTCAAGCCTGAACAAATCATTGATTATCTGGCGTTAATGGGGGATACCGTTGATAACATTCCAGGCGTACCCAAGGTGGGACCGAAAACGGCCGCAAAATGGCTGACTGAATACGGAACACTGGAAAACCTGGTAGCTCATGCCGATCAGATAACCGGCAAAATCGGTGAAAACTTGCGGGCCAGTCTGGATCAGCTGCCCCTTTCAAAAGTACTGACGACGATAAAATGCGACATTCCTTTGCATTATGAATTGGATGATTTGAAAATCAGGCCCATTGACAAAGCCGATTTAAAATCTCAACTTACTGAACTCGGTCTTTCATCCTGGCTTAAACAATTGAACAACACCAGTGATTTGAGTCCAGCCAGTGCTGAAACTTTAATCGAGGATTGTCCGCCTGTTGAACGGCACTATGAAACAATTTTGACTGATCAGGATTTCAACCGCTGGTTTGAACAACTGAATCAGGCTTCTCTGTTTGCATTTGATACCGAAACAACCAGTCTGGACTACAGTCAGGCAGAAATTGTCGGCGTGTCTTTCGCAATAGAATCCGGCAAGGCGGCTTATGTGCCCTTAGCGCATGATTATCCGGATGCCCCAGAACAGCTGGATAGAGCCACGGTATTGGAAAAATTACGGCCGCTTCTCGAAAACCCTGAAAAAGCCAAGCTAGGCCAAAATCTGAAGTATGACGCGAATGTACTCGCTAATTACGGCATAGAACTGAAAGGCATCACTGAAGATACGATGCTGGAATCATATGTGTTAAACAGCACAGCAACAAAACATAACATGGACGATTTAGCCAAAGAGTATCTGGGCTTAACCACCATTCATTATGAAGATGTGACAGGAAAGGGCGTCAAACAGATTTCATTTCGGGAAGTCACGCTGGAGCAAGCCACGCCTTATGCCGCTGAAGACGCAGATATCACCCTTAGACTGCATCATGTTCTCAGCGGCAAACTGAAAGAGCAACCCGCGCTGCTGGCGTTATATAAGGACATAGAAATCCCGTTGCTGAGTGTCTTGTCCCGCATCGAAAGAAAGGGGGTTCTGATTGATTGTGCGATGCTGGCTCAACACAGCCTGGAACTGGCCGGTCAGATTGCTTCCATTGAACAACATGCTCACAATCTGGCCGGTAAAACCTTCAACCTGGGCTCTCCCAAACAAATACAATCGATCATTTATGATCAGATGAATATACCGGTTATCAAAAAGACGCCCAAAGGTCAGCCATCCACTGAGGAATCGGTGCTGCAGGAACTCGCAATTGACTACCCGCTACCCAAACTGATTCTGGACTACCGCAGCCTGAGTAAGCTCAAATCCACGTATACCGACAAATTACCACAGCAGATCAACCCCAAAACAGGCCGGGTTCATACCTCATACCACCAGGCGGTGGCGGCAACAGGAAGGCTATCTTCGTCGGATCCTAACCTGCAGAATATCCCTATCCGCAGTAGCGAAGGCCGCAGAATCCGCCAGGCCTTCATCGCACCTGAAGGATATAAAATCGTCGCAGCAGATTACTCCCAAATCGAACTGCGCATCATGGCCCATTTATCGGCTGACTCGGGATTACTGGCAGCATTCTCGCAAGGACAGGATATCCACAGTGCCACGGCGGCCGAGGTTTTCGGCGTTTCATTGGAACAAGTTACATCGGATTTGAGACGTTCCGCCAAAGCCATCAATTTTGGGCTGATTTACGGCATGTCTTCTTATGGCTTAGCGCAACAACTCGGCTTATCGCGTGGCCAGGCTCAATCGTATATTGATTTGTATTTTGCCCGTTATCCCGGAGTAAAACAGTACATGGAAAGCATCAAAGCGGTTGCCAAAGAACAGGGCTATGTAGAAACCTTGTTCGGCCGGAGGCTTTACCTGCCCGAAATTAATTCTCGCAATGCCGCTCACCGTCAATACGCCGAGAGAACGGCCATCAACGCACCTATGCAAGGCACTGCGGCCGATATTATTAAACGCGCAATGATATCGGTGGATCAGTGGCTTGAGCATTATAAACCTGATGCCAAAATGATTATGCAAGTACACGATGAATTGGTTTTTGAGATAGCGGCGGTTGATCTAAATCAATGCGAAGACCGGATTCGCTCGATTATGTGCTCGGCGGCTCAACTTGATGTTCCGCTGATTGTCGATATAGGTAGTGGAAATAATTGGGATGAAGCCCATTAGTAAAAATAAAATATTTTTGGAACTTTTTTAAAAACCTTTTATCTCACCGTTACGCGTTACCCATACGCTGAACCGGATCAGACGTTCCCCCTCAACGATCCGGTTCCTTTCCTCTAGCCCCCAGCAATATTACTCTGGGGGCTTTTTTTTGATCTCTCAACTATCTTGTTCGTTGGTTGGGTCCGGATTGAACCATTGATCCAACAGCGCGTGAATTTCATCAATACCAACTTTTTTCAGTGCTGAAAATAGCTGCACGGAAACCTGTATTTCGGAATTCGCTAGCTCTTTTTGAACACTCAATAACGTATTTTTGGCCGCGCCATAATTTAATTTATCGGATTTGGTCAGCAGGATATGCAAAGGTATTTTGGCGTGTCTGCACCAGTCAACCATCTGCTTATCGAATTCCATCATGGGATGCCGAACGTCCATAACCAACACAATGCCGCACAGCGCCTTACGTCCGGTTAAATAACTTTCAATCATCACATGCCATTTCTTTTTGACTTGAACCGGTACCTTGGCATAACCATAGCCCGGTAAATCAACAAAGCGTTTATGCTCGTCAATGGCAAAAAAATTAAGCAACTGGGTGCGGCCTGGTGTCTTGCTTATTCTTGCTAAAGATTTTTGTGAAGTGAGCGTATTGATCGCACTTGATTTTCCTGCATTTGAACGGCCTGCAAATGCTATTTCAAGACCTTTGTCTTCAGGAGCACTGCGCAAATCCGGCGCGCTGTTAATAAATTTTGCTTGATGATAAACTGGATTCATCGTTGTCTCGCTAAGCCTTACTAATTAGAGTAGAATTCGACCAAAACAAAGAGCTTGAGCGCCTATAAGCCTTGTAATTCATACCTTTACACTTATCAAGACTAACATCACTGATTATTTTTTCCGAAGGGGAATCTGATGAAGAAAAAACTGCTGGCACTTTCAATTTCTCTGGCATCTGCGTTAACACCCAACTTGTTACATGCCGAAGCCAACAGTAACGCGGGTAAAGAAAAAGCCGCCGCTTGCGCTGGATGCCACGGCGAAGACGGCAACAGCATGGTATCAACATTCCCCAAGCTTGCACAGCAGCATTCTTCTTACTTGATCAAAGAATTAAAAGCTTTCAAGACCGGCACTCGGGTTAATGCCATGATGAATCCTCTGGCCATGGGTTTAAGTGATGAGGATATTGAGGACATCGCAGCTTATTACAATTCAAAAAATATTTCGGCAAATACGTTACCGACTCTTGAAGTCAATGAAGATGATCAAGCCGATGCGGATCCCACCAAAGCAGCTGAGAGCGACATTAACCAATTGATTGCCGAAGGCAGCGATTTATACCGTAATGGCGATATTAAAAGGGAAGTCTCCGCATGCATCGCTTGCCATGGCCCCTTTGGTGAAGGCAACAAACCGGCTGCTTTTCCTTCGATTAAATCGCAACACGCTGATTACCTGATAAAAACCTTGAACGATTTTAAATCAGGCGAGCGTAGCAATAACCCTGACAATATGATGCATATGATTGCTAAAAAAATGACCGAAAAAGAAATCAAATCGGTGTCTTATTATATTTCCATGATGAAACCTTAAAAATGCCCGGGCTCTTTTAGAATAGAGTCTGCTTTTGACTCGCTGAGATTCAAGTACTGCTTGAATCTCAGCAATAAAAGTATTTGTTATTAGCGCTAATATTTTTTGTGTAAGCTGTCAAAAACCTAGAGTTTTTTCTTGATTAGTCTAAAGCCGCCCATTTACTTTGCTACGTCGAAAGCAGGCCCAACCTAACGCTTATCTTTAATATTTCAGCCCGGTCAGTCAGTTTGAGATATCTGGATTTTCTATAATTTCAAAACCATTAATAAAAAGCTTAGTAGCTAATAATCTGCCCCAACTAAACAACTGGAGATCATTTAATGCTTATTCAAAAAACCCGTAACATACTGCTTATGTTTTTTTTGTTAGGTTTTTCAGCTTTACTGCAGGCTGAAAGTCAGGGCTACGAAGTATTAAGTCCGGCACAGCCCACTCAAAATCCTGACAAAATAGAAATCATTGAGTTCTTTTGGTACGGCTGCCCTCATTGCTATCATTTGGAACCCGATCTAAACAAATGGCTTAAAAGCAAGCCTGACAATGTTGAGTTCATACGAATGCCTGCTGTATTTAGCAGCTTATGGGAAAAACACGCCAAAGCTTATTTCACGGCTGAAGCGCTAGGGGTTGTCGACAAAGTTCATGCTGATTTTTTCGATGCTATTCAGAATAAAAAACAAACTTTAGATACTGAGGAGGCGTTGCTTAAATTTTTTACTTCTCATGGCGTTAGCGAAGCGGACTTTAAAAATGCATTTGGCTCTTTTCTTGTCGATGCCAAAGTTCGGCAAGCTAAAGCTTTAGCACCTCGTTATGGTATTACCGGCGTACCTGCTATTATTATCAATGGTAAATATAAAACGAATGGCCCTCTTGCCAAATCGCAAGAAAACATGATCAACGTAATGAATCAGTTGATTAAACAGGAAAGCGGACAGTAGGTTTTCAATAAAGATTACTCAGCCCCGCACCTTTACCAAAATAAATAAACGGCAAACAGGTGTTTGCCGTCCGGATTTAACAAATGACTGTAATTCATTGAGCATGGCAACGTCACTATACCACTCAAAAAGCGCCTCATTATTTCTAGTGCCGAGCTTACGTAAAAGCCTATTATCTCAGAGGTCAGTTTAATGAACTTTTTTAATAAAAGTGACGAAGATAAATGGAAAGAGAAGTACCTAAACCTTCTCGATCAGCAAGAATCAGCTGAAAAACTGAGCGTTGAGAATGAAGAGCTTCTCTGCAAAACAATCGTAAGGCTGGCTTTAATCGCCAAGGGTTTCCAAAAGCCGCTCGATCCCTATATCGACAAGATATATACCTCCGTTAAATCCGGACTACAAAATACCCAACTAAAACAAGATTTAGAAGCACTGACCAGAGCGGTTTTAACGCTGAATGAAATTGAGGAGCCGGATAGTGCGGAAGTCACATCCTTGCTATTCGATTTCCTGATTAAGCTTTACCCCGATGAAACGAAAGTTGAAGCATTCAGGCACATTGAGAAAAAACAACTTAATAATGAGTTTAAATCTCGCAATGATTTGTTCAATGCATTATTGGCAGTCACAGAACCCACCAACGATAACAAAGAACCGCATATCCCTGAATCTGTAGATTCAACGGAGAGAATTGCAACCAAAACGGTTTGCAGCCAATTGTTGATTTTACTCAACGACCTTGAAGTTCCCTTTGAGTTTGAGGAACGGGCACAGCTTCTGCGAGACCAGCTAAAATCATCTCATAATGCTGCGTCGCTTAAATCACTGTTGAATCAGTTTGTGTCTTTATTGGTTTCCATCAAAAATCACATTGAGTCGGAACAAAATGATATTCAGGAATTTCTGTCCTATATCACCGATCAACTGACTGAGCTGGGCTTACAAGCCAGTGATGCCAATGCTGCATCACAACAATCGACATTAAGCCGAAACAAACTCGATCAGTTTGTGGCCGAGCAGATGCAAGACTTGCAAAAAACATCCGCTAGTGCAACCAATCTTGATCCTTTAAAGCAAATCATCAACATGCGGCTTGAAGTTATAGCTCAACAAATAAAGCTGCATCGCGAACAAGAAGAACAACAAAGGCTATTTGCAGAAAAGCAATTGGATGAGCTTAGCTGTCGTATTCTGAAAATGGAAACCGAAGCGGTGGAACTCAAATCGAGTTTAGTGATGGCTCACAATAAAGCCTTAAGAGACCCGCTCACCGGCGTAGGTAATCGTATTTCTTTCGATGAACGCATGGAAACCGAATTTTCACGCTGGCTACGTTATAAAACATCGCTGTCACTCATTATTTGGGATATCGATAATTTTAAAAAAATCAATGACACATTCGGACATAAGGCTGGAGATAAAACGCTTAAGATCATCGCGCAGTTATTGAGTGAAAATTGCCGTAATTCTGACTTCCTATGCCGTTTTGGCGGAGAGGAGTTCACTATGTTGCTGCCAAATACTGACAGTGAGTCAGCATTAACGCTCGCCAATAAATTAAGAATGATTATAGAAAGGACTCGTTTTTTATCTGGCGGTAAAACCATTGAAATTACCATTTCCAGCGGCATCAGTGATTTCAAAGAAAACGATGTCCCGGAGACCGTTTTCGAAAGAGCAGACCGCGCTTTGTATCAAGCGAAAAACAATGGCAGAAACCAATGCATTATTGGCTAAGTCGGACAACAAACTGCCGATTAAATAACCGGTCTAATTCATAAATAAAACTTTTCAACTTTTGCAATATCCGCCGGCTTCATGGGTTTACCGAATAAATACCCTTGATAAAATTGACAGCCTAGTTGCTTGAGTATATTCAGTTGCTGAGTTGTCTCTACACCTTCCGCCAATGTTTTGATTCCAAGACTGTGGCCCATTGCGATTACGGCTTTTACTATCGCCTGATCATTTTCGTCAGTTCCCAAGCCGTCAACAAAACTCCGGTCAATTTTGAGTTTGTCCAAAGGAAATCGCTTCAGATATGAAAGTGATGAATAACCTGTTCCAAAATCATCCACAGCAAGACTCACGCCTAACGTCTTTAAATTTGCCAGAGTAATCAGAGCCTGATCCGCTTGTTCCATTAAAATGCCTTCCGTAATTTCAAGTTCCAAATATTCTGCCGGAAGTCCTGTTTCATCCAGTACTTTTTTTATCAGGCAGACCATGTCCTGATTCCTAAATTGAACCGGTGATAAATTAACGGCGACATACAGAGGAGGATGACCGTTATCCAGCCATGCTTTAGCTTGTGCGCACGCATTAAGCAAAACCCACTCGCCTAAGGTGATGATCATTCCTGTTTCTTCAGTCAACGGAATGAATTGATTGGGTGAAATAATCCCAAACTCAGGGTCATTCCAACGCAGTAACGCCTCAACACCGACAATTTCATGCGTTAAATCGGCAATTAAAGGCTGATATTGTAAAAAGAACTCTTTCCTTTCCAGCGCACGTCTTAAACGGCTTTCCAAATTAAGGCGTTCATTGGCTAATCGCGTAAGATCTTCCGTATAAAACCGGTAAGTATTTCGCCCCTGATTTTTAGCCAGATACATCGCCGAATCCGAATGCTGGATCAACTCAGTCACAGAGCCTGCATCATCCGGAAACAAACTGATACCAATACTTGCACCAATAAAAACTGTCTGGCCATTACTTAAGGTAAAAGGTTCTGCAATACGATCTAACAGCGATAAAGCCAATTCGACGGCATCCAGCGTTTTTTCCATTTGTTCAATGACCACTAAAAACTCATCACCACCCAATCGTCCTAAGCTGTCTTCCTCCCTGAGCCGGTTGTTCAATCGTTGTGCGACCGTAGCCAGTAATTCATCACCCATCGGGTGACCCATGCTGTCATTAACGGTTTTAAAATGGTCAAGATCAATAAATAAAACCGCTATGCGGTTACCATGACGCTGAGCCACTTCAAGCGCATGTTTTAGCCTTGACTGTATCAACAAGCGGTTAGGTAAATGCGTCAGTGGATCATAATGAGCCAAATGTTCCAGGCGTTCTTTTGACTGTTTTATTTGGCTGATATCGGTAAAAACACCCACATAATTCGAAGCCTGGCCTAGCTCGTCATGAATGGTGCTGATACTTAGAAACTGGGGATATAGTTCGCCATTTTTTCGTCGATTCCAAATTTCACCCTGCCAGTGACCATTGTTGATTAAATCATCCCATAAATCATGATAAAACTTATTGTCATGCCGGCATGACCTGAGAATACTCGTACCCTTACCCAAAACCTCTTCAGCCTTGTAACCGGTGATTTCACAAAACGCAGGATTTACGGCCACAATGATCGATGATAGATCCGTAATGACTGCACCGTCCTTGGTATTTTCAAAGACGGCAGCAGATCGCTTTAATGCCTCTAGCGCCTGTTTTTGTTCAGTTATATCCAGCCATGCACCTAAAATTTCGACAGGCTCGCCGTTATCATCATATAAAACATTAAAGTCGTCGCGAACCCAGCGAAACTCGCCTTGTTTATTATAAAACCGGTATTCAAGAACAGAATGTCCTTCAGCAAGAAGAGAATCAACTTTTACCATCACTCTTTTTCTGTCGTCCGGATGAATTTTATTTATCCACCAATCCCGGGCTAACGCCTCTCGCTGACTATAACCGAAATCCTTAGCAATATTTTCGCTTATCCAACTGGTGCTGTACGTTGAATCGTTAATCTTCAATGTATACAAAATAATTGGGCTGGCAGCCAGCAAATTACTCAGCCTATCAGTCGAAGCTTTCAATGCCTGTTTTTCAAGTGATAATTCAGACTGATCTTTTATTTTTTTCAGAATTTCCATCCTTTCATAAAAATAACTTTCATCTTTGCGCCCACTTGACCGCGTCAACGCAGCTTTAACAGCAATTCCCATTTTAAAACCTTACGTTTTTCTAGGTATTTGATTTTCTCCATAGAGCATGAACCGCATCAAATGCTGCCAATTATCAAAAGGCATAAATTGAAGTAAGGTTCGGAATTGTTCGAAGAATGTCCGTCTGGAAGGTGCGGCATTGCGTACGGCACGGTAAGCCTCGTCGAGCCATTCAAGCACCGTATGAGTGAGGAAAGCTAATAAGTTGAGGGTTGCCAAGAA
>JAGXSU010000005.1 GCA_018333785.1 Methylomicrobium sp. | reverse complement strand
ACCAACATTCGACACAATCCGGCACTATCGCCTGGATGGCAGGCCACTCGGTAGCAGCCAACCTGGTCATGGCCGCGTTAATCCTCGGCGGCCTCTTGTTTATGACGACTATCCGGCAGGAAGTATTTCCGGAATTTGAAATAGACATCGTCAGCATCAGTGTCGCATACCCGGGAGCCAGTCCGGAAGAAGTCGAAAGCGGCATCATTCTGTCAATAGAGGATGCTATATGGGGCATTGAAGGCGTCGATCAAGTCAATTCTTCCGCCAAAGAAGATATCGGCATGGTCACAGTCGAAGCCCTCAGAGGCACGGACATGCAGCGTCTGACACAGGAAATTCAAAAAGAAGTTGATCGCATCACGACCTTCCCCATCGATGCCGAGAAACCTCAAGTCACTGTAATGGCCAACAAGCGTCAGGTCATTTCCATTGTCCTATTTGGTGATACGCAAGAGAACGTGCTGCACGAACTGGCAGAACAATTCCGGGATCAACTGTTACAAGACCCCGGCATCACTCAAATCGAGCTTGAAGGTATCAAACCGCTTGAAATCGCGATCGATATCCCTCAGGAAACGCTGCGCCGATACCGTCTGTCACTGGGCGACATTGCTCAGCGCATTACTGCCGCCAGCATCGACTTGCCGGGCGGCAGTGTTAAAACCGGTACCGGTGAAATTTTGATCCGGGTCAAAGAACGCAAGGATTACGCCAGCCAGTTTGCCAGCCTGCCGATCATTACCACTGCGGACGGTAGCCAGGTAAAACTGGGCGACATCGCCACCATCAAAGACGGCTATGATGAAAGCGATTACTACGCAACTTTCAATAACCAGCCTGCCGTGATGCTTCAGGTTTACAGCGTCGGCGACCAAACGCCGATCCAGATATCCGAAACGGTCAAAAGCCACATGGAACGTATCGTTCCCGAGCTACCCAAAGGCATCTCAGCCGAAATCCGGCGAGACACATCGGAGGAATATTCACAGCGTATCGATCTTTTACTACGCAACAGCGCCATGGGTTTAGTGCTGGTTTTCATCATGCTGGCGCTCTTTTTGGAATTGCGTCTGGCATTTTGGGTGATGATGGGGATTCCGACAGCATTTCTTGGCTCATTTTTGATTCTGCCAAGTATCGGCGTCAGCCTGAATATGATCTCGCTGTTTGCTTTCATCATCGCGTTAGGCATTGTCGTGGATGACGCAATCATCATCGGCGAAAACATTTATCACTACCGGCAGGAAGGATTTTCGCCGATGCAAGCAGCGATTAAAGGCACACAAGAAATGGCGATGCCGGTCACGTTCAGTATTTTGACCAATATTGCGACTTTTATGCCGTTGCTCTTTATCCCCGGCATCACCGGCAAAATCTTTTACATGATACCGCTGGTGATCATCACGGTGTTTCTGCTGTCGCTGGCGGAAAGTCTCTTTATCCTGCCCTATCATTTAGGACAACTGAAAGAAACGTCACGTCACGGGATTTTGGCATTCGTGCATCGCTACCAGCAAAAATTCAGCCATGGCTTCAGGCATTGGACGATGCACCGCTACGGACCTTTTCTGGAAAGTATATTAAGGCATCGCTATCTGACCATTGTGGCCACTTTCGCATTATTAGTCGCCACGCTTGCTTATGCGTTGAGCGGTCGAATGGGCATGACGCTGTTCCCCAAAACCGAATCCGATTTCGCTCAGGTTACGCTGGTCATGCCGTTCGGGACTCCGGTTGCCAGAACTGAAGCTGTTGCTCGCATTCTGTCTGAATCCGCTCAAAAAGTAGCAGGTAGCGTTCCGGACGGAGATAAGCTGCTTAAAGGTATTTTTGCTGAAATCGGCACGATAGACCACAAGAGAACGACAGGAAGTCATTTGGCTTCAATCCGGGCTTATCTGGCGCCGCCCGAGGTACGCGATAAAATCATGAGCACGGAACAGTTTAACCAGCGATGGCGAGAAGCCACGGGTGAAATCGCCGGAATCGAGTCGATCATGTTTGAATCGGATGCAGGCGGACCGGGCTCGGGCTCCGCATTAACGATAGAACTGAATCATCGCGATATCAGGATACTGGAACAAGCCAGCCAACAACTCGCTGATGCGCTTAGCGCCTACCCTATCGTCAACGATGTCTCCAGCGGTTTTAGTAGCGGCAAGGAACAACTGGATTTCAGCCTGTTACCTGAAGGTAGAAGCCTTGGGTTCACCGCCCAAAATGTCGCGCGCCAAGTCCGCAATGCCTTTTTTGGTGCGGAAGTATTACGCCAGCAACGCGGCCGTAACGAAATCAAAATCATGGTCAGACTTCCTGAAGAAGAACGGATGTCGGTGCAAAACATTAAAAACTTAATGCTCTGGTCACCTGCCGGGTTGGAAATTCCATTAACCGAGGCCGTCGAAATCGACCAGAGCCGGGCTTATACCGAAATCAATCGCCGAAATGGCCGGCGCAACATACAAGTCAAATCAGGCGTTACGCCGCGCAGCCGAACCAGCGAAATTCTAAATGATCTGGAAGCAACCGAACTACCACGTTTGAAAAATGAATTTCCGGGTTTGCAATACAGCTTTCAAGGCAGTCAGGCTGAAATGGCAGACAGCCTGGGCAGCCTTAAAATCAGTTTCGTATTCGCCTTGCTGGGAATCTATGCAATGCTGGCGATTCCGTTCCGCAGCTACATTTTGCCGTTGATCGTCATTGTCAGTATTCCTTTCGGCATCATCGGCGCGATATTCGGCCATTTACTGCTGGGTTACGAGTTAAGCATCTTGAGCATGCTGGGCATCGTGGCCTTGTCCGGCATTGTCGTCAACGACGCACTGGTGTTGATCAATTACGCAAACGAATTGCGGGTTGACAGCACTCAGTCAGCTTTGCAAATCATCAAAACAGCAAGTATTCAGCGCTTGAGACCGATTTTATTGACGACGTTAACCACTTTCTGCGGCTTGATGCCGATGATTTTCGAAACCTCCAGACAGGCCAAAATGCTGATTCCGATGGCTATTTCAATAGGTTTTGGCATCATGTTCGCCACGCTGATCACGCTGATTCTGATTCCTTCACTCTATCTGGTCGTCGAGGATGTTCGCGGACTGCTGATCAAGCTAAAAAAGACTGAACCCTAGTTGGATTAGCTTAATCCGGCTTCATTTAAGCTTTCGCATACCCTTCGTTATCATCAAACTGGGAATGGCTGACAAATTTTCAATCCGTTTATTTTTTCTGGCGATCAATCCGCCTGCTGAAACTCTTGAGCAAATTCTGCGAATTCATTTTTCCAGGGCTTTGTGTTGTATCCCCAATCACCTTCATCCAAAAACTTTTCCGCTTGCGCCAATTCGGCTTTTATCTGCGTTAGATTCGCTTCGTCACCGTCGGCCCAAAGCGCCTGAGCATAAAACAGGTGGTTAAGCGGGTGGCCTGGATGTTCCTTGGCTGCCTTTTCCAACAATTCCAGGGCCTTGTCGAGGTCTCCGATACCGTTGGGCCAAGCCGGTGCCTTGAGATAAAGCATCCCCAATAATCTTAGCGGTCCGCCGCTGTCAATGTCCGGACTCAAAGCCACCGCTTGCTTCATTTCGTCTTCCAGACGACCGAGGCTCCCCATGGCCTGGGTCATGTGTTCGCGTACCGAAAGCCCCAGGTTAGCGGCTAAATAATAATGCACCGCCCCATCGCCGCGCCCTCCTTGTTGCAAAGCGGCTTCGGCAAAGCCAACCCCTTCGGCAGCTAATTTCTCGCGTTGGTTTTGGTCCATTTCACGCTCGGCCAAAAGCAGGGACAAGCGACTCGCTAGCGAAGTACTCAGCACTGCTGGATCCTGACTATTGCGAAGAACGATCCGCGCACACGTCAAGGTAGGGGTATCTGTCAAAGGACCCAACCGGTTTTGCTCCTCGACCAAAGATGCAGCGGATAGTTTAGGACAATCATCCGGCAGTTCTGTCTGCACCTGATCACGCGGCAAACCGGCACAACCGGCCAGCAATGTCAGCAACACAAGCGGCGGAACAAGCCGTGTTTTATTCTCCATCTTATTGCCCGGTTGCCCACAGCTCGATCATGGGATCAAACACTGCAGAGTCGACAGTCGCAAAGGCTTCCACCCCAAACAGCTCGCACAGCTTTTTGCCTTCGCTGTCGGAGCACATGCCTTCCAATGCCTTACCAAAACGAGCGCGCTCGTCCTCTGTCGTTGTGGCGCTGTTGGCTACAACGCCCATCAGTGGAATTTCCTCGGAGGTAAAGACGGCTTCAAGAGCCGTATCCATTTGGAGCGAAGAGAGGCCGCCAAATTGTTGCTCGTTCAAGATGACCGCGTCCAGTTCTCCTTTATTCAAAGAGCGCAAGGCACGAATTGCCTGATTGGATTTTTGTAAGACAAAGAAAGTGTCGGGGTCGTATTTTCCGGCAAAAACGATTTTGCCAATGAAGGAGGATTCTTCCAGGGCGGTGCCGCCTAGTGTTTTACCTTTAAGCTCATCCAGATTCTTGTACTTGTCTTTCTGAACCATGACCCGGTAACGTTCATGGGTAAGCCCTTTAATTTTGGGTTGAACTACAGGAACCAGGTTGTGTTGATCGCGTAATTCCAGAAAAAGCCCCAACGAGGTGATGGCGAACTTGGGTTTATTATCGGCCATCTGTTTTCTGCATTCGTCCGATTTGGCCGTAAACACACTGTTAAAGCTATTCTCTTTCCATTGACCGACACGTTCAACCACGCGCAACATCGAAGTCATTGCTCCGTTGGCGTCTTTTGCATTGACGGATCCGCCCGGATAGCACACCACGATCATTTCTGAATCAGGTGCGGCATTGGTAATAAAGGAAGCCGCCAGACCGGCAAGAATAAAGAGACAAATTTTTTGCATTAGGGTTTTCTCTTGAAATCAAGTAACTGTCCAATGGCAGGAGCCACGACGAGAGTTGCGGTGAGGCAGCACACCAAGCCTATGGTGATACTGATACCCAAAGAGGATACGCCCCGGTAGCTGGCCAAAGTGATAGCACCCAGACCTGCCAAAGACGTTCCGGCGGCCAATCCGATGGTCTTACCGACGTTCAGGCTGACTTGCAAAGGCGTATGGCTCTTTAATTCATTCCAGCGGTAGCTGAACCAAACGCCGTAATCGACCGCTAACGCGATGACCAAGGGCAAGGCAACGATATTGGCGTAATTGTAGCTCATGCCTGCCAGCGCCATTATTCCCAGCATCCAGCCCCCACCAATTAACAAGGGCAGCGCCGCCAACGCGAAGCCGCGCAAGCTGCGTGTCGCCGCCATGACCCAAAGTAAACATAAGCCCAGAGCCAACTGCGTGCCCTGGGTGAAACTTTCAACCACGGCCTTGGCAAACTCTTGATGTGTCGTAGGAAAGCCGGTCGCATTGGGCGAAACGCTATAAACATCGTTGATCAGCGCGTCAAGATTGACGGGGTCGTACACGGTTTTTGCAGGGAAAGCATAGATTGCGATACTGCCGTCAGCAGCGAAGAAGCGGTCCCGCAGTGCGGGTGGTAACTGATCCGGCGTAAGCGGGTGAACCTGCCGCCATGACGCGATCATTTTGAGTCCGGTATCCGCTCCGGACAATAAAGCGCGTAAAAAACTCTCGCTACGCACTCGGCCCTGTTCACCCTCTGTAGCGAGCTTTTCTGAAATGGCCGAAAGCTGCACTCGCAATACCTCCAGACTTTCGACCAGTTTGGAATGTCCTGCCGAAAAAGCCTGCTCCTGAGCTTCATCTATGACACTCGCGCTGTTTTGCAGCAATTCCTGCAATAACTCGAATGATTTTGCAGACAGACCCGACTCAGTCAGTCCGGCGATCTGTTTGGCCGAGTCTGTCCGGGAAAATGCGTCACCGATACTCACCGCTTTTTGAAGGCGTTGGTCCGCATCGGGAGGAAACAGATTGGTCAGCGACTGTACTTGGGCAATTGTCTTGAGATTGCCTGCCTCGCTGGTGATGCGCCGGGCTTCAGCCAAGTCCTTGGCCGTAAAAATAATGACTTCCGCCTGGTAATCGCTTTCCGCTACCATACGCTGCTGGTAATGAGCCGCCGTGGAATCTTTAGGCAACATGGCCAGCACATCGTAGTCGAATTGAATGGCCGAGCCCTTGAAGCCGCCAAAGACAGCGCCGCTTAGGGCTATTGTGACGAGAACCAGCGCGACAGGCATTGGCAATGCAGCGCTTGATTTGCGGGTTCCGACTGAAAATGAAGGCTTAACTGGCGCAGCGGTGTCGCTGAGTTTGGGCGGAAGTAAAACGTAGAGTGCCGGCTGAACCATCCAGGTACTGATCAGAATCATCAGCACACCCATGGCCGCTATCACACCGAGCTCGGCAAAGCCTGGAAAATCTACGGTAGCCAGAACACTGAAGATCAGTAATGAAGCACCACCCGCGGTTAACACTGCGATAAAGGATGAGCCGACGCCATCGCTTATCGCTTGAATTAACGGTTTGCCTGTACGACGCTCCTCGGCAATGCGTGAGGAGGTAAAAATGCCGTAGTCTGCGCCAAGACCGAACAAAATGGCGATAAAGGCTGCGGTAATCATATTGAGATGACCCACCGTAAGCAAGGCCAATCCCAAACTCCAGAGCACGCCCAGCCCCATAGGAACAAAAATCAGCGCGGCCCAACGCAAGCTTCGCACCACCAACAGAATCAACGCAGCGACTAGAAAAGCGGAAGTCAACGTCACCAGCATCATGTCCTTGCGAAGGTTGACATATTCCTCGTACTCGATGGCAGGCAAGCCGCTCAGCCCCAAAATGGGCGGTGTTCGGCCTGCAGCTTTGGCTTGCTCAGCCAGCTCCGCCGATACCTGTTTGACCTTGTCTACAAAGGGTCCAAGATTCTCGAAGTTTCCCGAAGGGTTTTTCGGATGAACGAACAAAAACAACATCCGCCCATCACGCGAGGTAAAGTAACCATCATTCATGCGGCCTGCCCCGTTTTTAACGAGCAGGCTGTTCCAGTCCACACCGGCAGGAACAGTTTCAGAGGACAACCAGCGCAGCCATTCTTCCAGGAAAAAAGTCGCCAGATTCAGGCTTGTTTCCGCCGTAGTCAAATCGATGTCAGTCCCGCCCAGCGGAGAATTGCCTTTGCTCCAGCCTAATGCTTTGAGCAGGTTTTGCTCCAAACCGCCTTCAATCAAGGAGGGTTGATTCGCTATCGCAGCAAGCTTGTCAATGCCCTCAGGCGGCATCAGCAAATAAGCATGGTCCAGAAAAAATGCGATATCGAGACGCGAGGTCGCTTGGCCTATTTCAGGTTCCGATCTGAGTCTGGCGGCCAGATCGTTGGCAAATGATTCCAATTCGTTGCGCGGCGCACCCTCCAGAACCACTATCAGATCCGAAGCTGCACCAAAGTTTTTCAAAAAATCGTTAAAGCGCCCGGCGACTGCCGTGTTCTGAGGGAGCAAAGCTTGTCGTGAGGTGTGGACCGGAAGTTGTAACGTTAACAAACCTGCCAGAATCGACAAAATCAAGGCCAGTCCAAGTATCTTCTTGGGATTTCGGGCAAAGTATTCCGCTATCTTGGCGGCACGCTGGCTGATATTCATATAAAGAGGGTTGTTTAACTTAATTCGTGCCGACAACTAGAGGGGGTTTAGAACGTTCCAGATATTTTTCCCACTTGCGTGCGGTCAATCTCTGGAAAAGGGGTACTACTGGATTGAGTTCGATGGGAGCTGCATCCCAGTAAGATTCGTAACCTAATTGTTCGGCTTCCAGGGCAACACCGTCTTCATTAAGGATGGGTTTGAATACCAAAGGCTTGGCGATATTCAGGACCATTTGGGTCAGCCATTTCGGGGTTTTTAACGAAATCAGCGGAATGATGAGCGCATCGAAATAAAACAGGAAAAAGACTCGCGTGGTTCGTTCATCAATAGGCAACATGAACGACCAATTCTTGATGCTGTCCCCGGTGTTGGTCCATTGGTAGGGATATTCATAGCATAACTCGATGGAACGGGTATTGACGCGGTTACGGTCAACAAAAATCCCGGAAATCCGCCCCCCGGCCATAAAGGCATCGTATGTCAAATAAACCCTATCTTCATTGCTTTCATGGTGGGTCAGTTTGGCATCGATAAAAGGCTTGTATTTCCTGTGCAGGAAGGCATGAGAAAAATCGCAGATATTTTCAATCACCATTGAATGATGCGTGCGCCATGTGTAATCCACAGCAAAGTTGGCCCAGGTATCGGCGCCGGTAAGTTCGGGAATTTCCGGTATCTTGCGTTCAACGGCAAGTTCAGGTTCTCCGGGGAACAACCAGATTAGACCGTAGCGGACTTGCACGGGATAAGTCCGTAATTGTTTCTTGATTAGCGGGTTGCCAAAACTGTCATGGGAGTAATCCTCCAGCCAGCCGTCTCTGTTGTAGGCCCAACCGTGGTAAGCGCAACGCAAAGTGCACTTGTCTACTGCGCCATGTGTCAACTTTAGCTGACGGTGCATGCAGAGGTTACGAACGGCCGCAAGTTTACCGTCTTCACCGCGAAAAAGGGCAATTGAGGTATTCGAAAAAATTACCTCTTTAACCTGACCTTTTTTTACTGCGTTGTCGTATTCCACTACGAACCAGCGATTCGGATCCATTCCGGACGCGCGGGCTTTTTGCCGCGAATTTTTAGCTTCAGAAAAGGAAGGGGGTGGGGATTTCGTCTGCGCATTCTTCATCTTCGGAACTCAGTTAGGTGGTTAAGAGGGGGGCGATTTACTTGGCAGTAACGATTAAGCCCCGGCGGACGAAATCATCGTAGGCTTCCTGCACCGCTTGAGGCAGTTGGGTGGGCTGATAGCCCAATTCCTGTTTTGCCTTGTCATGATCAGCGCGCCGCCGCATCTGAAGCAAGCGCACTGCACCCGGTGTAAAGCGTCTGGGCAGGTTGGGAAATACTTTATACCAGGTCTTGTCAGCCACTTCTGCCAACATGGCCATCAGGAAAGGCGACAATTTCAGACGGGGCAAGGGACGACCGGTAACTTCCCTGAACATCTCCATCAGGTCGTCAACGCTGGCATAGCCGGTGCTGAATATGTATTTCTGCCCGGAACGCCCATGCCGCATCGCTAAAAGGTGGCCTTCGGCGATATCCCGGCTGGATACGAATTCGAACCCCCCCGGAATGTAGGCACGCAAAGAGCCATGAGCATAATCAATGAGTACACGGCCCATTCGTGAGGGTACATAATCGTGAGGACCGATGATCGCACAGGAGGTCGCGACAACCACATTGAGTCCGTTGGCATGTGCCTTCAGGCACTCATGCTCGGTAAGATGCTTGGTAAATCCATAAGGCAGATGCCGATCGAAAGGATAAAACGGCATGCCCTCGTGACTTGAACGATCTGGCTCGTAGCCGGTTGCACTGAGCGATCCGGAAACAACCACTTTATCGACACCGTGGCGCTCGGCGGCCTGGAGTATATGGATTGTTCCTTTGACGTTGGTATCAAAAATTTCGCGCTTATGGGCTGCATTTCCTTCAATGGTCGAAACCAAAGCCGCACAATGATAAACACGGGCACACCCCCGCAAAGCGATCGATACCGCCTCGCCATCACGCAGATCCGCGAACACACGCTCCACATCGAGGCCATCCAAGGCCCCATTATCCCGTTCGGACCGCATCATCACCCGAACTTGCTCGCCTTCTTCTAGCAGGCGGCGGACGAGGTTAGCACCTAAGTGACCGGTGGCTCCTGTAACGAGCGAGATACCTGCGCTCATTGCATTAAATCACGTAAGCGCCAAAGACTGTGCAGCCGGAACAACAGAATAAAGGGTTTGGATGTCATAGTCATTGCTTTAAAAACGGTCCGGTAAAACTACGGGATCAAAAGAGAGAATTATTCTGCTCTTGGCGATTATCATCATAAATTCGGCATTCACAAAAATTTTGTAATTACTCTCGGCAGGGATTGCCGAGATCCAGATGCCATGGATAGCGAGCGCCGAACACATCCTTGTACTCTGGATTCCGGCAATCCCTACCGGAAAGACATTGTTGCTGAAGCATCTTTATAATCAGGAATTTTTTTAACTTTTTGCCAGGCGACAAGCGTTTTGCAACTAAAAACAGGGCATGGCTTTCGGAGGAAAGCTCCATTCGGAAACGGCATGAATCAGGACCTGTCTATATTTGCGCCATACCCGAAATAGGCAAAAGATTTTATTTTGGCTTGATAAGGATATAAAAATGAAAATAACGGAATTTCATTTTTTATCAAGGGCTTGATGATGGTAAACGCATCCAGAAGCAGTTTTAGCGCCTTGGGTATATTCGCACTATTGTGACGGATTAAATTGCCGGCACCGAATACCGCCAAAAAGCAGAATTGTTTAATCAATGAAAAATGTTTCCTGTTTAAACCCGCTAAAACAGCTATCGATTCCTGAGCATTGGCGCCGCCGCACTGCAGGTATTTAAACACAGCCATTTTAAGCAAATCATTCGACATAACCGCATAAAGTGCATTGGCAAGAATATTAAGATTGGCATTGGCAATTTTTCGGTCCTGATAATAGGCTTCGATTTTTTCGTGAAGCAAATCGATATTACTAAAATCAGGCATGGCCAGTAGGTGCGCGCTCAATATTTCAATATCGGAAAACACCGCGGTCAATCCGCCCCCGGTCAATGGATGACGCATGTTCAAGGCGTCTCCCAGCATGACGGCACCCTTTCTTATTTTGGGTTTTGCCGCCATGTAATGATTAGGCATGACCTTAAATCCGCCTTCCTGCAAAGCTTGTGCATAACTGTTAGCCATACAGGCGGGAATATAAGGCGTTACATTGGTTTCTAAATGCTCTTTCAGCAAAAAGTTTCTGGGTAACTGATCGCCGGGAAAATCGATTAAGAGCCTGACTTCGTTATTGGAAATCGGGTAACAGATAAAAGGCGTTGGACCCGATAAAAATACATGACCATGTTGCGGAAAAGGCATTTCACAGTCTTTTAAAATCAGGCCGATGAAATAAGAGGTTACGGTTTTTTCGTTATTGCTGAGATGCGCTCTGAAATTTGAAAAGAACCCATCGCTGGTAATGGTTAAAGGCGCATAAATTGATTTTATCTGGGACGTATGCGATTCCCGGTAACTCACGCCGATAATTTCATTCTTATCGTTTTCCAGTAGTTGCACTGCCTTGCCATGTATTTGTGTGACTGATTCATTTTGCAAAGCAGAAGCTCTAATTTGCTGCAAAAACCGGCCATTATGCAGCCCTACTCCCTCAAGTTGATGCGGATAAGGAATGGTCGTTTCTTCGTTACCTTGCAGTAGCGCATAGCCATTCACCCGCTGTGCCTCAAAACCATCCAGACAATGCTTGAGACCCATGTTCTCAAGTGATAACACGGCGCCTGGTTGAAGCAATTCACCGACAATACGCTTTTTCTCTTTATAGCAATGATCGATTAAAGCGATCCTGATGCCTTTTGGAGCGAGATAAGCACTGATGGTGGCGCCCGCCATACCTGCGCCGATAATGCAAATATCAAACTCTGATTTCATATTGAGCTACTTGATCCACATACTTTTAACTGCGTTGATTTATTTATCATCCCTAAACATAACGGCTAGCGTATCGACTTAATGCCCAGATAGGGAATATATTCCTATAGTTTGCGTAGGTAATCATACAGTTATAATTGAAAACACCGGAAATATTTTCCTGAGGCCAATCACCGATATCGGTTTGTCTGTTCAGCAAAACGTTAATACCTGATTCGATAATACTTTTATCGCCAAAATCAGCCGCCATGAGGGTTAATAATGCCCAAGCGGTATTAACGGATTGAGAAGCCGCTGCCTCGGTATAAACCAGTTTTGAACACGATTCGAAAGTCTCTCCCCAGCCGCCATCCGCTTTTTGCTTATCGACTAAAAAAGTGCAGGCTTTGTTAATACCGGCCAACAAAACAGCATCGTCATAATAGCCTTTGCCTTTGGCCTTACTGATTGCCTCGACACCAAACCAGGTAGCGTAAGTAAAACACACCGCCCAGCCACCATACCAGGATCCATCCGGTTTTTGTTGTTTAATAATAAAATCGATGCCGGAACTGATCGCTTTTCGTAATTCGCTGTTTTTATAATCAGGATAAGCCTCCTGAATTTCCAGTAATGAAATAACGCAGGCCGCAGTGCATTCCGTCCATGAATAATCAATCATAATGTCGGCAAATACTTCGGAAGGATTGAGCTTTTCCAGCCATTTAGGCGCTCGCGTCAACTCATAGGTTGCCCATCCACCGTCGGTATTTTGATAAGAAAGAATGACATCGACGGCCTTTTTGATACGTATATCATCAATCGCAGGATGAACCAAACCTGAATGATGGATAGCCAGCGTCGCACTTAAACCTTCCGCCGTGCAGTCGGCAACCGGCCAGCCATTTTCTGCCGTTGAAAACGGCCAGCTGCCTATCATGGGATGACGAAAAAATTCGGCATGCGTCGCGTGTTCGGATTTGATTTGCGAAAAATCGATAAACTCATAGCTTTTTGCAATTGTCTCAGGGAAAAGTTTTCCACAATCGCTCTCAAGCATCGCGCGACTGGCAAAAGCGGTATCCCAAAGCTGAGAGCCGTTGTAGCCATTCATTTTCATACCGTCTTCGGCAACCCACAAATAATCATACCAACGCGCCGTGTGTTTGTTAAATTGTTCCGAATCTTTTCCGTAAGCATGCCAGATACAAATGGAATTAATGGCTTTGTTAACCGGGCCTATGTTGATGTAGTTTGTTTGCTCATCTTCAGCATTGAGATATTCTAAAATAAAAGCTACGGCCTTTTTTCTTAACCAGCTGCAGGGAGCTTTTTCATAAGCATTGGTGAAAAAGTTCATCCACTTCAATACCGGTGACGGCGTGGTGTAGCAATCTTTTTCACAAACTGCATTACGTTGTTTAGGCCAGTCAATCGTGGCGAAATCTTCGTTATAAATCTCCTGTCTCAATGACAGAATCAGCTCATTTTCCGGCGCTTTGATTCGCTGCGCATAGCAGTAAGCCATCGGCAGATAAACCATGCGGCTATGACACCAATAACGCCAGGGATGAACCGGCAGCCATTTGGGAAATAACCACATTTCCGGAAACAGGCTGTTAAATCCCTGCCAGTCATAGAGATTCATTATGGAAAGATAAAACTTTCCCCAGGAAGGAATGCCGGTTGCTCCGCCATTGGTTTTTATCCAGGCCCTGGCTTTGATCAATTGCTCATGCTGTTTATCGACGCCCAGAATGCGCAATGATACATATTGCATCACCGTACCGAACATCGTCGATTCACCTTCAATATGCATTCCCCAGCCGGCATCTTTATTTTGATGATTCAATAAATAAAGCTTCATCATTTCCTGATGCTCTTTGGGAAAAGGTGTATCTGAGATATAGGCCGCAATCAGCAGGCCAGGCAAGAGAAATAGAGGGCCGCCGTAATCTCCCGGCCAATTGCCATCTTCAGTTTGCAAATACGAGTAATAGTTAATCCCCTTGATGAGCGCGTCTATCACGTTTTGCACTTCAGGATTTTCTGACTGCGGCATTTGTCCGTTAAATTCGTGAAAATTCGAGTTGATGACCGTGTTTCTAAAAACCTTATCACCCGAATTGGGATTGCCGGATTTATCAAACTTAAAATCTTCAGATAACTGCGCTATCTCCTCATCTGAAATCGTATCGGCATTTCGCAAATGATCGTTGATATCACTTGAGTCCGGCTTGAAGGCCCAAATTTGCTTTCCTTTTTGTGTGAGCAGTTGCCAGTTTTTCCAACCCGGTTTTACATTCAGCATAGATTCGTATGATATGGCTTTAATTTTGTCGTGTGCAACTTGCCAGACTTTGAAAAGATGGCAAGTATTTTTGTTAACTATTCAGTGTGTCCAGCCTATTTGGCGCCAGGAATTAATTTCTAAGGACGCGTGAATACGTCCCTGAAATCTCTGTCTGGAACGGTCTGTAGCAGACACCTTTATAAATCAATTCCCGGCTCCTCACCTTCTATGATGAGATTCATACTGAATTAGTACGATTCTTGTTACTTTATTGATTGAAGAGCGCGATACGGACCATTGCCATAAAACCTTTGAGTTTTTTCCATAACCCAGGTTGTGCCCGCAAACGCTCATGGCCGGGTAGTAATTGCCCTTTGGCCAATTTGCCTATTTTTCTTTTAACGGCGGGATCCAGTTTACCGTCTGCAGCTAATTCAAAAAACAAGGCTTTCACATTGCCCAAATCAAAAAAATCACGTTGCCATTCCCATTTGTAGTTACCTCCATACCGGAACCAGGAGCCACCTATGCCTGCTACTTCATAATGCGATCCATCTTCTCGAAGAGCAGGTGATACCTGACGCCACAAACCGATGACTTCGCCCTGTTTTTCGTCTATTAAAATGCGGTGGTAGGGATAACGCCATTCTTCAAAGCCTTCCATTTGAACGCCTAAAGCCCATTCTTCTATCTCTTTACGGCTACGCGCAACGAACTCTTCATTAGGGCCGATATTCCAGCGGTATTCTGCATCATCGGTATACATTGCTCCCAAGTATTTGGGCCAATTACCTTCCTTTTCAGCGTTACGATTAGCCTGTAACCAACGCTCAACCATTTCTTCAAGTTCTTCTCTGGGATATGCGGTCATTCTTTGTCTTTATCGTGGTTGGGTTCAGTTGAAATCACACTAATTGCCTTGGTTGGGCAATATTTTTCGGCTTGCCGGGCTTTTTCAAGCAAATCCAGCGTAGGGTTTTCTTGTAGAACGGTTACAGTGCCGGCATCGTCAACATGAAAAAGTTCCGGTGCCTCTGTCATGCAGGTTGCATGCCCCTGACAAAGCTCCCTGTCTATTTTGATTTGAAAGCTCGGACTTGATGGCTGCATGCGTTCATGAACAACCGTGTTCGTTGATTGATCAACAGCAGATTTAAGCTCCGTACGTTTTATATAGCGAACCCGGCAGGGAGAGATTGGCTGCACGACCATTTGGGTAAAATCATCCTGATAAGTATCCTTGTCGTCAATCAATTCAAAGGAGTAACGCCTCAAAAGTATGCTAAAAATGGCTTTCAGTTGCAACATGGCAAATGCGTTACCGGAACATTTGTGCTTGCCGCCGCCGAATGCAATCCAGCTGAAGGGCTTTGCGTCCTCCTGACGTGATTCTGAATAACGGTCAGGATCAAATTTTTCCGGATCAGGAAAAACATCGGGGATGCGATGAGATACGCGAGGGGAAGCGCAGACGTATTTTCCAGCCTTGACGGTATAATCTTTAAAGTGAAAATCCTGCATCACTTTACGGATTAAAAAAATCAAGGGGGGATGCAGACGTAGCACTTCTTTTATGACATTTTCCAGTATGGGAATTTCGCGTAAAGATTGAAAAGTGACTTCACCGTCTACGCCAAAATGCGCATCCAGTTCATTTAAAACTTCAACCATATAGCCGGGCCGGCGCGCCAATTCCAGAAGCGTCCAGGCAGCAGTGCCTGCTGTAGTGTGATGCCCGGCGAAGATAGTGCCGATCAACATACCTGTTATTTCATGAGCCGACAAGCCGCTGCCGTCGTCATATTTGGCATCAATGAGCAATTGGAACGCATCTTCGCTTTTTTCAGCTTTCTGCGCTCTTTTGGCAATAATGCCCGTAACTAATTCCTGCAATCTGGCGCGTGCTCTATCTCGTCGGCGAAACACGGGTAAAGGCAAATAGGGAAAAACAAAAGCCAGTGGGTTAACGCCTTTTTCAAGATCGTGATAAATTTTTGCAAATTCTTCATTCAGCTCATAGCGGAATTCATCCCCCAGCAGACAGTGGCTGGAGGTGTAAATGGTGAGTTCTTTCATGAACTCAAGCAAGTCAATTTCGCCGGTATCGCCCCAGCCGGCAATCATTTGCTCGACTTCCTGAACGATGACTTGAGCATAGCCGCGCATCGGTTTGTCACGCAACACCGGCATCAGCATTTTTAGCTGTTGATCTTTTTTATGCGGAGGCGCGTCAAAAACCACGCCCTTGCCAAAAATAGGCGTCATGATTTTATAAGCTTGGCTTTGATCGAGCTGCGCATCAGGCGCGCGAAAAAACGCCTCATTGGCTTCAGGGCCGGTCATTAGTACCATTTTTTGATGAAACATACGAAATTCACCGATTTCCCCCAGTGATTTTCTAAGCTCCATCATGTATCTGAAAGGATTTTTGCCGAATTCGAGCATGTTACCTAACAGAGGCAAAGCGCGAGGCATTTTAGGCGGCACTTTGCCTATCGAATCTGGTTTTTCGGTATTCGTCGTAGTCATAACTCGATCTTAATGTGTTTATCCCTTTTGGAAAGCTGAATTTGTTTCCTTCAAGGGCATTAGCCTTTGAATAAAACCTTAGACAAAAGGAAATTAAACGTTGATTTTACGCGGTGCAAAGTCAATGTACAAAACTTTATCGAAACGACTTACTCACCCACCCCTGCGATAACGATGTAACTGATTGCCTGGCAAGCTGTTCTCTGAAATACAAAATACAGGTATAGAGTAAAACTATGGAATTGAGAAAAAAAGCACAGCTTGAACGGGGCAATCATGTCTTTGAATCGCGTTTTATTAACGCGCATAAAAAAACCGCCTATAAAGGCGGTTTTTTTAAATCAATAAGTGGAGGCTGCGGCCGGAATCGAACCGGCGTAGATGGCTTTGCAGGCCACTGCATAACCATTTTGCTACGCAGCCATACTAAAAACAAAAAAGCCGCGATTACGCGGCTTTTTGAAAACTTTATTGGAGCGGGAAACGGGACTTGAACCCGCGACCCCAACCTTGGCAAGGTTGTGCTCTACCACTGAGCTATTCCCGCAACACCTTCAATGACGAGCATTATAAAGCAAATAACACTTCAGTCAATCTTTATTTTACTTTTTTACTGAACATTAATCGCTAACGTCCATGCAGTCTGTCCACTGCACTCACCTTCAGACAGAATTTTTACATTAACAAATGCATTTTTCTTTCCATAAGCATCCTGAAAACCTTCTACAGAGACCGGTGTTCCTTGTGGCATATGCTTACAACCACCGCTACGGTCATCTTCTTCGGTATCATCATAAGCCGCTATGGTACCAGGAACGGCCACCAGTCTTATTGAGGCATTCGGATCGGTCGCATTAGGACCTTTCAACACATACTTTTGACCAATTTGTAGATCCTTGATTACCGGACCGGTTACTGTGGAGCTTGAGCCGCCGCTAAATAATGAAATAACAATTAATAAGCCAACAACGCCTAAACCACCATAAAATATTTTTGGCTGGTCTTCTTTTAGTTTAAGCAAAGTATCCGTGAATTTGCCTATAGCAGCCTGGGACTTTTCTACCGCTTCAGTCGCTTTTTCTTGAGTTGTATTTTCTTCATTACTCATAGTTTCTCTCACTCTAAAATTAGTATCGTAGTGGTTAAGGCCTGAATCTATTTTAGTTATCAATGTTATGAATCAGGTTTGATAACTAATTCAGTCCTTTTATTTATTATTATAAGGGTCTTAATAATTTAAAATTTTCCGTATTGGATGTTAAGCAGCTAACAAATTACCATGTTAATAAAACTTTTCAAGTATTAAGTGATCGCGTTATTTTCTATAGTTGCGAATAGCAAATAAAAAGGTAACGAAAAAATTAATTTGATATTGATTTGTTTTGTGGCCTGGCGCCCTCTTCCAAACGTCTGCATTCAAACTGCCAGTATCCTAAACCTATATTCTTCCGGCCCCTCAAAATAATTGGAAAAGTATTTTTATTCATGAACATTCTGACTATATCGCCATCTTTTAAATTATAAGATTCAATAATGATGTAACTTTTTTCAGGTCCATTCTCTTTTACCCCGTAAATTAAAGCTCTTACAGGAGGCGTCTGATGATCAAGCGGCTGATAAAACACCGCATACACCTGAATTGCCAGCAACTCAATTTCGAAACTCACTTTTGAAGTTGATTTTGTAATTGAGAGTTTATTAATAACCCCTAATGAACGCTTATTTACCGGGGCATCAGGTTTTCTGAGACTGACCAGACTACCAATAGAAATGAGCCCTGTACTCTGAAAATCACAGGCTAATGATCTTTCTGATGTTGACTGGACACGATACTCAAGGCTTTGAATATTGGCATCACTCGGTTCGGATAATAAATCATGTGTATTATCGAGACCTATGCAAACGCAACGATCCAAGCGATCCGAAAACAGGGCATAACCTTTTAGCTCGATGCCCTGCCATCTTAAGCTGAGATAATCCAGCAACTCGATAGGCAGTTTGTTTTTTGGCGTTTTTTCCGCCGTAACAGCGCTGAATCGAGCCTGATCTTTATTGACCAATTTATCTTTCTGAAAAAGGATCTTGTTTATTTTTTCAAAACCCAGGTACAGACAAGAAGCGTCCGTTCGATACTTAGGCTCTGAGCTAAATTGAGGCCCCAGATCTTCATCGGTCAGCACAATACATTGGTTTTTTGCTTGATCATCTTCTAGCTTGGTATCAACTGTCAAATACGGCGTCAATAGTTCTATAAAATCAAAAACAGGCAGAACTTCTTTTTGCATCAAGCCCGCCGGTTGCGCCAGGCTCATCATTAATATTTGCCGGTAGCAATCATCTACAGAAACCGTTTTCCCCAAATCACGTTGCAGCCTGGGAACCTTGGAAGTCTCTTTTTTTGTTTTTACGCTTAATTTATAAATTGAGTGGATATCTATCCATACCCAATCAGGGACAGGCATAACCATTAAATAATGACTGAGAACTATCTGACAAAGGCCGCTAATCGTCCTCTGCAAAGATAAAACGACGTGCTTGCCCTGAAACCAGCTGACATCTTTTTTGGTTTGTTCTTTTAAGGTAATCCAATACCCAATGGTGAATTCTTTTTGGAGGGTTATGAGAAGATTAAAAATTTTTAATGCTTCTTCATTTTGAGGAAAACCTTGTGTTATTAGCTTGGACCTCAAAAACTCTTCAATGCCCAAATAACTCAGCCTCACTATTTCAAGAGCATCCAGACGGAACTGGGTAGGCATTGTGAGGCCATTCAATTCCTTTAATAAATCAAAAAAAAGTCGCGTCGATAAACCAGGGTTAGTAACTGGAAGCTCGCTTAACCAATGCTGTAGGGATTTTGGCTCAAATAATCGAAGCCGGTCCGGCAGGTCCTTTTGGACTGGGATAACCAGATAAAAAGAATTCTTCACTCAGCCCTCAGGTTAATGAACATGATTGGCAATCTATAGAAATGCCCATTTTAGGGCTAAACAGTGTTTATCGGGCCAAAGGTAAGAAAACTTGAGGAGTTTGGATCAATATAACTAATATTCAGATGTTTCGATTAAAATTTTGTAACTATTCACTGTAGCGACAAAACCAAGGAGATGCTCCTTGCAGGTTGGTTTGCGAAAAGCATGCAGCCCAATCTGCGCTGGATCAATCCCCTTCGTCTGTCCTGACAACCGACGAAGCGAAGGCCGGACTGCAGAAAGCTTTAACCCTAACCGTTCTGTTTACCTTGTAAACCCAAACGCTCGCCACGATAGCTGCCATCTAAAATATTTGTCCACCATTTGGGGTGATCAATGTACCATTGGACGGTTTTTCTTAATCCGGTTTCAAACGTCTCTTCTGGCTCCCAGCCCAGCTCATTTTTTATTTTCCCTGCATCTATCGCATAGCGCAGATCATGACCCGGCCGATCGACGACAAACTTGACCAATTGTTTATGAGGGGTAAATGAGGAATGAGGTAAAAGTTCGTCCAAAAGCGAACACAGCGTATCGACTACTTCTACATTTGTTTTCTCATTATTGCCGCCAATATTGTAAACCTGACCGACCCGACCTTTGCATAACACTGATTCAATTGCCTTGCAGTGATCTTCAACATACAACCAATCTCTAATGTTGAGCCCTTGCCCATAGATAGGCAGAGCTTTGCCCGACATGGCATTCAAAATCATCAAAGGAATGAGCTTTTCAGGAAATTGATAGGGCCCGTAATTGTTTGAGCAATTTGTTGTCAGTACCGGCAGGCCATAGGTATGGTGATAAGCTCTTACCAGATGATCAGAAGCCGCTTTAGAAGCAGAATAAGGGGAATTGGGCTGATAGGGCGTTTCTTCGGTAAACTTGCCCTCCTCGCCCAATGAACCATAAACTTCATCAGTTGAAACATGCAAAAAGCGAAAATTTTCACGGGCGTTTTCATCCAGCTGTTGCCAGAAGTTCTTCGCCGATTCGAGCAACCCGTAAGTACCCACGACATTGGTTTGTATGAATGACCCCGGATCATCGATGGATCGATCGACATGGCTCTCCGCTGCAAAATTGATGATTGCATCCGGTTGATACCTGGACAGTAAATAATCGACCAAGCTTTTATCGCCGATGGATCCCAGCACAAAACGATGGTTGATATCATCATCGACATCCGCAAGGGTTTCCAAATTACCTGCGTAAGTCAAGGCATCCAGCGTAATGACTTTAGTGTCACCCCTCTTCAGCATCTGATGGACGAAATTACTTCCTATAAATCCTGCACCACCGGTAACGATGATAGTTTTGTACTGTTGCATTAAGCTCCCCCTTTTCTGGTCATCATGCCTTTTGATGGATTATAGCCAAAAATTGCCGCAATCATAAAAATGACAAAAGCAACCGATACGTAAATGAAAGCCTCAAGATTGAATTGACCATATAACGCAAAACGGATCAGTTCAACCGCTTGAGAAAAAGGATTGTAGTATGCCAAGGTATGCAACAATTCGCTAGATTCCTTGAGTTTCCAAAGGGGATAAAGCGCTGTAGATAGAAAAAACAGAGGGAAAATGACGAAATTCATCACCCCGGCAAAGTTTTCCAATTGCCTGATAAATGAAGAAAGCAATAAGCCCAAAGCCCCCAGCATCATCCCCGCCATTAATAAAGCAGGTAACACCCAAAGATAACCCTCCAAGGGCGCTTCAATTTCATAAAACCAGGCTATCAAAAGAAAAACGTAGACTTGCAAGACCGAAACAGCGGTTCCTGCTATCAATTTGCTGGTTAACAAAAACCAGCGCGGCAAGGGGGAAACCATAAGAATACGCATGCTGCCCATTTCCCTGTCATACACCATGGATAACGAACTCTGCATACCGTTAAATAATTGAATCATACCGATTAAACCCGGGGTGATATAAACTTCATACAAAATATACGTTTCGTAAGGCGGTGATATCGCAATCCCCAAAGCAGAGCGAAAACCCGCCGCAAACACAAAAAGCCAAATTAAGGGCCGCACTAAAGCGGACACAAACCGTTCTTTCTGCTTGAGGAAACGCCATAACTCCCGCCAGATAATGCCCCACATGGCTCTCCAGAAATGGAGTAATCTCATGATGCTTCTCCTTGAGTCAGCGCATAAAAAGCCTTGTTGACGGTATCAGCCGATGTTATTTGAAGTACTTCTTCAACACTGCCTTGAGCTCGAATGATGCCTTTATGCAAGATCACTAAACGATCCTGAGGGTAAATTTCATCCGTCAGGTGGCTGGCCCACAAGACTGCGATATTTGAATCGACAGCCAACTGATGCACGTAATCGACAATCGCTTGACGACTGGGAATGTCAAGACCTACGGTGGGTTCATCCAGCAGCAGCAAAGAAGGTTTATGCAGCAAAGCTCTTGCAATTTCAACGCGCCGCCGGTGACCGCCATTCAATTGCCGAACTGATTCAAAACGGCGCTCAAACATGTTTAAACGTTCCAGTTCCTCTTGAATCCGTGATGCCGCAGTTTTCCGGCTTAACCCGTGTAAAGCGCAGTGATAGCGCAGGTTCTGGATGACCGACAAATCCATATCCAGCGTTGTCTGCTGAAAGACGACACCCAAACGGGCTAAAGCCTGAGTACTCTGTTTTTTAATATCAAAACCGGCAAGCGAAATACGCCCGTGATGACTGTCGTAAAGGCGGGTAATCAATGAAAAAAGCGTGCTTTTCCCTGCGCCGTTGGGACCCAGCAGCAAGGTACATTCGCCTGAATTCACCGTGATATTTACTTGATCCAACGCGAGTTTATTTCCGTAGGCGAAACTTAAATTCTGAATCGTTAAGGCGGCTGAATTCATGGCTTTGACACCACTCCCCAAGGGTAGCGCCCTACACCGATAGATTTAGTCACTTTATGATTGTCCAGATCAATGATGGAAACATCATTGCTAAGCCCATTCGTTGTATAAAGCCTTTTTTGATCCGGTGAAAACGCCAGATTCCATACGCGTTGCCCCACCAGCAAGTATTTTTCAACTTCAAAGGTTTTTGCATTGATCACTGCAACCCGGTTGGCCGGTCCCATGGCAACGTAAGCCCAGCGTTGATCTTTATCGATAACAACACCGACGGGCTGGATAGTGTCGTCTGTAACACCTTGAACGGACAGTTTAATATTTTTTACGATTTGCCGGGTTTTGGCATCAAGCACAGTGACTGTTCCGGCCATTTCCGATGTCACCCATAAAAACTGACTGTCTGACGTAAAACTCAAGGCTCTGGGTCGGGGATCGACCAGCGTATTATCACTGATTGCCAATGTTTTAGCGTTTATCCAATGCAGCATGTTCGTTGCCTCGGTCGCACTGACAACCCATTGGCCATCTGGGCTTGCAGCAATTCCTTCAGGTTCCACGCCGACCGGTATTTGTTGAACGGCTTGTTTTGTCGCAATATCGATCACAGTGACGGTATTGTCGTCTTCGTTTGAAGCGAAAAGCCTTTTACCATCGGGCGTTAATGCAAAAGTTTCCGGATCGTCACCGGAGGGAAGCTTACCAATCTCAAGCAGAGTTTCTGCGTCAATCACTTTAATAGTGTTGTCGTCACTGGTTGCTACAAATAAATATTTGTAATCATTGCTGATGGCAATGCCTCTGGGCCGCTGACCGACTGAAACGGTTTTAAGAAGACTCCCGGCAATGGGGTCGACGACTGCAATTGCATTATCTTTTTCCAGAGTGACATACACCGTCTCGGCATGAGCGGCCCCACTTAACGCGAGAAGAAAACCCACGCTTATCATCCAAGCATTCATTAATGTAACCTCATTTACAAAGTGATTCAGGTTGATCGAAGCCCAAGGTATCCAATTCTGTTTTAGGATGTAAAAAGCCTTCTACGGGGGCAACAGTCACCAGTGAGCGGGGCGCAGCCAGTAAAACGGGCTGTCGCATCTGGCCATCCCAACCCCGAAAGGATAGTGGCTTGCCTTTATAGCCCTGCAAGGCAAAGTCTTCACTCAGCATATAAGCTTTAATATCAGCCAAATTTACAGAATGGCTCCGCGTTGCCGCTTCACCTATGGCTCTCACGGCAATGTAAGCACCGTAATCGGATTCTTCCATCCATCGGCCTACTTTATCCTTGAAACGGTTTTGCATTTGTATCGCACCCCATTGCTCATGTGTTTTATGCCAGGCAGTTGCAATAAGGCCCTGTGTACCGATTACCGGCCTGGGACTCCAGGTGCGATAATCCAGATACTCGCCGAATATGCACTGCTCATCGGCAACAATCAAAACATCATAATCCCCGGCTTGGGTAAATGTTGGTATGTCAGACTGTTCGGTTTTACGGGCATCAAAGGTATGTTCCCATTTTTTTTCAGCGGTTATCTTGATTCCAAAACGCTTAGCCGAACGTTTGATTGCAGCCGCATAAAGTTCGTCTTCTTTGGCAGGACCGACGACCAGAAACCACTTTGACCAACGTTTTTTCATCATGTATTGCGCAAGCGCATCGGCCCTCATTGCGCGACTGGGGAGAATAAACAGCACTTGAGGCAGGCATTTTGTTCTTAAGGCATCATCCGAGGTATTGGCATCAAATATGAGCATCTGATCAGGCTTAGCCAGTTCACTGATTTTTTCTAATTGTGAAGCCGGCAAATCAGCAATGACAAATGCGTATTGATTGAGAACCTTATCCTTAAAAACCTGATAACTGTCTCCCTGTAGGGGTACGGCTATCTTATCGAGGGTATAGATTTGCCCTGTGAATCGGCCGGTTGTATTGTTATCGGCAATACCGAGTTGCGCGCCAGGAAAGCCTTTATCTTTTATGAAGGGGTCAAGATTGGAAAGTGACTGTGGCGGGGCAAGTTCCTGGCTGAAATAGGCAATTTTGATCTCTTTTTCATTTGCTGCCGCGGCTAAACCAACCCAAAAAAAATAAAGAAACAGTACTCTTAAAATAAAAGGGTAAGCCATGATTTATTCCTGGATTTCTGTCAAAAACAAGGGGGGTTAAGGCGAATTTTTGTAAGCTTACCCATCAAACTTGGGCATGCAAAAAAATGTAGATAAACTTATGCATGCTTGAAAAATAATCGGCAAATGATAATACGTTACTTGATCATTGTAACGTAATCGGCTAAAAACAGGTTTATTTCCCGAAAGGCAGTTAACCAGATCAAAGCAGGACATCGGGAAAGGGGGCGTCTTAACTTTTCTGCTAAACAAAACATAAAACCCGCTTTCGTGTTTAATTTCAAAGCTGATATTTCAATGCATTAAATCAACAAAAGCCAATTATATTACGCTACTGCTGTTAAATCAGCCCTTATCCATAAAGCTTTGTGATTTAAGAGAAATATTTTTTATTTTGACCGTTTCACTATTTCTTTGATTCTACGATAATTAACAACAAAAAAAATTTAAGGGATGCCCTCATGCCGTCGACCCCGAGTAAAGATGTTGATGATCCAATCCATTTTGACGACGACCTGGTTCATTCCAATCGAAGAAAATCAGTGCGCTATGTCCGTAATGACATTCAAACGACCCTCTCTATCCGTAATTTTCTAGGCTTGAAAAGCTCAATGGAAGTTAAGCTTTTCGATATAAGCAGTCGGGGCGTAAACATTTCAGTGGCTAAACGGCTAAAAATAGGAAAACCAGTCTGCCTTATTTTTAGATTCGAGGACGGCATAGAGTTTAAAATTAATGCTTTTATCAGAAACTGTTGTACCAATTCTGAATTTCAATACGGAATCCAGTTCGAAAAACAAGAAAATAATTTGGCTGATCATTTACTTAAGACTCAAGTAGATCTAGTATTCAGATAGATAAAATTAATTTCGCCACCTTTTACGATCAAATCAGGAAAAAGTCATGGAAACCTCAGCTATCAATACATCCCACTCAGCCCCCCCATTGACAACCTCCAAAGCGAACTTTCAATCAGCGCCAGCAGCTTTAGAACAAGAAAGCAGACCAATCCGGACTGAATCAGAAAATAAAGTCAAACTGTCTGAAGATGCTGTGAAATTATCCCGGCAATTTCAAAAAAACGAAACCGAACAGGCAAAAACTCAAATTTCTGATAACCAGGAAGCCCAGGCAACACTCAATGACATTAAAATTGCCATGCAAAATGACCCCGGTCGCTCTTTTTCCGCTCAAAGCAACTTCACCTCCAATATGGTAAGAAGCCTGACCGGTTAACCAGTCAACGTCTATGTATCTCAAGTCAATTTATGTCTATCCGGTAAAGTCCCTGGGGGGCTTTAGTGTTAACTCATGGCCGGTCAACGAAAAAGGATTATTACACGACAGAAGATGGATGATAGTTGATAAGGAAAACCGTTTTATTACGCAACGGAAATTTCCAAAAATGGCATTAATCAGCACGTCGCTGTCCCAAGAAGGTTTGCATCTTTCAGCAGACTCGATGCCGCCCATCACAGTCCCTTTTGAATCGGGCCTTACGACTTCTTTAAAAGTTCAAATCTGGAATGACATTTGTTTAGCAAAGCCCGCTTCACAAACAGCCAGTGATTGGCTAAGCCGATTTTTGGATAGTGATTGCCGTTTAGTCTATCAACCCGAAGAGGCAGTTCGTGCTGTCGATCCGGACTACGCAAAGCCACAAGACAAAATCTACTTTTCAGACGGCTTTCCTTTTTTAATCATTTCCGAAGCTTCACTGGTGGCTTTGAACCAGGAAATGAACGAAAACTTTTCAATGACGCGCTTCAGGCCGAATCTTGTAGTGACTGATTGTGAGCCTTATGCGGAAGATACCTGGCGAAGCATTCAAATTGGCGCAATTGACTTTCGACTACCCAAACCTTGTTCTCGCTGCTCCATCACTACGATTGATCCGCTTACCGGGCAACAAGGTAAAGAACCGCTACGCACACTGAATCGAACCCGAAAATGGAATAAACAAGTCTTTTTTGGTCAAAATGCACTTCATGATAGGCCCGGTCAATTACACATTGATGATGCGTTGATTGTTCTGAGTCAAGGGCCCAAACAACCCCCGCTCCTATAAATCTGTTCACTTGACATCGCTTATAATTTTTGCAACCAAGTAAAGTCTTTATTCATTAATCCTGCGCAAGCCTGACAACAAGCAACTTAAGGAGAACCATACTCAATCCTGATCTTTTTAAGTCGGGCTTAGAGCTAATCCGTTGCTCCAATCCCCTAAAACCAACAACCTAGCTATCTTGTACACCTAATGCAAAACATTCTGCTCATCATCGGTGTCCCCTCTCTACTTTATGGCTTTTGGCTCAGCAACGACTTTACTGGCATTGCAGCCGGCATTTCGATTTTTTTATTTGGCATGCTGGCCCTGGAACAAGGCTTTAACGCTTTTACCGGTGGTACACTCGAACGAATTCTAAGAATAACAACGCAAACAAATTGGCGTAGCCTGTGGTTTGGGATTCTTGCAACATCGTTGATGCAATCCAGCTCTCTGGTCTCGATCATCACAATTTCTTTTATCAGCGCCGGACTGCTTGAACTCGCGGCCGGTATAGGCATTATCTTCGGCGCAAATCTGGGCACGTCTACCGGAGCCTGGCTGATTGCAGGCTTTGGACTTAAAGTCAATCTATCTGAATACGCCCTACCGCTATTAGTCTTCGGCATTCTATTTATTTTTCAAGGCCATAAAAAATTAAAAGGACTGGGTTACATTCTGGCAGGCTTGGGATTTTTATTCCTTGGCATTCATTATATGAAAGAAAGTTTTGAAGCCATCAAAGAGACACTGGATCTGGTTGAATACGCCATACCGGGAATACGTGGCTTACTGATTTATACCCTGATGGGCTTTGCCGCCACCATCATCATGCAGTCCAGTCACGCGACTATGGTTTTGATTATCACCGCACTAGCCGCTCACCAGATAACGTATGAAAATGCTTTGGCTTTGGCAATAGGATCCAATGTTGGAACAACGATTACAGCAATATTGGGATCGCTGGGCGCCAATGTGGAAGGAAAACGGCTTGCAGGAGCCCATTTTTTATTTAATATCATCACCGGTGTACTTGCACTTGCTCTGATCAAATACTTTGAAGCCTGTGTAGATTGGGTAGCGCAAATTTTAACCATCGCAGCTGATAACTACACGCTTAAACTGGCCATTTTTCATAGCCTATTCAATCTGTTTGGCATCATTTTACTGTTTCCATTTATTGACAACCTGGTAAAAGTGCTGGAGAACGCCATAAAACCGGCCAAATCCAATATCTTTAAACCCAAATATTTAACAGACTCCGCCGCTGGATTTCCCGAAACTTTTGTCGAATCGGTCCGACTGGAAACCATTCATCTTTATGAAAACGCCATTCATATTGTGCTTAAAACGTTTGGATTACACCGGAGGGACCTTCTTGACAATGAATCGCTTTGGAATGCATTGCAAAAAGACAGCACCGGTTCTTATTACGATATCGATGCGGGCTACGAAAAACGCATCAAAGGTATCTTCAGTGCAATCATTGAGTTTATAAGTCAAGCCACATTCAGCCGTGAAATGGAACAATCGTCCAAACTTTACTGGCTCAGGAATTCAGGCCGTCATATTGTCGAAGCCATCAAAGATACCAAGCATTTGCAAAAAAACTGGATACGTTACGGGCGCTCACAATCAGCCGAAGCCCGAGATGAATATCAGAAAATAGCGTTTCAGATTGCGTTGATGATCCGGGAAATCGAGCAATTCAGACAAAAAATAGCTCAAAATGAATTGCCTTTGCTGTCGTTGGACTCATTAAAATCAAAAATAGAAGAAGATGATCTACAAGTGACCCGTCAGATTGAAAAGCTGATCAGAGAGAAAAAAATAACCCCGCAGACCGGCTCGTCTCTGATCAATGATAGCGCTTACATGTACAGTATTAAGTCAAATCTTGTAAAAGCTGCAGAGACTTTGTTTTTGCACAAAAGCCCCCAAATGTTTCGCCCCGAACTCAAATTGGCTTTGGATGACTCGGAAATAAAACAGGTAATAGAAAAAATCAACCCCGCTTACGAACAAAATTCCGATCTGAACTGATCCAATGGCCCGTTTTAAGCTCGCAGAGATAGAGTTTTTAATATGAACATAGTTAAGTTATTAATTAAGTTACAGCGTTTTTTCCGGCCCGAGCTTAAAAAAAATAAAGCTCACGCCAAAGAGTTGCAAAACATATTGGAAAAACTAAAAAAGAAACAACAGGTGCTTGAAAATGAGATCCTGCTGACCCAGGATCCTGAACTGATAAAGCTGTTTCAGACAGAACATGAAATTATTCGCATGCAATACAAAAAGGGAATCGCCGAATTGCATGAAATTTATCAAAACATTAAAAATTTGAGCTGATATTCTGCATAAAACAGCCATTTTTAAAATCAGAGTGATCAATCAAGAGGCGACCAGGATCTTGACTAAACTTTTAACCCCCCGTGGATCACAATGCAAGTCATGTCGGCATTTAGCAAATTCATGGTCATTAACCAACAATTCCCGATTTGATGATAAAAAGGTTAGGCGTCAGTTTTGCGGTGATGTCGACTACAGAGATGCTGCCTTCAAGCCCCCTTGGATGGGCTCACTCCGTTCCTCGCAAAGCTTACGCCAACCTCAAAGCTGCATTAAAAGTTCAAACTGGCAATTGCTGGCCTTAAACGCTGTCTTTACGCAGTAGGCTTATTGCAGTAGTATTTTGTCGACCTTAAGAATGTTGCAACGTTCTAAAAACCGGACCTGTGCGGCTTCAAGCCGGCTCATTTCACAACTCAACCGCGTTAAAATTTAACGCATTCAATGTAATAACCCCCATGTCAACAAACGAAAATCAATCGACTTCAAATTTTATCCGTCACATCATCAACAATGATCTGAAACAAAACAAGAACAATGGTAGGGTCGCCACCCGTTTTCCTCCCGAGCCCAACGGTTATCTGCATATTGGTCACGCCAAATCGATTTGCCTTAATTTTGGGACAGCCGCTGAATATCAGGGCACCTGCAATCTGCGTTTTGATGACACCAACCCTGAAAAAGAAAGCATCGAGTATATGGAGTCCATAGAAAAGGATGTGGAATGGCTGGGTTTTGAATGGCACGAATTAAGGCACGCTTCGGATTATTTCGAGCAACTTTACCAGTATGCAGTAGATTTGATTAAACAGGATAAAGCCTATGTTGACAGCTTGTCTCCCGAAGAAATAAGACAATATCGGGGCACGCTAACCGAACCCGGCAAGGAAAGTCCCGACAGAAGCCGAAGCATAGAAGAGAACTTGCGGCTGTTCGAAGGTATGCGAAATGGCGATTTTGCTGATGGTCAGTATGTGCTGCGAGCAAAAATCGACATGGCTTCACCTAACATCAACATGCGCGATCCAGCCATTTACCGGATCCGCCGCGCTCATCACCACCGGACCGGCGATAGTTGGTGTATTTATCCGATGTATGATTACACGCACTGTATTTCCGATGCATTGGAGAACATCACTCATTCATTGTGCACACTGGAATTTGAAGACCATCGTCCACTTTATGACTGGGTCCTGGACCAGCTTGATGTGCCCTGCCATCCGCAACAGATTGAATTTGCGCGCTTGCAACTGGAGTACAGTATTGTAAGCAAACGCAAACTCAATCAGCTGGTCATGGAAAAACATGTCGACGGCTGGGATGATCCGCGCATGCCCACTCTTGCAGGTTTGAGACGGGCCGGAGTGACTCCCAATGCCATTCGCGATTTTTGCGAACGTATCGGTATAACTAAAAAAGACGCCTGGATTGAAATGGCTGTACTTGAAAACAGCATTCGTGAAGATCTTAACGAAAACTCGCCCAGAGCCATGGCGGTATTAAAACCACTAAGAATCATTATCGACAATTATCCTGAAGATCAGGTTGAGTCTCTTGACGTCAGCAATCATCCGCAACACCCCGAAATGGGCTCACGCAACATTCAGTTTTCAAAAACCGTACTGATTGAACACGATGATTTTGCCGAGGTGCCGCCATCGGGATTCAAGCGTTTGGTTATTGGCGGCGAAGTGCGTTTACGTGGAGCTTATGTCATTAAATGCAATGAAATCAGCAAAGATGAACAAGGAAACGTCGTCGAACTCCGTTGTACCTACGATCCCGACACACTGGGCAAAAATCCTGAAGGCCGTAAAGTAAAAGGCGTTATTCATTGGGTATCCGAACAGCATTCAGTCCCGGCCGAATTACGCCTGTACGACAGGCTATTCAATCATCCTAACCCTGATACATTAACCAACTTCCTGGATGCGCTGAATCCACACTCACTTGAAGTGCTTAAGGATTGTCGCGTTGAAGCCAGTCTGTCAACATCGGCACCTGGCAGCCGTTTTCAGTTTGAACGCATGGGTTATTTTTGCCGCGACCTACATGATACCGACAAAGGTGTTATGGTATTCAACCGGACAGTAACCCTCAGAGACACCTGGGAGAAATAATCTTCTGATTGGTGGATGTGGTGTCGGCAGCATGAAAACTGCCGTCACCCCCCAGAAGCCGGCAACAACAGCCAGCATTCCTTCACAAATGAATATCGCCAAATTGTAAAGCAGCCAGTCGCGCATAAAGTCCCCCTTGCTTTAACAGTGCCTGATGCGTTCCATTGGCTACTATTTTGCCTTTATCCATTACTACAATTCGATCCGCGTTTAATACCGTGGCCAGTCGATGCGCAATAACCAGCGTGGTGCGATTTTTCATGACTTGTTCCATCGCTGCCTGCACCCATTTTTCACTCTCCGCATCCAATGCGCTGGTCGCTTCATCCAGCAAAAGAATAGGCGGGTTTTTTAAAATGGCTCTGGCAATAGCGATACGCTGGCGCTGACCTCCGGAAAGCCTGATGCCCCGCTCACCTAAAAAGGTATCGTAACCGTCAGGAAGATGGCTGATAAATTCATCCGCCGCAGCCGCTTTTGCAGCCGCTTTAATCTCAGCATCGGTGGCATCCAGTTTGCCCATACGAATGTTTTCCATGACATCTGCAGCAAAAATGACCGTATCCTGAGGAACAATACCGATACTGCGGCGCAACTGATCAATATCAGCCTCGGCTACATTGGTACCTCCCAAACGAATACTACCGTGTTGCGGATCGTAAAAGCGCAGCAATAATTGAAAAACAGTACTTTTCCCTGCCCCGGACGGCCCCACCAAAGCCACGGTCTCACCCGGTTCAATCGTTAATGAAAAGCCTTCCAACGCATAGTGTTCAGACCTTGATGGATAACTGAAGTGCACCTGATCGAATTGAATCCGGTCAATGGTCAACGGATTCATGACTTTCGGATGCTCAACCCGGTTCAGTGCCGGCAACTGGTTTAACAGCTGCAAAATACGCTCCATGGCACCGGCCGCCCTTTGAACATCTCCCCAAACTTCACTTAATGACGCCGTATTGGAAGCCACAATGATCGCATACATCATAAACTGGCTTAACTCTCCAACGGTCAACTGACCTGCCATGACGAAACGAGCACCGATCCAAATAACTGTCATAATCGCGCTAAACACAATAAAGAGTGCAAAAGCCGATAATAAAGCGCGAGCTTTTAACCGGCGTCTGGCCGTGGAAAAAGCAGTTGCCACCGAATCATTAAAGCGACCGGAGTGATACGTCTCCAATACATAAGCCTGCACAAGATGTATTGCATTCAGTGTTTCACCGGCTATCGCACTGGATTGTGCAATAGAATCCTGATTGATTTTGGATAAATACCTGACCTTTCGGCCAAAGAAAATGATAGGAAAAATCACCAAAGGCACAATCACAACAATCAGTCCGGTTAACTCAGGACTGGTTAGCGTCATCATAAAAAGACTGCCCATCAGTAAAAACAGGCTGCGCAGCGTCACCGAGAGACCGGCACCGACCACTGACTGTACCAATGTGGTATCGGTCGTTAATCGGGACAAGACTTCACCGGAGGGTGTCTCTTCATAAAAAACCGGATCCATCGCCAAAACATGTTGGTACAAGGTTGAACGAATATCGGCAACGATTCGCTCACCCAGCCACATGACCAAGTAATATCGCAATGCTGAAAACAAGGACATCACGACCACAATTGCCAACAGAATCAAAAAATACTGGTCGATAACCGCTTGCTGATTAACAAAAAATCCTTGATCGACAATGTTCCTGATAACTAAGGGCAGAGAAAGAGACGACGCAGCCGCTATCACCAATGCAACGAACGCCATCAGCATTCTGAATTTATAGGGCTTGAAAAATACGGACAGCCGGCTGAATATTTTGATTTTTGCCGAGGCTACACGGGCAATAGGTTCATTCAATGAGGAGAGTTCTCGTAATTAAGATCTGTTGTTACGCATTGTCCAGAAAACGCATGAAATACTCAAAATTTCATAGTTCAATCCATTCAGCCATTCAATTTTTTCGTGCCTTTTGTAATTTTCGTGGAGAGTGATGGGTGGATGAAAAAAGCCGGTCAGGGTCAGACAAACTAACCTTGACCGGCTTAACTCTGTAGCGTTGGACGAACTAAAGTTCAACCGAGTTTATTACATTTTATGATTTTTCATCATTTGCATCATATGCATATGATGGGATTTCATGAGCTCGATTTGTTGATCTTTTAATGCCTGTTTTTTAGCTGGGTCGGTTTCCGCGAGAATTTTATTGGAAAGATCATGCATTTTAAGGTCATGTTCTTGCCTCATCTTCATATGCTCCATCATTTTGGATTCATCCATGCCTCCCATACCGCCCATGCCTCCTTCTTTACCGCCTCCCATCCCGGCCATTCCGTCTTCTTTACCAGCACCCATGCCGGCCTTATGTTTCATGGGTTTTTCCATTTTCATATCGGACTTTTGGGGCATAGTGTCTTCCATCGCCACAGCCAGCGGCCCAAAATGGGTCAGCGCTAAAAATAAACTGGTTTTGATTATTATATTCATGGTGTATCTCCTCGTTAAATTGCATACCGAACATAACACGTTAATTACTATCAGTCATCTGTTGGCAAGATCGAATTCATAAAAAGCAGGCACTCATTTAGTGCTAAAAGTATTTTCCGCACCAAAATGACACAAAATAATCCAACCTACTTACCCTTAGCTCCCCTAAATACCTATTAATTCAAGTAATTACTGAAGAGGATGAGTAAGGAACATTTATTGCTAAATAGTGAGCAAATGTGCCCCATTATGAATCGTTCCTATACTTTGCAACCCGCTTTCTGTCGCAATCAATTAACCGACGTTGCCTATTTGTTCAGCAAATGCCCAATTCAACCGACTTGAGTTCATCTGTGCCAACCCAATGAGCCGACCCATTCATCAAACTATTTCAAAAATTCGCCGGGATTATAATTCCTGGGTGGCCGATGAAACGATGGAAGATTACGCGCTCAGATTTGCACCGCGCAGTTTTCGCAAATGGTCTGAATTTCAGGTAGCCAATACCGCTTTCGGCTCGACATCCTTTTTGGTGCTGGAAGCTATCGGCGGATTTTTATCCATAAATTACGGATTCACCAATGCTTTCTGGGCGATTCTAGTGGTGGGTTTGGTCATTTTTATTACCAGCTTTCCAATCAGCTATTATGCGGCCCGCTATAATATCGACATTGATCTGCTAACCCGCAGTGCGGGCTTCGGTTACATTGGCTCGACCATAACGTCACTGATTTACGCGTCGTTTACGTTCACCTTATTCGCACTGGAAGCCTCTATTATGTCGCTGGCGCTGGAATTATATTTTCAGATGCCGCTGGCTCTCGCTCATGTGGTTAGCGCTGTTCTGGTGATACCGCTGGTGACCTTCGGCGTCACTACGATCAGTAAATTACAATTATGGACTCAACCCATCTGGCTCGTCATGTTGATTGCGCCTTATGTCGCAGTTTTTGTGCATGAACCGGAAGCGCAGTTAACGCTCTCCACTTATTTCTGGATCGCCGGAAGTGGCAAGGGATTTGATGCTTTGCTGTTTGGCAGCGCGGCAACGGTGGCTTTTTCGATGATGGCCCAGATCGGCGAACAGGTGGACTTTTTAAGGTTTATGCCTGAAAAGAAACAGGAGAACAGGTTTCGCTGGTGGGCCGGCGTTTTTGCTGCCGGCCCCGGCTGGATTTTATTTGGCATGCTCAGACAATTGGGCGGTGCCTTGCTGGCTCATCTAGCAATCCGCAATGGAATCAGCCCGGAGCATGCGCATGAGCCGACTCAGATGTACCAGATTGCCTACGGTACGCTTTTTAGTAATCCGGAATGGGTTGCGGCCTGCACTTTATTGTTTGTGATTATCAGTCAGCTCAAAATCAATGTCACCAATGCTTACGCAGGGTCGCTGGCGTGGTCGAATTTTTTCTCCCGCCTGACCCATACCCATCCAGGTCGGGTTATCTGGCTGTTTTTCAATGTCGCCATTGCTTTGCTGTTGATGGAGTTTGGCGTATTCGGCGCTTTGGAAAAAGTGTTGGGTCTTTTTTCGCATATGTCTACCGCCTGGATCAGCGCTGTTGCCGCAGAGTTTTTAATCAACAAACCGTTAAAGTTAAGCCCTCCAATCGTCGAGTTTAAAAGGGCCTACCTGCCGGACCTCAATCCGGTTGGCATCATTGCAACTCTCGCGGCTTCGGTGATATCGATTTTGTCTTATGTCGGTCTTTTTGGCCTATACCCTCAAGCATTTTCAGCTTTTATCGCGCTTGGACTGGCATTTCTGTTAAGCCCTTTGATGGCCTGGCGTTTCGGTAACAGACATTATCTGGCTCGCGACCGCCATGAAAATAACAGCGCCGCACATCAAAAATGCAGCATCTGCGAAAACCAGTTTGAACAGGAAGATCTAGCCTATTGTCCTGCTTATTCCGGGTCTATCTGTTCCTTGTGTTGCACGCTGGATGCACGGTGTCTCGATGCCTGCAAGCCTGGTTTCAGGCTGGACGATTACCTGGAAGTCTTTGCCAACCGGATTTTTCCGGCAAGCATGTCGCTGCACTCCCGATTAAGATTACTGCGCTTTTTTCTGTTATTCGGTTTTTTGACCATACTCACCAGCATTTTCATAGGCATTATTTATTACCAGGATTTGTTGGTTGCGCAAAAGTATTTGCCCTCTTTCGACCTCTTATTAGCCAATTTCGTCAAAATTTATGCCTCCCTGCTGGTCTTTATCGGCTTATGTACCTGGTGGTTGATTTTGAATGACGAAAGCCGCCGCTTTGCTCATGAAGAAACCGCCAAACAAACACAATTGTTATTGATGGAAATCGAGGAACATAAAAAAACCGATATCAAACTGGAGCAGGCGCTAAAAATGGCAGACCAGGCCAATAGCGCGAAAAGCCGCTTTTTAAGTAATATGAGTCATGAAATAAGAACACCGCTGAACAGCATCATCGGTTATGCCTATGTCTTGCAGAAAGACCCGGCAATTCCCGAGCATCGGCGCTCCGCTATCGATATTCTTAAACGCAGCGGTGAACATTTATCCTCGTTAATTGAGGATATTCTGGATATTGCCCGCATAGAAGCCAGGAAATTTGAATTAAAATCCGAACCGATCAACTTTCCGGCCTTTATCGAACATCTGGTGAGAATCTACAAAGCTCAAGCAGAAGAAAAAGGCTTGGCATTTTGTTGCCAGATCACCCAATCATTGCCGCAACGCATCAAGGGGGATGAGAAACGTGTACGGCAAATATTAATTAACATATTGAGCAATGCGGTTAAATTCACCTCTTCCGGAGATATCCTGTTCCGTATCGGCTACAGCGGCGAAGTGGCGACCTTTCAGATAACCGATACGGGCCGAGGTATCAGGGAAGAGGAATTACAAAATATTTTCCAGCCTTTTACCCGTTTGATGGATACGGCCGAACACCCCGTTTCAGGCAGCGGCTTGGGTCTCACGATCAGCAAAATACTGGCAGAAATCATGGGCGGCGAACTCACGGTAAAAAGCCGTCCGGAACAGGGATCTTCGTTTACAGTGCGTTTGTTTCTACCGAATCTGGGCGGGGATAACCAGATACAACGAGAGGCCGACATTACCGGTTATCTCGGCCCCCAAAAAACGATCTTAATCGTGGATGACCAACCCGAACACCGTGATCTGATGTGCTCCATTCTGCAGCCTTTAAGGTTTAATACATTACAGGCTGACTCGGGAGAAGCCGGCTTAATGGCAGTAGCCAAAAAGATCCCTGATTTGATTCTGCTGGATATCAGCATGCCGGGCATGGATGGCGTTGCTACGGCAATACAACTGCGTCAGCAAGGCCATACCTTACCGATCATCGTGTTAAGCGCCAATGCCTACAGTTCAGACCGGCTTGCTGCCATCCATGCCGGATGTAACGATTTTCTCAGTAAACCAATACAGATCTCGGACCTGCTGTACAAACTCAAACTGCATCTTGCCCTGGACTGGGTTTACGAAGGCGAAGATGATCCTGACAACAAGCCCGCAGTGACTATCGTGCTGATTCCTCCAGACCGGGAAGTTCTCGAAATGTTGCAGGCTTTTGTTAGAATTGGCGACATTTTAGGATTGAAGGCCGCGATTCACCAGCTGCAAAAAAACGGCAGGATACACGATGGTTTTTCAACAAAACTGATCGCACTGGCTGATGATTTTAAACTCTCTGAACTCAAGCAAATATTGACTTATGCAACATGAAAACTGATCCCCCTTTCCATAACGGAACGGTCATGATTGTCGATGACACCCCTGGCAATCTTGCTATGCTGTCTGATCTGCTTTCCGAAGCGGGTTATCGCGTTCTGGTAGCTACTGACGGCGTCTCAGCCATAGAACAAATCGGCTTTTTAAAACCGGACATTATATTGCTGGATGTCATGATGCCGGGTATTGATGGCTTTGAAACCTGTCAACGCTTAAAAGCAGACCCTGCTACTGGCGATATTCCACTGTTGTTCATGACCGGCTTGACCGAACTGGAACATTTGCTGAGAGGTTTTGAAGAAGGCGGACTGGATTATATCGTCAAACCCGTTCGTCCGCCCGAAGTGCTGGCCAGAATTGAAGTGCACCTGAATCAGGCCAGACAGATGTTACAAGTTCGAATGGCCCTGAATCATAGCGCCGTATCCGTGGTGACGGTCAATACAACCGGTGAAATCACCTGGATGACCGAAGCGGCCAAAACCCTACTGCAATCGTTTTCTGAAGAACACGCTGAGTCTGAACAAAATGATTTCGCTTATGCTCTGCCATCGCCCATTCATGATTGGATCATGCAAACAATCAAACACTTTGTTACAACCGGACCCGATCAGGCAGGGACAGATTTTGCCTACAAAGGCATAGTATTGACCATGATGCCTTGTGAGCATTCTGCTGAATATCTGCTCTTTCTTTCAAAACGGCAGGAAACGTGGGATATGGAAGCGCTGCGGGAGTCACTTGGCCTGACCGGGCGAGAGGCTGAAATACTGATGTGGATTTCACGCGGCAAAACCAATAAAGAAGTGGGCATCATTCTGGGTAGCAGTCCCCGTACTGTCAATAAACACCTTGAACATATCTTCGAGAAATTAGGCGTATCAACCCGAGCGGCAGCGGTTGCTAAAGCATTTCAATCGGGTTAGTAATCGGTCGGGTTACCGTGAAAGTACACGAACCGAAGAGGGAGCGGTTGCGCGTTCGACAGGTGTCGGCGGCAGGGAGCCGCCGTCAAGCCTACATGGACGTATTCACGGCGTCCTGT
>JAGXSU010000004.1 GCA_018333785.1 Methylomicrobium sp. | reverse complement strand
ATAAAAAGTGCTTCGTTGAAGATAAGTACCGATAACCCAGAGCATGATGAAGCAGAGGAAGACTTGGTTGTCGATTATCACGGCGATCCTATTTCAATAGCCTTCAACGCAAAATACATGCTCGATGCGGTGAATAATATAGATGGCAAAGACGTCAAGATGACGGTTGCCGAAAATACCAGCGTCTGTTTTATTGAGGGTCAAAGTGATTCTCTGTTTTGGTACCTTGTGATGCCCATGCGCATTTGAATTAGGAGCTGTTTGATGGAAATTAAACAAATCGATGGTAGCGGCAGGCAGGTCTCGAACTAGTCGAAATCCGGGTAAAATCATATAACTGATAGCTATGAGTACACAATTACAAGAAAAAACGCTTTGACAGTTTTTGTGATTTTTTCAGCCACAACTATGAAACTGGGAGATGTATTGGAATGATTCGTCCCTTAGAACACCTAGTGGCAGCGATGCGACTATACCCCTCTACTAGTAAATTTGTAGACGAATTCCGGCAAAGCAAAAGCCGTGATCTGCCTGATTGGCCATCATGGTGCTTCATACCGATGGCCGGTTGGGCCGCGATTGTCAGCATTGACAACGCCGTTCAAATCGACCCTGGCGGCCGATTACCGCTGCATCTGGCTATCGATTTGGGACGACTGGCGGCAATCGGTACTTGGCGTTACAGCCAGGGTGTTTATCAATTTGATGCCGATTTTATGGCCGCGTTGGCTGATACGCTTGTCGTTGGCGACATGCCTAGCGAGGTCCTGTATCGGCTGCCGGAATGGTGTATTTATATAAATACGCCGGGGCTCACTTGGTTGGGAAGCCTGCTGCATGGCTATTGGGCGCATCTGGAATACGACATCAATACGTACCGTAGCGAGTTGCGGCTATTGCTTGATACCGATGAGCATCTGATTCCGGTTCCCCTGCATCTCGGGCCATGGACTGTGACCGAGGCCATTGATCGCGCCAATAGCGAAGCAGTGCGTCAAGCCGAAGCACACCGCATAGACTTTGCGCCGAATAAGGATCATGTTCAGCAACTGGCGGCAAGCATCAATCCGTTGATTTCGCTGCTGCTGTACATCTGCAGTGATGTGCCGGAAATCGACAGCGACCGCGAACCCGGAACGTCACCCAAACGCCCACAGCGGACAAAAACTAAGCGTGGCTGGCGATGGTTTCCAGCCGATAAGCCGCGCGTGTGGTCGGTTGGTCGGGAAATCGGTGAACTGTTGCGAACGAACACGGAAACCGTGAAGGACACTGGCCGCTCAGTCAAAACCCATGTCAGGCGTGGACACTGGCACGGATTCTGGAAGGGGCCACGAGATGGTGAGCGGCGCTTTAATTACCAATGGCTCATGCCGATGGTGGTTGGCGGTGATCGGGAGTAATGAAAATAATGTAGACAGCACGACAAATGTCCAGTGAACGCATTCGGGTCGGATTAGTTGTCCATATAACGCAGTTTATTCCTTGATGTCGCATTGTAAAGTGGATCCCCGGAATCCCGGAAGTAGTTTAAGCTATGCCCTGACGGGAAATGAAAGGTAGAAAATGAGCAAAAGCAAACGGAAGATATTTACAGGAGCCCAAAAAGCCACTTGATTATAAAGATCATCAGCTCAGTCAAAAATCGTCATCTCGGCAGGGGTTGCCAAGATCCAGTCGCCATGGATGGCAAGGGCCGAACACTTCCTTGTGCTCTGATAGGGGTAAGGGAAGCGGTAAATGTCAACGTAGTTGTCGCATCAGTTAAAAATTAGTGGACAGTAGTGTCGGTTTTTTTCGCCGCATTATTGTTTGGTTTATCAGGATTTAAACAGACTTTTGGCTGCCAATCCCAGTTTCGGGTGTGACGACTCCAACGCTCGGGTTTTTTGGCCTTAGCGGCCTCGTAAACCGCTTGGCGTTGCGTCAAGATCGCCCGGTCTTCACCGCTTTTCACCACCCAATTCCGAATACCCAAATATACATTCACATCCCTTGGCAAAAAACCACGTATCAAGTTACCCAAAATCCAAAGTCGAAAGAGTCGTTTTTAGGCGATCTTTCGGTGCCATGAGGTGATTGTGCAGTGAGTAGTATGCAGATTTCAATCATTTGGATTCAAACATGCTATTCAACTCACCTGAATTCATTTATTTCTTCCTCCCTTTTTCGATTGCAACCTGGTGGTTGCTGCAGAAACTCGAACGAGAGCATGATGCGCAGTTGTTCGTCATTCTCTGCTCGGTCTATTGCTATGGCTGGTGGGATACGAGATATGTCCCACTCCTTATCGGGAACGCAGTAGCAAATTTTTATGTAGGGCAAAGGATTTCTCAAACAAAGTCCAAAAAGCTACTGATTGCTGGACTTTTGTTCAACGTTGGGCTGTTGGGCTACTTCAAATACTCAGACTTCTTCATCGAAAATTGGAACGCGGCAACGGGTAACGATGTGCCGGTTATGCATTTAGTGTTGCCTCTCGGAATCTCATTTTTTACCTTCCAAGTGATCGCTTACCTGGTGGATTGTTACAAGGGCTATGTTGAAGATTTCAACCTGAGACGGTTCGCGTTCTCCATTTCGTTTTATCCGCATTTGATCGCAGGTCCAATCCTTCATTACTCCGATGTAATGCCGCAATTAAAAGATCGGGTGAACTTCAACGCACAGCAATTTTCGCAGGGCTTGTTCCTGTTTGCTGTCGGGCTATTCAAAAAATCTGTAATTGCTGACCGTGTCGCCGAAAAGGTCGATCCACTGTTCGCCGCAGATGCGGTTTTGCAGTTTTTCGAGTCCTGGGTAGCAGCTGTTGGTTATGGCTTGCAAATATATTTCGACTTTTCAGGATACTCGGACATGGCGATTGGGATCGGGCTTATGTTCGGAATTCTATTGCCACAAAACTTCAATTCCCCTTACCAATCGGTAAGCATTGCCGAATTCTGGAAACGGTGGCACATGACTTTATCAAGGTTCCTACGAGACTATCTTTACATTCCCTTGGGTGGCAATAGGAATGGCCTCTTCAAGGGCATTTTAGCAGCCGCTGTGACGATGACCATTGGCGGACTGTGGCATGGCGCCGCATGGACTTTTATTCTTTGGGGGATTCTCCAGGGTATTTTCATCGGGGTGCATCGTGTTTGGCAGACATTAAAAATTGAATTGCCGGACAACCTCGCTATGGCAGTGACATTTATTTCAGTCACCCTCGCTTGGGTGGTTTTTAGAGCTGAATCGCTTGAGCAAGCGCTTTCTATCTGGAAAGGAATGCTAGGTCTAAACGGAATTGCATTACCGAGCATGATTTCAGGATTTTGCCAAACATGTACCCAGACGAGTCTGGTCACGGGTATAGAAGTGATTCAGGCCGCACTTCTGCTAACCGTTTGCATGGCCTATGCGAACGCTCAAAAAGAAGCACAGCTGCTTGAGGCAAATGGGAAAAATCTAGCCTTGTTCACAGCCCTTTTTTTTTCCAGCATTTGGATGTCAGGTTCTCATGAAAGCTTTATCTATTGGCAGTTTTGATTCGTTCTGGAAAGCCGCGCTATTAACAGGCGGTGTTGCGGCTTGGTGTTTGCCTGTCTGGAACGTGATCGTCAATCCGTATCAGATTTTCAAGACGGAATATTCAATGGGGCGTCGATACACCTCATCAACCACCAACGAGCGTTACCTGAAGGTTGAATATCTATTAAGTGACGCGAAAGAAAGATCTCCAGATTCTGCAGAAGCGATTGTTTCAACCATTAACAGAGAGCAATCAGTCGAACGAACTATGAAAAAGTCGCCACAACGTGACGCGTTTATTGTTGGATCATCCATTATGGGTTTAGTCGATCCTGAACTGCTGAACAAGCGTTTTCCGGGGAGGACTTTCTACAATCTTGCTTTTCTGGCGGCGAAGCCTGAAGAAATCTTGGCCACATTAAAAGCATTGAAGCGCAAAGGCGTGCCGATCAAAACAGTGGTCTATGGTTTGGAGCCTATCGCATTTACCGATATCAAGTCGTATGGGCCCGCCTACAGACTTCATCCAGAAGCCGGTGGCGAAACGAAACAGTGTGTCATTTTTGATTACTTGTTCGCATCGAGCTTATCGGAAGGATTGGGCAGACTGCTTAATGAAGCGAAAGGAATGCATTCGGTGAGATACGCTATTGACGGTAATGGACGTTACTTTTTAGATCGCTACGACCAAGAAATAGCGCGGGATCAAGCCGCCTTCATTAACAAGCAATTTCCAGTAAACGCCAAACCCGCTAATGCTCCGCCATGGATCAAGTCACGATTTGATGATTTTGAAGCATTGGTCAAGTGGCTTGACGATGAAAAGGTGGATGCCAGATTTTACCTGAATCCGTTACATCCTCATGTCATGAAAGCATACGGTGAGGATCGCCTCGAGGCGTTCCGGACAAAAATTGCCGAACTGACAAGACAAAAGAACATAAGCGATTGCACGCATTTGTTAGCAACTGATCAAAACCCGAATCAGCGCTTTTATGACTACAAGCACTTTAGGGATGTCGAGTCTGAGACGGTGATTAATTGCGCATTGAGATAGACGAACGATTTCATCTAAAGAGGCCGAAAAACCGCGTCTTTCACCGCGATGAAGAGAAAAGGTTTTTCGTAAGATTCTATTAATCTTAACTTTTAAAACCAAAATCCGGATGGCATCAGGATGAGCAGTGGGCCACAAAGAGTTGCAATCCGGCATGGTTCATGGTGCTTCTATGAAAATCGAGCTGGGACAAGATGATTACCTCTTGTCAAAAAATCAAACAACACCGGTATTTTGCGATTTTGATTGCCTGGTCAACGCCCATATGTTGGTCATGGGTAAAACCGGCATGGGCAAAACCACGTTTTTAAGACGCTTTATACAGCAAGCTCGTCGTTTCTCACCGGCGCCCAGAATTCATATTATGGACGTGCATGGCGATATCGACTTACCAGGCGCTTCTTCAGTCAGATTCTCAGAATCCACTGAATACGGTTTAAATCCATTCGCAGTCAGTTCTGACCGGCATTTCGGCGGTGTTAGGAAACGCACGCAGGATTTCATTGCGACGATTAACGGATGCCGTCCAATCGGCTCAAGACAAGAAGCGGTCATGCGGCATTTGATCACAGACCTGTATGCCGCTAATGGGTTTTTTGCTGACAACTACAAGTCATGGGTGCTGAACGACGGCTTTGATCGTAAGTATCCAAAGCGCTACCCAACCATGGATGACGCCTGCCGGTATGCTTTTATCAAACTCAAACAACTTATCATTGGCAGTGACACCAAGGCAGGGAGAGCCTTGGAGGAACTCAACAAGATCACCAGTAAGCTTTACAAAATATCGAAACAGGTTTCAGCGCCGGGTGCAAAACCGGATGAAGAACTGCTCGAGAAAGCGATGGATCTGCGTCAAAAGGCAAGCAAAGCCTATAAGGATTACATCCAAAACCTTGAAACCGGCAAGGAACTGGAGGACTTCATTAAATATGAATCCAAGGAAGTTCTAAAGTCCGTGGTAGAGCGTTTCGACAATCTCAAAGCCAGTGGGATTTTCAAGAACCAAAGCCCTCCATTTGACCGATCCAATCCGGTCTGGCACTACGACATCACAGCACTGCGTGAAGATGAAAAACGAATGTTTGTCGAATTTAGGCTTCAAGAAATCTTTTCATCGTCACTCGAAAGAGGCCCTGTTCGAAGAGAAGAAGAGGGATTGCTTAGGGATGTCATGATCATCGATGAGGCACACTTGTTCTTTAGAGACGATGAGAACAACATTCTGAACACCATTGCAAAAGAAGGCCGCAAATTTGGGCTTGGTTTGGTCTGCGCAAGTCAATCGCCGACGCATTTTTCCGAAGACTTTTTTTCCAATGTTGCGACCAAGGTGGTGCTTGGCGTTGACCAAATGTATTGGGACAACTTGATACGGAAGCTGAAAATCGAATCGAAGCTGATGCAGTACATCAAACCGTTTTACGTCATTGGCGTACAAATGAGTAACAAAGGCGAGACGAAATCAAGATTCACGATGGTTCGACTGCCAACATCAAAATCTCAAGCAGGAAAACAATAATGGCCAGAAATAACGCTATCAATTTGAGAATGAATTCCTTTGCGAGTTTTGATGACGCACTGGATATGTGTGAACTGCTCGCACGAGAGACAGGGAAAAAATACTCGGTCATGGCTGATAACCAGCTTGGTTTCACAGCTAAAAAAGTTGGATCCAATCAAGATACTTCGAAAATTGAAAATAAAGATGCCCGTTTAAAAAATAATGATTTTCGTCAAGCGTGGCGAGGATTCATTCCCAATTATTTCCAAATCCTGATAGGAATCCTGATATTTTTAAGGCCCTACAAGGTTGTTAGTTTAGTGGTTGCTTTATTAGAAATAGAAAACATTCCGACAGGGTTTGACTTGAAGAGTTTTGGGGAGGTCATAGGAATCAGCGGAATCTTGTTAATTCTTTACGGATTGAGATTTGTATACAGCTATTTTGCCGCAAAACTCTATATCGACGACGACGGATTAATTCTAAAAAAAGGAATTATTGCTCAAACCCAGGTCCAAATTCGGTTTAGTGACATCAAGACCATTGGGGTTCATCAGGGGATTTTAGATAGATTATTAGGAATCGGTACCCTACGTTTGGATTCAGCCGGCACGACCGGCAAGAGCGGCAAGTATGGAACTGTAGATATTGAATTTAAAAACATGATTGACCCGGTATCGATAAGGCGAAGTATTCAGCGCATGATCGACGATTACATCAGAGATCACGGTTAATTGCGATGATCAAAAAAATTGCAGCGCTTTTTAAAACAACCAATGCGCAAAAGAGTAAGTTGAATCTTGACAAGAAGCCCATTGAAAAGCACAGAGAAACAAAATGGGATGTTTTCGATGAATATGCCCAAAGACTGCCTGGATTTCCTTTAGGAATTCCAGTGATTCCCGTAGAGCATTTGATCGAAAAAAACAGGGACATGATCAAGCAGATCATCCTGGCGAGAGGCTTGGCAGGGGAACATAACAAAGATGAGGTAGAAAAAAAAGTGATGTCTCCGATCAGACATCTCGCCGAGATGACACACCTTCTGCCGGCATCGGAAAAAAACCACTTCAAATTAATCGGTGGGCTATTTGCTTTTTGCTTAGAAGTATCCCTGTTTTCAATCAGGTATGCCGAGAGACGGATATTGACGAGGTCAACACCTGAAATCAGAAAGGAAGAAGAATCGCTTTGGGCGCATGCCGCATTTTTAAATGGATTGTTTTGCGAAGCGATCACCGCACTGTCGAAAATTTCAGTGTATGCCGAGGGTCTTGGGATCGAGTGGCGCCCGGGTGGAGAGTTATTGTACGAGTGGCTGATAAACAATGAATTGGCGCGTTATCACATCCGCTGGAACGAAACCGAAGATCGATCGACGATCTACATCATGATGGGCAAAGCAATTCAAAAAGAGCAGGCGGATATTTTGGCTGCCGGCGAAAAGGCGATTTACAAAACACTCTATTCGGCACTTCAGGACAAAAAAGACAAAAGCAATCCCTTGGCACGTATTTTCGCCGCGGTGACCTACAAAATCATGGAACGTGATGAATGGAGTCACGCGGATCGCTATGGTAAACCATTGCCTGGGATGCATTTGGAGCCCTGGTTAATTGATGCCATGAGACATCTGGTGCAGAAAAAACGGTGGACGCCTAACGATGAAAATGGCCGAGTTTGGCATGGAAAGGATGGTGTTTTTTTAGTATGGCCTTTGGCAGCGACGGATATGCAACATGAACTGAGAGCAAACGAATGCCCTTTTATTCCGAATACAAACGAAGTCCTAGCGGATATCCTGCTGGAAGCTGGAATTGTGAGCAGAAATCATTTGGGAGGATATGTGTACGAAATTTCGGTACCCGTGATCGACAGCAAAGACAGGAAGTGTCTGGATAGTCTAAAGATAGCAAGGCCTGAGATTTTGTTTGTAAAGACACACCATCAGCCGATTAACGAAGAATTATGCACAGATGCGCATCAAGAGAATGAACTCGATGAGGATAAGAACGAAAAGGAGATAAAAGAGGAATTAGAGTGGCAAGAAGTTAAAAATGAGTTGGAAGATTTAAAAAAACATAATCAAAAAGGAACAGGAAATCGTGAATCGCGGATAGCTCGTAAAGACAATGAACGTAATGCATCGACTGAATCAAATGGAGAGGAAAGCGGCAAGCACCCTCTTGTTGAACAAGACAATCAATTAAAAAAACAAAGCCAAGCCTTATCACAAGGCAAAAAAAAAGATGAACTGGGTTCAAACGCAACAGCTGAGGCATCATCAGAAGAATTGATCGCTAATAACTACGATGATGATTATGCCGCAGACTACGAGTCTCCGGAGGGGAGGGATTATAACGTTGCGGGTGATGAAATTCTGGTCGATGAGGACAAAGTGAGCATTAAAAATAATGCAGTGACTGTCACGCAACCCGATAACCATCATAAAAAAGGCAACCAGAAACAGGCCGGAAAAGCAGATTGGGCACAGGCCAACAAGCCATTTCTTAATGAGGACTGTGGGGAAATAACAAGCGATAAAGGTGTTGAATCTTTAATTGATCTTTTGATAGCGCAATCAAAAAACGAACCTGAAGAAAACACGAACACCAAAAAGAAAAAACAATCGCATTCACTGCAAAACTCGCCATCTGAAATCAGTCATTTGACTGGAAATGATCCGCAATCAAAAACCAAAAAAACAGGCCGTGTCGACTTGGTACTAAAAAAATTGAAGAGCTTGCCTGAAGAACACCTATCAGTATTGCCGGGCGGCATTACGAAAGTGATGGCAAAGGGGTTGAAAGAAACCGGTCTCGAATTGAATGACTGTATTTCAGTATTGAAATCGGCGGGGTTAATTAAATTAATAGACGGGAATATAACTGGCCTAACCAAGACAGGAAAAGGGACTTCACGCTACTTTTTGATAAAGGCGAATTTGTTCGATGGCAAGTAATTATGACCCCTACATAAGAAAGCCTTATGAGCTTTATATTGCATCGGCTTGGCTGGTGGCTACTGCTATTACCTTTGCCGGCTACATCATGCTGCCAGGCGGGAATGCGATGATGATTCCGTGGATGTGTTTTGGATATATGTCATTGAAATCAGCGATTAAAGGCCTTGATTGGGTAGGTAGAGGAAAGCTGGGTGAAATGTTGACGTATTTGAGTGTCGAGCAATTCATGGCATTGTTAAAACCAGAACGAATGTGGTTTGGCTGGGGGTTCGATTGGATGCCTATCCATACTCAACGAGCGATCGACTACATGTTGTCTGGGGCAAAAATGAATCATAACCAAGAGAGCCCTGGGAGCCCTTGGATTCATGGTCTTAATTTGGGTAAAGAAAAAGAGGTTTTAATTCCTCTGAAATCCCTAGAAGGACACACCATCATGTTCGGAACAACCGGATCAGGGAAGACGAGAGCATACGAAATCATGGTGACTCAAGCGATTCACCGCGGCGATACGGTAATCATGATCGATCCGAAAGGCGATAAAGAATTGCGCGATAGGATGGAGCTTGAATGCGTAAGAGCGGGCAGAAAAGATGCTTTTTTATTATTTCATCCTGCATTTCCACGGTCATCCATCCGCCTTGATACCCTGCGAAATTTTACGCGAACAACCGAAATTGCTTCGCGGATAGCGGCATTACTTCCTTCTCAAACTGGCGGATCAGATGCCTTTACGGCCTTCGCGTTCAGGACGCTAAACCTGGTTGCACAAGGGCTTGTGGAGACCGGCAAGCGGCCATCGATCAAGCAATTGCGTTACTACATCGAGGGTGGCGCAGAGGCATTGCTGGTCCACGCGATTGAAGCGCACGCCAACCGGGTTGAGGCGGGCTGGAATAGCGAAGGGGGCAGTGCGGAGCCTTTTTTCATCAAAGCTAAAGCGGGCAAGGCAAAAAAAATGGATACCATTACCAATTCGGATTGGCTGGCGACAATCGAGTGGTATCGCGCAAAATTGAGCAACACACCCAAAGGATCAGAAGGGATAGACGGTTTGCTCTCGCTGGTTGAACATAACCGGATGCACTTTTCGAAAATGATCGCATCGCTTATCCCGGTTCTGAACATGCTGACCTCGGGTGATTTAGGCGAGCTTCTATCGCCCAACGAAGAAGATGCGTGGGACAAAAGACCAATATTTGATACATCGACAATCATTTCTGGCAAACATGTCTTATATGTTGGCCTGGATTCATTATCGGATTCGATCGTTTCATCGGCAATAGGGTCAATCGTCCTGGCCGACTTCGCGTCTGTAGCCGGGATGATTTACAACAGCGGCAACAAGCCTGGACGAATTTCTATGTTCGTGGACGAGGCTAATGAAGTGGTCAATCTGCCGTTTATCCAGATCCTCAATAAAGGACGCGGGGCTGGCTTCCAAGTGGTTATGGCCACGCAAACCTTGTCGGATATTGTGGCCAGACTCGGTGACGAGGCGAGGGCCAGGCAGGTGCTCGGAAACTGCAATAACCTGATCACGCTTAGAATCAAAGACGGGGATACACAACAATTCGTTGCCGAAACATTCGGGCAGACCTACATCAAAACGGTTCAGCAAAGCAGATCCACCGCGGTCAACTCGGCCGAAAACATCATCAATTATTCGGGAAACAGCGGCCAGTCATTGATATTTGGCGAGCATGATCTATTTCCACAACACCTTCTTGGGCATTTGCCCAATTTCCATTACATCGCATCAATTGCTGGCGGCAGGGTCATCAAGGGACGGCTGCCAATCATTACTCATTAGGATTGAATAGTATGCTTGATCACCCAGTCGAAATAATTTCATTGAAAAAACCTTTATCGATACCGCTTGATTCCGCTTGCGTTGAAATGAAGAAAGCTTGCAGGGCGACAAAACGCTATTCTGGTTCTCAGGAATTATTCGCGCGATGGCCTAATCTCCGCGAGGCGTCTCAACGTTTAACTTCATTGTTGACATTGTATTGGCCAGACCCTAGAAATGAGAGAAAAAGCTTGTTGGTGAATTGTCTTGATGCAGGTTTAGCGGAGGCCGAAAGGTCGATAGTTAAAGACAATAACGACATGAAAGAACAGAAGGTATTTATCCAGAAAGTATCATCTGAATTGGTTCAATGCCTGGAAATGACCCTTATGATCAAGCGAAGTGGTGTATGGACTATTTATGACCCCAGTATTGACGGCTATTTGGATGAAATAATGAAATCCTCGGTGAGCGAAGAATTATCCTGGGTCAAACAACCTCATGGAGCATTTAAAAGCGCACAAAGCAAATTGCTTTGCGCTTCAAGAGTGTTCACGATGACAGAACTAAAATTAGCTGGCCTGTTGGAATGAAGCTAAATGGGAAAACATTTTCTTGTTTGGGTCATGATCTTGTTTTTTACGCCACTCGGATTGCCATTGCTAATGAGCCCGGGCAAGATGTCTGCCTTTATCAGGTCGGATTACAATGCTGCGATCACTATTCTGGGCGGGAAAGAAAAATTAAACCAGGAGTTGATTAGCCTCTACAAAAGCAATCTGACCGTTGTTGCAGCGTTCGCGAATGAATTCAGAGATCGTCACGATGATTCTGAAAAGTTCAGAAATAGCGGCGACCCTATTGGCGAAGCCATAGCCGATATTCCGGGTGACTGGGCTGCGTCGGTAAAACTTCAGGCTTACAGCCTGGCATTACGACTTGTTATTTTGTCAAAATTCGGGATTTGGTTGGGGCTACCCATTGTCATGGGATTTGTAGCGGGTGTATTCGAGAGGAGACTAAAGTTGGAAATTTTCAGTTCCCCTGTGCCGCCCCTTTATAATACCTCCGCACACATGATTTTAGCTCTGAGTTGCATGATTGTATTGTGGCTACTTTGTCCCATTCCGATCCCGTTATCGATTGTTCCTGTGCTTGCAGTATTGATCAGTGTCTTTATCAGTTTGGCGATTGCAAATTATCCAAATTATTAATGCTCGTCACCCTTTAATTAATTGGTTATTTGCCAAATGAGGTTGGAATGAAGGCCGACAAGCTTGATCATTGAACTTGATCAAGTGGTTGGAATTTGACTTTCGGATATTTCATGAGTAGGTTGGGTAGGATTAGATTGTCTTGTTACGATATATTCTTGACGGTCCTGTTTCTCTGTAGCGGCCAGTCAGCCAAATCCAGATTCTGCGAACTGAAGGGCTACAAAGCAGCCATTGGCGACCTCACCCTATCGGCCAAAACCGGACCGTCGGGGTCGGTGTCCAATATCGATAGTTTAGGCAACCTGTGATCCATTTGACTGTCCGGTATTCGGCGAGCAAATTGACTTAATCACTGAGTCATTAGGGCCAAAATGAGATGTACATGGACTGGTTTTTTCAAAGACGAAAGTGAGACATAAAGCGGCCGTCTAAAATTAAAGAAATCAAGTCAAAAAAACAACTCGATGTAAAAATCGATAACCGGTAGGTCGTTTTTGGTGATAGCAAAACGACAATTTTCTTCAAAGCCATTCGGCCTGTTTTTCATTAACGAGATGCGAATAAAGAGCATTTTTATATCTCCTGTTTTAGTTTTGAAGCAGTTTAACTGCGAAAATAATACTAGCCGGCAATAAATTTAACTTCATTCCCGTATTTTCATAACAAGCCCGGTGGCCGCTAAGGCAAAAAGACCAGAGATCATAAAGGTCAAGGTGTAATTCCCGAACAAGCCATGCAAATAGCCAGCTCCGTAACTGGCTAAAGCCGCGCCGAGCTGATGGGCAAAACAGATCCAGCCGAAAACGATTCCGACATTTTGCTTGCCGAATAGATCCGCCGTGAGCGCAGAGGTTGCCGGAACCGTCGACAACCAATTCAGACCGTAAACCATGGAAAAAGCCATCAGTTGCCCGGTCGATTCAACATAAGGCAACAGGATTAATGAAACGCCCCGCAGTGCGTAATAAATCGCCATTGGCCATCGCTTACCAAAGCGATCACATAGCCAACCGGAAAAAATGGTGCCTGCAATATCGGTCGCGCCCATTATGCCTAATGACACGGCCATCGTCATTTCTGAAAAACCATGTTCGATGCCGTGAGAAATCAAATGTGTCTGAAACAGGCCAGAGGTGGTAAAACCGCAGATACCAAAGCTGAAAGCCAGCAACCAGAACTGAGGACTGATCATTGCCAAACGCATCGGGCTCAGGTCAGGCGAAAGCCGGGCGTCATAAACATCCTACTGCGGGCAGTATGGATAGCCAAAGCGTTAAAATCACTGCCTTGGCCGGTATCAAAGGGTACGGATGCGGCCAAATGCATCCAAGGTCGTAAACGCCATATTCTGGTGGATACCATGGGTCTGTTGCTGGTGGTCGTCGTGACCGCTGCGAATGTGCCGGAACGAGAAGGGGCGAAATTAATCCTGGCGTCACTGACGGGCAGCTGCAAAAAACTGCGGCGCATTTGGGTCGATGGTGGCTACCGTGGCCAAGAATATAGCGCGTGAATACCGGAGCGATTTCGTATCGCCTGGGCCGTAGTTCTTCGATCCTATAAGGCAAAAGGCTTTGAATTGTTCCACGTCGCTGGGTCGTAGAGCGAACCTTTGCATGGCTTTATCGCTACCACCGGTTGAGTAAGGATTATGAAGTCAGTATTCAAACCAGTCGAGCCTTTGAGCATATTGCCATGATTAATTTGATGCTCAATTTACACGCACTTAGTCACTTTCGTGATTACAAAATACTGATTAAGCAATCCAATGGGACACCTAAGCCAATCTCAGCGAAAGAGTGGTGTATTAAATGGGTTGCAGATGTCTTTTTTCCAACTTAGAAAAACCCATGCTCCAATAAAATAAAAATAACAGCTCTGTTTCACCTCATCTAATAAATAGCCTTAGCCTATTAGTACATAGATAATCAGTATTTTACAAGCTGATATTCCCCCTATAATATTTCTGCAAAAGATACGCTATGTTCAATAAATGCTAAAAGGTATATTAAGTTTTCTACCGTTGTGTTTAACGATGGATCGTAATTATATACATAGTTTTGTCCTATATAACTATAGGTAAGCAGTATCTAAGTAGCCAGCATGTCTAGTTTTATGTTGATACATCCGTTTAATCGCCACAGCGAAATAGCGGCATTAACTAAGTCTGGTTGAAGATGATTGTTAATTAGTAAAAATGATTTATAGAGGCTAAAAATGAGCAAAGAAACGAAATGGGCCATCTGTAGTACCTGCGATATCAATTGCGGAGTTCTTGTCACCGTTGAAGACGGTCTGGTGAAATCGATCAAAAAAAATCCGGATCACCCCCTCACGCCGAATTCGATCTGCGTCAAGGGAGCCAACGCAAATAAGTACATTACCCACCCCGACCGATTAACGCATGCGCTGAAAAGAGTCGGTGAGCGCGGCGCGGGTCAGTGGGAAAAAATTAGTACGAAGCAAGCTTTAGATGAGATCGCCGATAAGATGAAGCAATTGATATCCGAAGACGGGCCGGAAACTATCGGCAGCACCTATGGCTGGAGCTCTAACGCAGGTGCGGCCTCACGAAGATTTATGAACCTACTGGGGAGTCCGAACTGGACTTGGACGGGATACGTGTGTTTAGCCAATTCCACGGTACCCAGTAAAGTGACATACGGTTTGATGCAGTTTCCAGACTTTGAGAATACCAAATGCATCGTGCTTTTAGGTCACGCTCCGGGTCCGCAGAGATGGGTAGCTGAGTACTTGTGGATTAAGGGTGCCCTGGATAAGGGTGCAAAGCTGATTGTCACAGATCCACGCCGTAATAGCTACAGTGATCAAGCTGACATCTTTCTGCAGGTTAAGCCCGCTACGGATAGTGCCTATTTACTGGCCTGGATTAATGTAATCATCGAAGAAGAACTGTATGACAAAGAATTTGTAGAAAAATGGACAGTTGGTTTTGAACAACTCGCTGAACGAGTGAAGGAATACACTCCGGTGTGGGCGTCACAAATCACCGGGGCACCGGCGGATAAGATTCGAGAGTCTGCCCGCATGTATGCCACTACGGGTCCGGCGGTAATCCCATGGGGAGCAGTACCGGATCACCACGCCAATAGCACACAGACCTTACGGGCAATAACCATATTGAGGGCCATCACAGGCAACCTCGATGTACCCGGCGGCGAATTGTTGATGGGGTACCATCCAGAAATTTCATCGGATGATGAATTCGAACTCAATGAGAAGTTATCGCCTGAACAACGCAAGAAGCTACTCGGTGTAGATCGCTTTAAACTCTTGAGTTGGGAAACACTCGAAAAAACCGGTCCAGCAATGGAAAAGGTTTGGGGTAAAAAATATTCAAACCAGATATCCGGCGGCGCGATGGCGCATCCTGCGAGCATGTGGGAGGCGATGAAAACTGGCAAGCCTTACCGCTTGAGGGCACTTATATCGCAATGCAATAACACCTTAATCAGTTATCCCAACACCACACACGTTTATGAAGGGTTGATGAACCTAGATTTGTTAGTGGTCATGGACCTTATTAAGTCGCCCACGGCCCAAATCGCTGATTATATTCTGCCGGCTACCCATTGGCTTGAAAGACCGAATCTGTTTAATTACTGGGATTGGATTCCCGTCTACCAGGGCGGACAACAATCGGTCCAGGCACCGGAAGAATGTCTGCATGACTGGATGTTATGGCGTGAGCTTGGCGTCCGTCTGGGACAAGAAAAGTATTGGCCAGCAAGCATGGAAGATAGTTACGATGAAAGGTTAAAGCCTGCGGGTTTAACATGGGAAAAATTATCAACCCAGGATCGGGCTTCCGCGCCAGAAATGATTTTCAAGAAGTACGAACAAACTGGCTTTGGCACACCTAGCGGGAAAGTTGAACTCTATTCAAGCATTTTCGAAGAGCTTGGCTATGATCCGTTGCCAAGCTGGATTGAACCACCAGAAAGCTACGCGAGGAAGCCGGAGTTAGCCAAGGAGTACCCGTTGACCTTTTTCACCGGGATGCGTGAGAATTATTGGTTTCACAGTTTTGGCCTCGGCCGTTCTACAGAAGTGCTGCGGAGCCGTGAGCCGGATCCTCGCATGCAAATCCATCCGGATACAGCCTACGATTTAGACCTGTCGGATGGAGATTGGGCATGGGTTGAAAATACCACTGGAAAGAAAATCAAACTCAGGTCTTGGCTCTGTAACGATACCCAACCTAGTGTAATCAGGGTTCCTCATGGTTGGTGGTATCCAGAAACAACAGGAAGTGAAGAACCTGGGGCGGCGTTATCGAGCCTTTGGAAATCCGCGGATTCCGTACTCACTCAAGACTCCGACGAATACTGCGATAAGGAACAAGGCAACTTCCAACTCAGAGGGCTAGCTTGCAAGGTCTATAAAGTGGAGGATGGAACCGAAGGAACAAGCTATTCGGTGGCTTAAACCTTTGTAGTACGCACATAACAATACGGCTTGGTAGTTTGAATAGCGATTAGATCAGGTAAGGAGTCTTTCATTTGGATTTAAAATCGATAGACTCCTTACCACAACCATTCTAAATCGTTTTTCCTGCCTTGAAGAGTATCGAGTCGATAAGCTGTAAAAGCGTCAACTCTTTCAAAGATTGCGCGGAATTATTGCTCGTCCTTAATCATAAATATGAGCTCGTGCGTAGAAGTTCTTTCACTAATTGATCCGACTACAGCCGGATAAATCAGCCTTTTCGGCTGCTTATGTAATACGTTAACGGAAAATGTGTGTAAAACCCAAAGAGCCAAAATCCTAATGAAAAGAAATACTGCATATGCTAATGATTTTTTGATCTTTATTAAAATTAAAAATCAGTAAAAACGTTTTGTATATTTAGCGCACTATTTAAATTAACTTCGAGCTTGCAGACCTAAATATGATTATTGGGTTCATGGTCGATAGAGTTTTGCAGGAAACAGCAAAGCTTTCCGTACTTGGAAAGGAGTAAAATGAGCGTGGATTATTTACATACTACACACCAAAGAAATTCAACAGCTTCCCATCTGATTGATCCCCAGGGGCGTCATTTAAATTATCTTCGGCTTGCTGTTACCGACCGTTGCAATTTCCGTTGTACTTATTGTATGCCAAAGGAGGGAATTGATCTTAAAGCACGTGATGATATTCTGCGTTTTCAGGAAATGGAACACCTGCTTGGACTATTTCTGGATTTAGGTGTAACCAAAGTGCGCATTACCGGTGGTGAGCCTTTTGTGCGTAAAGGCCTGCCTGATTTTTTAATCAGAATAAATCAATATGAAAAACTGGAAACAATCAATTTAACAACGAATGCCTATTTTTTAGAAGATACTATTCCATTGTTTCAAAAAATAAAATCAGGCAGTATTAACATCAGTCTTGATTCGTTAAAGCGAGACGTTTTTTATAAAATTACCCGACGTGATGATTTTGAACGGGTGTGGAATAGCATAGATAAAATTCTGCTAACGGATCTGAACGTTAAATTGAACATGGTGGTTCTCAAAGGCGTCAATGACAATGAAATTGTTGACTTTGCTATGTTGGCCAAAAGTAATAAAGTTGAAGTCCGCTTTATTGAACAAATGCCTTTTAACGGCGGGCACTTTTCAAACGATACACTTTCTGCAGAAGAAATCATCAAAACTTTGCAGAATTCTTTTCCTGAAATAATCGAACATCTTAAAATGTGTTCAACTGCCCGGATTTTTGAAATCCCTGGATTTAGGGGAAAAGTCGGCATCATCGCCGGTCATTCCAGAACATTCTGTTCAACATGCAGCCGTTTAAGGCTCACTCCCGACGGCACATTCAAAACCTGTCTCTATGATCATGGCGACGTAAATTTAAAAGACATGCTGCGCTCAGGGAAAAGTGATCAGGAAATAAAAACGGCAATTAGAGATGCCGTGGCCAAAAGGGCAAAAGACGGATTTGAATCGGAACAGCGTACGCAGCAAATAATTCATTTTTCAAAAAATCATCTTTCAATGGCACAGATAGGTGGATGATGAAAAAACCTAAAAATAGATTTGGATTTTCGGAATGGTCTTGCTCCATTGGTGATTTGAGAAAACAATTACCGCTGGCAGTTGCACGTGCTGTTGGTTTCGTCTTTCGCCACACGAAACCTGACGATCGCACTGGTAGCCGGATTGATATAAGAGTAATAGCTATAAATTTTATTTAAACAGAGAAACATAAACCGTTTCCATTCAAACGTAAGGAAAAACTATGCAGGTTAATGTGATTTTTTTTGGTGTTCTGAGTGATGTGGTGGGGAAGAACATGTTGACGATTCAAGACACAGTCAATATGAATGACTTGAAAAGCAAATTAATCACAAATTATCCGGATTTAAAAGACTATACGTATAGAATGGCTGTAAATCAGCAAATGGTTGAAGACAATTATCTTCTTTTTGATAACGATTCGGTCGCAGTTTTGCCTCCCTTTGCTGGGGGCTGATTTTTTAAAGGCAACCATGAACCTAAATAAAGAGGAAATTCAGTATTATCACCGCCATTTGATTTTACCTCAGATTGGCAAAACAGGACAACAGGCTTTAAAAAAAGCAAAAGTACTGGTTATCGGTGCAGGCGGATTGGGCTGCCCTACTTTAATGTATCTATCTGGAGCCGGTGTCGGTAGGATTGGTATAGTAGATCCCGATAAAGTTGCGGTTTCTAATTTGCATCGTCAGGTGTTGTATGGCTTTTCACAGGTTGGAAAATTCAAAGCCGAAGCTGCGGTAAATCGTTTAAAGGATCTCAATCCCAATATTTTTTTAAAGGCATACACTCAAAGATTGTCTCCGGAAAACGCTTTCGATTTGATTTCCCAATATGATGTCGTTGTTGATGCTACAGACAACTTTCCAACCCGTTATTTGATTAACGATTTTTGTGTTTACCTGAATAAGCCTTTTGTTTCAGGATCAATAGACCGCTTTCAGGGACAGTTGAGTGTATTAAATTTTACAGATAATCAAGGCAATAAATGCCCAACTTATCGCTGCCTGTATCCCAAACCCCCGGCACCCGAAACAGCACCAGATTGTGCGCAAAATGGTGTCATTGGCGTTCTTCCTGGAATTATCGGTAATTTGCAGGCAAACGAAGTTATAAAAATGATCTGCGGAGTAGGCGAAGTTTTATCAGGAAAAGTTTTGATGTTCGATGCTTTGAACAATCAAATGATGCTGTTTTCCATTCAACGAAACGAACAGGCCGTGCAGCAGGCTTTGCAAAATGCCCCGGATTTTGAGTCATTTAATTATGAAAGCTTTTGCAGTTCAAGTCAGCAAAAAATAAATGAAATCAGCGCTGTTGATCTGCACAAAAAATTACAAAACAACGAAAAATTACAATTGATTGATGTTCGTTCGATACCCGAATTCCAAGTGGAATTGCCGAATGCTATTCGCATCCCGCTAAATAATTTGCAGACTAATATTCATAATATATTGAAAAACGATAGCCAGGTTGTTTTTTATTGTGACCACGGAATCAACAGCACACGGGCAATTAGAATGCTGCCAAATCATCAAAATCTTAAAAATGTATTTAATCTTACAGGCGGTTTGGTAGCCTGGTTGAAAGAGGAAAAAAATAGAACCATGAGCGCTAGAAATTATTTTATCCAGGGAGCTATCGATCCGGTTTTTATCGGTGAGCAGATAGCAAAACATAGCTCTAAACATGACATAGGCGCCCATTCTATTTTTCTCGGTCAGGTACGTGCTGATGAAAAAGTAGGCAAACATGTGGCCGGAATTGAATACTCGGCTTATGAAGACATGGCCAATCAAGCGTTTTCAAAAATTCGTGAAGAGGCTTTTGAACAATGGTCGTTAAATTGTCTGCACATATACCATAGTACCGGATTGGTAAAAACCGGAGAAGTATCTCTTTTTGTTTTTTGCTCTTCCGGGCATCGTAAAGAAAGTATTAAAGCGATGGAACAGATTGTTGAATGTGTTAAACACAAAGTTCCCATCTGGAAAAAAGAAATCATGGAAGATAAATCTGTGCACTGGGTTCAGGAATAGCTTGTAAGAACTTTTTTATCGGAAAATGCAAGTTCAGTTAAAAATGTAATTTTTCTGGTAATTTATTCAATTAAATGCAAAAACAAAATAAGTAGTTTAAAAATACAAAATGATTGATATTAGTCCAAAATTCAGCACATTAAGATATGCGAAAGCCGAAGGAATTTTAACGGCTAATTCGGAAACAATAAAACGGGTGGCTGAAAAAACTGTTCCCAAAGGAGATGTTTTACAGGTTGCACGGGCAGCAGGCATAGCCGCTGCGAAAAATGCTGCTGCCTGGATCGTCTTTTGTCATACTCTTCCGTTGGATTGGGTGGGTATAAATTTTGATATCGGCAAAGACACCATAAAAATTTCAGCGGAAGTTAAAGCAATCTGGAAAACCGGTGTTGAAATGGAAGCTATGGCTGCAGTCACGGGCGCGCTGTTAAACGTCTATGATATGCTTAAACCGTTAGATGAAAACATCTCTTTTTCCGATGTAAAACTGGTTAAGAAAAAGGGAGGCAAAAGCAGTTTTAAAGAATATTTTGCCGAACCATTAAAATCGGCTGTTCTTGTTATTTCTGATTCAACATATGCCGGAAACCGCGAAGATAAATCTGGAAAAATCATCAAACTATTTTTGGAAGATAAATACCTCTCGGTTCCGGTCTATGAAATTTTACCCGATGATTCAGACCAAATATCAAATCGCTTGCGGCAACTAGTAGATGAACATTTTGATCTGATTATTACAACCGGTGGAACGGGTTTTGGCCCTAGAGACATAACTCCGGAAGCAACGGCCAAAGTCATCGAAAAAGAAGCACCCGGTCTGGCAGAGACTATACGCCGCCATGGTAAAGAACGCACACCATATGCAATGTTGTCACGCGAACTGGCTGGCATACGCGACAAAACATTAATCATTAATTTACCAGGAAGTTCCAAAGGTGCGCAGGAAAGTATGGAAGCACTTTTCCCTGGACTTTTGCATGCTTTCCCTATGCTGTGGGGTGGCGGACATGATGAAGAAAAACGCTGGGTAAAAAAATGATATCCCAAAATCAAGCTATTGAAATAATCAAGGAAATATACCTGATAGAAAAGCAGGCTTTATTTCAACATTTGATTCTTTTAGCTATGTTCTTTCCGAAAAGATGCTAGCAACAATCTCTTCGACCCGTTATACAAATATTGCTTTGAATGGCTTTGCAGTCTCCTTGGAGGATGGCGAAAAACCGTCGTGTTACCTATTGCCAGAGAAACAGCGCAGATTTTCCGGTTGGAGAAAAAAATAGTGCTCCATTCTTGCTTACCGAATCAGCAATGGTTCGATTGTTCTTGAAGAGTTGGCTTCGGTTGTGCCTAAGGAATCTAAAACTTAGGTTCTGAAGGAGATCTACTGCATTCGCAGTGACTTCGGAGGTATAACAAAATTGTCGAGTTTATGTGCCTTTTGGGCACATCAATTAAATAGATATAACAAGACCCTGCTTTGAAAAAAATACGTTAAACAGGGGTGACGGTTAGCTCCATCAGCAACTATGCAACTGGCAATTTTTACCGGCCATATAAACTTTGCCCCCTCAAGCGGTGATGGCTGAAATTGATTGCTAATGGTTGCACTGGTGGAGCTAACTGTCCATCCTGTTTGTTGATATAAATGCTATTAAATAGAGTAAGCAGCTTACAGACCTTCATCATCAATAATACCCATACATTTGATGCGCGTGTATTGGGTTTGGGTGCTTGTTGCCCAGGCGTTTTCTTACCTCCAAAAGGAGTACGTTAATTTCGACTCTTTCGCTACGTAGCGAAAAGGTGATGAGGGTCTTTTTTAACACATGCGTCAATAGCAAAATGCCGAAAATTAATCAGTAGTAGGACAACTCACTTGTGTTGCGATTTAAAAAAAACACAAACTATTAACAATAACCAACGTAAGCAGAGTGTTGGGTGGACGTTGGCTTTATCAACGCTATCGAGGTCATCTTATCCATTCTTTTCAGGCTATGGTAGTAACTTAAGCAAAAGGTAATATGATAAATCATATCAGCAATATGGACCAAATCAGAAGTGTATCGGCAACAGTGAATGAACATGGTAGTTTCGGGGTGTTATGCCTAATAAGATAGATAGCGTAAGACTTCATCTAAGCAAACCAAGTTGCGCTGACGAGCATGATCCAACAGCAATAACTGTTGATGTTGCGCAGCAATTTATAATAGATTGCATAAAACCATTGGCTATTACGAAGCAAGAACGGTTGTCTTTGCGACAGGCCATTGATCGTGTGTTGGCTGAAGATATTATTGCTGAAATGAATGTTCCTCCTTATGACAATTCGGCGATGGATGGGTTTGCCCTGTGTGCCAATGATATACCTCGGAATGGGACAGTCACATTAAAAGTAGTTGGGAATAGTTTTGCCGGTCATCCATTTCTTGGGAGATGCACAAGTGGCGAGTGTGTCCGCATAATGACAGGAGCAGTGATTCCTGCCAGTTGCAATACGGTGATCCCGCAGGAGCATGTCGAAATGCTCGGCGCAGCAAGTATTAGAATTGATGGCCGTACTAGGCTAGTAGAAAATATTCGATTCGTTGGTGAGGATATTCGATTAGGACAAACAGTGTTGACATGTGGTCGACGGTTAACGTCGGCAGATTTAGGGTTGTTGTCTTCCTTAGGCATCAATAATGTTGCTGTAATGCCGCGCTTGCGGATAGCCTTTTTTTCCACAGGTGATGAATTGCAGCCAATTGGAGAAGCCTTACAGCTTGGACAGATATACGATAGTAATCGAAATGTAATGTTTGGGATGTTGAGCCGCTTGCATTGCAATATAACTGATTTAGGCGTGATTGGTGACGACCAAATACAACTACACAATATATTGCAAGTAGCTGCGAAAAACCATGATGTCATTATTAGTAGCGGCGGAGTTTCGGTCGGAGAGGCCGATTATATACGTCAAGTGTTGAACGAATTAGGCGAAATTGTTTTTTGGAAGGTGGCAATTAAGCCAGGACGACCATTAACTTTTGGCCGTCTAGAACAAGCATTGTTTTTCGGTTTGCCAGGTAACCCAGTGGCGATGATGGTAAGTTTTAACCAGTTTGTGCATCCGGCACTACAGCATTTAAGTGGCGAAGTCGTTCGTCCGCCTTTAATTTTACAAGCGATGAACAGTTTGCTTTTAACAAAACGAGCGGGAAGAGTAGAGTATCAGCGCGGCATTTTGAGTCAGGCGTCTGATGGCGGGTTGACAGTATGCAAGACCGGTGAGCAAGGTTCTGGTATTTTACTTTCCATGTCGCAAGCCAACTGCTTCATAATCTTGGCAGCTGATCAAACCCGAGTGGAAGTTGGTGAAACGGTTATTGTGCAACCTTTTGGAAACTGGTTATAAAGTTTGAGTAAAAAAACTGAGTTAAGTAATTACGAACCGATTAATTAAACAAAATTCTTACATGCTTCGTCCTTAACATATACCGATGGACATTTTTAGCGCTCAACTGGTTCGCAACTGTTAACAAAGATTGTTGAATCCGCGCCTTAGATCCCTCCGCCTACATAAATTACGACTAGCCCTTCGTTCCACTCACCGCTTTTTAACTGTGCTCTTCTCGTTCGAATATCAAAAAGATGATCCATCCCCGATAAGTGCGATTCAACCCTGAATCACGCTTATCGGGTTATTCCTGTTTCAAGTTGCGATCCTCGGCGCGGTAGAAAGGGATAACGTAAGCGTGCTCTGCCAATTTCTGAACTGCGAAGCACAACTATGAAGCAAGCGATTTTTCCAAGTTTGCCGCCCAACCGGAATAGCCGATTGTAGGCAAAACTGAAGCCCCGGTTTGATGCGCGGTTTCCGGATCGACATCGACACCAACCCCATTGACGAACCGGTTCATAAAATTGACCACGCAGCAGATGCACACCACATCAAAAAAGGCTTGTTCATTCCATCCCTCAGCATAAATTGCATTGACATCTGCTTTGGTGACTTGCGTAGGCGTTAGTGTAAGTTTTTTGGCGTAGCTCAATATCGGCTGAAGTTTTTTATCGACTTTAGGCGAATCAAGGTTAATCTTCATGTCACTGAATATCGATTCATCAATTCCGTAAGCGGTGGCCGCAGGCACATGAGAATGAAAACAAAAACTGCAAGAATTTAAGCCGGAAATATAGGTAAAAATGAGTTCGCGTTCGCCGTCAGTCAGTGGTGATTCCTTACGCATGATGTCGTCGATGAGGTGCAAGATCATAATACCCCGTTTGGGATATTTTTGAAACACATCCGGGAGATTAGTCGAGCCTGGACTCGAAAGTAAAAAAGACATGGATTTATCCTTTATTAAATTAAAAATGAATTAAAAAATGAGTTAGTTGTAAGCTATAAGTTAAATCACCCCCGGCAAAGCCCCGGACTTATCTCTGTTAGCCCCTCAAAGGGGCTTGTTCAAGAACCGCCAAAAGGCGAATTTGCTTGCCCAAAGAGCATCAGTTGCTCGTAACGTTCTTGCTCGCGGATGAAATTCCTCACCATTTCTACATCAAGGTTAACTGTTGATAAGAAATAACGCCGCGCTCGGAAATTTTTTTACTAGTAAAATTCTTGGTCTTGCACCTGAAGTTCCGGGTTATTGCATTCTCACTTGCTTTGACTCAAACTTTGATATTCCCTCATTTTCGATACTCCTCTCTTTTGGTCGAGATAAGAGCATCGTTGCGACCATCTTATAGATGGTCAAACCTTCGAGAGTCCCGCGCCATAGCCGGGGGATTACCAATATTAATTACCTCCCTAATACGATTGAAAAATATATTGACTGATTGGTACATAAAAAATAAAAAAATAAGTGCGGGATCTTTAGGAATACGCATACTCGCTTGGAAAGACAATCGACAACACGGTAGGGGTAGCCACCACTTTTTCATAGTTTTCCTGACAAGGCTTGGCGCCTCCCAGCACCTAGACTCCATAAAATACAGCGGTCAGGTAGGGCGACAATACCTGTAGATCGCTGCCTTCGCCTATTTCTCCTGTGGCTTGGGCTTTGGACAAGATTTTGAGAATGGTCATTTCTGATTGGGATATCCCCATATCGACTATTTCAGCCACTTTGGGGTCTTGACCTCGAAACCCCAGCGCCGCTTTTCCTAACATGCAGTTTTTCTGTTCATTAAAGGGTCTTTTAATTAATTGATCGAATAATTTCCTTAATGATTCCTGGGCAAATTTTGCTTCTGACAAGGTCTTGAATGCTTGAACAACATGCCAGTGTCGCGGAAATGCCTAAGCGCTTATAGGTAAAGTTCATGTTTTCTGTAAAAAGCCACATAAAAGCTGCCCTTGCCGATGCCCATGAAAGCCAAAAGTTCAGCCATCGATACGCCCTTGTAACCCTTGCTCCAAAATACTTCCATAGCATGGGAGATGGTTTGCCGGGTATAGAATCCGCGTGTTTTCATAAATTCTGCATTAGTCTTTCTGTTTCGTTTGGTACGGAATAAGTCGATAAATAGTATTCAGTAAATAGCACGTTTGGTTTGTGCGAGAAGCGAATCCCAAGGCAATGAGGCCCAGTTTGCTCAATCAACACAGTGGACAACTGCATCTTTGAATATTCAGTATCATTTTTTTGGCTAAATTTCGCGTTATTCGCATTAAAAGTCAAAATCCAGCCCAAATTCCTTTTGTCCCAACCAGAAAGAAGGTGATCAATTGAACCAATAAAAAAAGCAGTCCAAGCGCTAACAAGAGTTTTTTCACATCATTCATTATGTACCACCTCAGATACAGGCATCCTGTCTCGCCTTAAATTACTTTATTTAGACTAAGAAGTTGAGAAAAGGCAAGTCAGTCAATCAGATCAAAATATTTGGTATTTATACTGCTTACCATAGTTTTATCCTATATCTTATAGAGTGGCACATAGTTATTATTTGGCTGTAGGAAAATAAGCTAATGAGCATAAGCTTTATTATTCATGTGTCTGAATTAATATTACAAGAAATCAGGCGCGTTTGTAAAAGACTAATTACCTATGAAAACATAGTATTTACCTATGAATTAAAACTGTAAGTAAGTTATTAATTTCAGTATTTTTCTGATTCTTCGGATGATAAATCGCATATATTTGGCGACTGATTTCCGGATTGCTCAAATAACGGCAACGCACGTCATCGGCGTTTGCAGGCAGGCTGTACTCTGGCATCAAGGCAACCCCCATGCCAGCGCGCACCAAGCTGACGATCCAATCCTCGCTATTGCTACGGTATGCGGCGTAGAGGTTGACTTCCTGGTCCTGGCAGATTGCCCGCAGAGTATCCCTAAGTTCGCAGTTCAACCGATCCAAATAAGGCTCAGACTGGATTTCCTTGAGGTCGATTTTGCTCAAGTGATTAAAACGGTGCTTGTTGTTAAACGCAACTACGTACTTTTCGGTATACAGCAACGTGGATTGATAGGGCGAACCCAGCAATTGCAAAGGGGCGCTAATCACCAAATCAAGCAAATCCGATTCCAGTTGCTGCAATAATAAAGTTTCACAGTCGATAATCAATTCAAATTCAATATTGGGAAACTCATGCTTGTAATGGGCAAAAATCGGGCTTAAACGTTGTGCGCCTATCGTTGCCATCAGGCCTATCCGCAACGGGATATTGTTCAACTTGGTAAAACGAAGGGCATCGGCCTTAGTCGTGACTGTTTCCTTGTATATCTTACGAAAGTTAGGCTCCACCAAGCGGCCGAGCGAAGTCAGCAAACAGCCGGAACGGTCGCGAGTGAATAATTCCCCGCCCAATTCATCTTCCAGTTTTTTAATGGATTGCGTTAAAGATGGCTGGGAAATATAGCTGAATTGCGCGGCACGGGTAAAACTGCCATGATCGCAAACCGCTAAAAAATAACGGATTTGATGCATTTCCATAGTGTCTTCCTCGAACTTATATAGCCAAAACCTATTCTTCCATAGAAAGTTAGTATTTTACAAGACTTATAAGCAGAGAATATGATTACATCACCATAATCGAATCCTATGAAAAACCATGAAAACTGCAAAACTCATTGTTATGTACCCAACACCTGCCGATGTCGATACATTTGAACAACGCTATGCAGAGGAGCATGTGCCGATGGCGGTAGAAAAAATGGCCGGAAAAACCCGCTTTGTCGCGTCGCTGGTTAAATCCAGTGTTGGTCAGGAACAAACGCCTTTCCATCGCATTGCCGAAGTTTATTTTCCGTCAATGCAGGATTTGGAAGCCTGTTTAAATTCACCGGGCGGACAGGAAACCGCACAACATGCCGTTGATATTTCGACAGGCGGTGCGCCGTTGTTTTTAATTGCGGAAGTTGAAAGTTTCGATTTTTAATCCCCCTGGCAATTGGGCAAGATATATGAGCCGATTGCCGATTTTATACCAATATCATCAGGAGCTACGATGTTATACCTGACACGAAACCCAGACCTTAATTCCTTACCCGACATGCAGGAAAAATATCCGCATCGCCGGGTATTACTATTTAAGATCATGGAAGAAATCATGAGAAATCATTCACCTTTCAGCAAGGAAACGCGCCAATTACTGTTTGCTTATACGTCATATTTGAACCAATGCAGCCTGAGCTATGAATACCATAAAGCCGCTTCGTTACCCTCAGGTCCTAACGAATCGGTATTTGCAGCTTTAAAAACGCTTATTAACAGCGCAAAAATCGATGACAAGCTAATACCGATACTTTGCTTTCTTAAAAAACTCACCCTGTCGCCTAAGCAAATTACCCCTGCAGACGCTCAAAACATCTTCGATGCGGGTTGGGACGAGCATGCGTATTTTGATTCCGTTTGTATCTGCGCCCTCATGAATTGCATGAACCGTTTTGTTACCGCTATACGTATTCTCGCCAATTCATCCGGCATCAATAATACTCATAAGATGCTGTTTACTTTTAACTATATCGGTTGAATGAGTGAAGATGAATTGATAATTCTGCCTTCAACAAAATACAAAAGAGGTTTTGAAGATGAAAAAGAATTTTTCGTTACCAGCATTATTCAATACGATAGCTCATGCTTGCCGCGCTATAGCTCTATTCGGATTATTGACCATTACTTTACCATCAGTCGTTTATGCACATCGGGGGGCAAATGATGAAGTCGATGCCTGCAATATTCTGGTGGGTCATGAACGGGTACACTTTACTGCCTATACTCCAACATTTACCACCAAAGAGTATTGCCAGTCGATTCCTCAAATAGGAGCGACTAATCTTGTATTCGATTATGAAGGCAAAGGCCTGCGCAATTTAACTGTCGAGTTTGAAGTCACCAAAGAACCAGAAGGAACCCGGATTTTCTATAAGGAACCGACAAAAATAAAATCCGGTACGGTCAATGGCGTGGTCGATTTCAGTAAATTCGGTGCAGGTAATTATCTGGCCCACGTCGCGATTGTGCATAAAGACAAGAGCATTGATAGCCATATACCGTTTTCGGTAGGTCTCGAAGAGGAATCCTCAGGCAATTTACCGATAAATTTGCTATTCATCTTTGTCCTTATAGCAGCAGTTTTTTATTTAATGAAACGCGAAGCCAATAAACCTGTAGTGGGGCCATCCGATGTTTAAAACCTATTTTGATAAATTTAAAACCGTTTCGACTTTTCGCAACAGCGTGTTTATCTTGCTGTTTTTTCTGCCTATCTTGATCACGCTGTTAATCTTTTTTAGCGAAGATAATGACGAGTTTTCGCAGATGGGCAACACGTCTTATACCAGCGATAAAGTTCAGGCGCACTGCGAAGTTGGTAAACGCCCGGGTGATCCAGGTGCGGACAATGGCGAATCAACAAGTGAAGGCATTAAATATAATATACGCACGCCGTTAAATTATGATCCCACAATCGCTCATCCATTGCTGATGGTTTATTCACCGGCAAAATCAAATCGGGCTAAGACTGAGAAACTGACCGGACTTACGCTAAAAGCGACGACGGCCGGTTTCATAGTCGCTTATGCAGATCATCCCGAGTTATCGCCTACCTCAACCATCGAACTCGGTACTATTCCAGGCTTGATTGCCAAAAAATGGTGTATTGACGAACAGCGTATCTTTCTTACCGGGCATTCTGACGGTGGGACTGCCGCGATGGCGCTGGCGTTTATGGCAGGTACCAAACATATCCCCCATGCGATTGCACCCAGTGCCGCCGGTATCGATTATCAGGATTTACGTGATCGCAAGTGTCCGGAGCCTATCCCTGTCATGATTATGCACAGCACGAATGACCACTTGTTTCCAAAATATGGTGTGCAGTCTTCAGGTTGGTGGGCGGCATGTAATAAATGTGAGCCGATACCTGAACAAATTGAAAATGGTTGCATGGCTTATTCTGGCTGTTCTAATGGCGTAAAGACTTGGTATTGCGAAGGCGATAAACTCCATGCGCAATGGCCGGGTATTAATGATACGTTGTTAGATTTCTTTATTTCGATAGGTCGTTAAGCGATACGGTCTACCGTTGAGAATTGCAGACATGTTGTGCGCACTTTTTATACCCGACACCTAAATCTGCTCAGACTAAATTATCAATCCCCTCCTCACTATCGTCGCTTTGAATCAACCAGTGAGAAAAAACGTTTATACTTAACGTTAAGGCGCTTTAAATAGTTCTGCAATAACTCAGAATACCCGTTTTTGGCTGGTAATTCCATTTGGTTCATTAAAATTACTGACTGCTTTCGAGACTCAACTGCTGTCACTGACTCAGATAGCGTGGCGGCTCGCATTTGGCCGTTATGCAAAGCTTTGCATAACGGCCATAATGTGAAGTTTCCTTTTATGAGCAGCGGCTTTGGCACAACCATGATGTAAGCTGGCTTTAAAGCCTCTACCACGCACGCAATCTTTGCATAATTTCCATGATTTAAAACAAGCATTTCAAATGCACCCAAAAGGAGCAATATCAACGATTATTCCAGTCGATGTCATCAGACGTATCGAATTCTCACTTTTTATCGACATCATGGATAAATTCCGCGTGATTGTTTCCCTGTTGGAAGCAATATTTAAGTAGAAAAAGCTATCTGTAGTACTGAGGGTTAGTTTCTGAATCGAACTACAGAAAATCGACTCCTGCAGTTTGCAAAAATTATGACCAGCTTTTTATCTGGCTGCCTTGCTCAATCTGCTATATTCCTAACGTCAACTATTCGAAACCAAGATGTTGTTCATAAAAGAAACTTCACATAATGGCCGTAATGACTCAGTGATAATGTCAATTTGCTCGCCGAATACCGGACTGTCGGCTGGGCCATTGGTTTGCCTTATCTATTGAAATTGGATCGTTACTCCGGCCAGCGGGTTTTTCCCGATTCAGTGAAGTCGCCAATGACTGCTTTGTAGACCTCCAACTCGCAGGATCTGGATTTCTCTGAATGGCCGCTTTGGAGAAGCGCGAGTGGCAAAAATGGGTCGTTATGACACAGTGATAATTTCAATTTGCTCGCCGGATACCGGACATTCGACTGGATTATAGAATGTATTAATCGTTGAAATTGAATAGTCATCCCGACCGACAAGTGATGGCCGGTAACGAGCATTGACAGCACAACCGACTATTGCACATAACAAGTAACCTCGCTCATCAACGATCCAACCCTGTTTTGCACAAAACTGCGCGATTAAAAAACATGTATCGTTCTGATTTCCAACCCCAGAATGCAAATAGCCCAAATTTCTAGCCGCGAGCCTTTTGTGCGGAACGAACCATATCTGCGGCCATCGCATCGCCAATATGTCTTAGACCTTGAACCAAAGAACCAATCATTTTTTCTTCGGCAGCTTTGGTTTCTGAGTCCTCCATGAGGATTGCTTTAGAACCGTGCTTCATGACAGATTGAAGTTTTTTTCCCAAAACACCAGGAAATTGCATCGCAATGTCATCGAAGTGCTCTGAGCCTTGTTCGACATTGGCTTCAATGTCGCTACCATTACGAGCAAAAGTGTCAGGGGCTTTTTGATCTGGAGCAAAAAGGAACTTAGTTGTAGCTGGTTTTGATGAAAAACCAGTGTTTTCTGGAGGGGTAACTGGATCGATATTGGCAGCACCGTAAATCAATGCGCCTGAAGCAATTATTGCTTTTGCTAAAGTGAACATTTCCTGTCTCCTATTTTGAGACAGGGACTTTGAGGTTATTCATAGATCGTGGAGGACTAGCCTATTATTATGGTAGTCACGCGACTCTGGTAATCCCGCTGCCCCTGACATAATGCCATGGATCGGTGACTTTGCGTCTCAGCCTCACAACTGGTTTGCCTTTATCTGTCACAGAAATTCCTAACTACGGTGATAGTCTAGGGTGCTAACCGTAGAAAACAGCGAGATCGTATTTCTATAATTTAGTCAGATTTTATTATATAAGGAGGGATTAAATGTGACTAGTTCATCAGGATCCTTTTTGAATACTGTCACAAGGAGTTTGTGATTAGTGCGATTACAAAAAACATAATGCAGTGGATTGTCTGGATGCTTCCATACTTCCGGGGCTGAGCCATATTTTTTCAATTTGTGGGCTAAAACCTTTGACGGCAATTCAATCTGCTCGATTTTCCCAGACTTAAATCGACGATTGATGTTTTTCCAGGTTGCGTTCATGTCGATCGTACCGCAATGCACACCATATTTTTCCATGGCATGTCGGGTTATGGCTATAACGCCCAAGGAATCTGTATCAATCTTTTCGATGCCTTTAAGTTCTTGGCTATTGACAACCGGGACCTCAGTAATTTCTTCCTGGATTGGGAACCAAGATTTATCTTTTGACACCTCTATCTGGGCTTCAGCATAGCGAGTATAGATTGGGTAGCCGTATTCATAAAGATCTCGATTGTTGAGGGAGCTCTTTCTGTTTGCCGCATTTTTGGCCATTTTTTTGATTGCGCCTTTTGAAAAGACAAGCTTTAAGTTTAGGCCCGTTCGATTGACATTAAAAATGTTCGCCTCGCTAAGTAGATAACGAATGGCTACAGCTTCAGCGGCAGCCAGGTAATCATGGCAACTCAATGGAAAGGAGACATCGATCGCTTTGCGACGATTCTTGCCAGTCATCCAATAAACACGAACAAGTATATGATCGGAATGTTCAGTTTTCGAAGCAGCATAAACAGTTAAAGTATCCAAAGCCATTATTTATTCCTACAGATGAATTTATGACGATATGACGAATTGCTTAATCTATTTCACGCGAAAAAACTGGAAAGCAAGCTTGCTAACAACTGAGAGGATATTAAAAAAACCAAAATATACAACCATTCACCAAAGGATCCGGTTTTGTAAAGATTAAGCGTTGTTCGCTTCCCAAAAGGCGTGAGCAAAGGAATCCCTGTGGGTGTCATGATATCCATGATCAAATGAAGCCATGACGCGCTGCAAAATCCGATTGCGACACATGCAATCGTCTGGAAAAGGATGTCATCCATTGCAAAAAATGAAGAAGTGCAAGAAATTACCGTAGCCAATATCCAAAAGCCAGGCCAATGCGTCAATGTGCGATGCGGGATTAATGATCGTCTGACCTTGGTTAATCGATTAAAAACAGGAAACTCAAGACGATCCGGACCTCTGGCGCCGAGAACCATGCCGAGACTGATTAAAGTCAACCCAGAGGAAGAGGACATAGCCAGTGATGAATTGACAACAAAGAAGTCAGGAAGACCTGCAATTCCATGAGTCCAGGATAAACTATTGACACGCATGAATGCCGTTGCCATTGATGCAGCAGTGATCAAGTGTCCAACAGGTGTCATTGTCTATTACTGTTTAGGATTAGGCTTTTTAGGTATTGGCTTAACGTCTTGATGAATAGGGTTATTCGCTAAATCCTCTGAGAGTGAGTTGCCCAATGCTTGTAGCCCTTTGATCAAAGAGTCAATCATCTGCTCTTCAGCAGGCTTTGTTTGAGGGTCTTCGAGTAAAAACACTTTGAAACCGTGCTTTAAAAAAGACTGGAGTTTCGAATTCAACACTTGTGGCATCAGCAGAGCGAACGAATCGAAGTGTTCGGCCGCTTCTTCAATTTGAGTCTGAGCATTGTTAGTAAGGTTTTCAGATGAGCTGCTTTCATTGAGCGATTGTGTGCCTGATTGCTGTGTTTGAGCTGAACTGCTTGGCATTGAAAAGAACAAAAAAAAGATAAAAAATAAATAGTTGTGCCTGGAAATATTAACTATCTGATTCATGGATTTCATAAGCAAAAACTAAATTGATTGGTAAAGTTATATGCATTAAAAAGAAAAAATGAGGCTTCCACCGCATCGAAAGACAAGCTTTTTGATGTGCCTTTTGTTTTGATTTCAAGAATTTTGAGTAAAAAAAACCGAACACTGAAAGAATCAGGTTCGGTTTTGGGTTGAGGAAAGCAGATTCACAGACTTACCTGCTTGGCTTTTCCATAATTATCGATGGCATAGCGAAGAACCTGGCGGTAAGGACCGACAATATCAAGTTCCTGATCGGCACGACGGTTAGCTCTGTGCGCAAGGCCAAGTCTTTCCCTGACTTCAGGGCTTGACCGGAACCGCTCTCTTAGCCAAAGAAGATAGGCATTATCGTCGCCTGTCCAATCCAATGAAGGAGAAAAGGGCGACGATAGATTGCCAGGAGTCGTATCCAGCTGATAAGCATTAAAGACATACCGACTCATGAATACCTCCTATAGTGAAGAACAAGACCGAAGCGCAAAAGCATTCGGACCGACCTCATTAAAGACATCCAGCCAATCAATGCTTTTAATATCGGCAGGCAAAGGGCCTTTGGGCTCATGTATGACCACTTCAATACCTTGGGCTTCAGCACATTCGGCAAGTTTTTGAGCCGCAAAAGAACCCACAAACAAGCGATCTAGATCAGACCAAATAATCAGCTTTTCAACCCCCATAGGAATGGAAAACTGAGGCATGATCGAGGAAGAGATCAAAGGCCATGTGACCATGCCGGTTGCCTCGATAACAGCAAAAGCCGTTTCAATGCCCTCAGTCACACCAAGAACTCGACCAGGCCAACCTAAACGAACAGCGGAACCGGCAAGAAGCTTGTTAGACGGCACCGGCATGATTTTTTTAGGTGAATCGACCGGGGCTTTGCATCCCTCTTGCGTCAGGAAGGTTCGATGGATGGTAATCAACTCATTACCTTTTTCGACCAATGCCAGCATGGCGGGGAAATGCCCAATGACGGTTCCGTCTTCATCCTTGAACTGCATATTGGGATGAAATCGAATAGCTGGCCAATCCGGGATAGCGCTATCCAACCCACGCGACTGTAAATAAAGTCGAAGAGGTTTGGAGCTAGCATGACTGATCGGTTTAGATCCCTGCAATATTTTCCGAAAGATTACTTTCAATTGTTCATCATCCACAACGGATTTTGAATGATCAAAAGGCTTACGTCTAACAACAGGCTTTTTGTAATTGGAATCAGTTAATAGGCCAAGCTCATTGGCAACAGCCGACAACGCTTCTGGAAAACTCCAATCTCTTAACCACATCAATAATGAAAACCCATCGGGTTTGAACCCGCAGGTATTACAAACGCCCCCACCGGAAAGATTGGCATCACGAAAAAGCCTGAAGCCATCTTTACCGCCATGAACAGGGCAGGCCATGTGCCGACCCGGTTTATCAATAGCGATTTGCAACTCTGGGGCAAGGGCATCCAAAACAGACAGCCAATCACCGCGAGCCGAATCTCTAACACGGTGCGATTTTAGGGTCGATGTATTCATACCACCACCTCTTCGACGACCGTTACGGCTTTGAAGAAGAACCTGGCATTCAGGAAAGATTCTGTTCCGTTATCCCAGCGAATGATGGTGTAAAAATCTCTCCGGTTGCGACCGATTTCTTTAAACATAATAACTTCGCCTATAGAATCAGTAGTGACATCAGGAAGTGCATCTTCACAAAAGGGACGAACTTTAGTCCCAATTTTTATAGCGTGGTAAAACATGATTTTTCTCCTAG
>JAGXSU010000003.1 GCA_018333785.1 Methylomicrobium sp. | reverse complement strand
TCGCCCGACAGGACGCCGTGAATACGTCCATGTAGGCTTGACGGCGGCTCCCTGCCGCCGACACCTGTCGATCGAGTAACCGCTCCCTCTTCGGTTCATGTACTTTCACGGTAACGCAAACATAGCCTTTTTTCAGGCTCATGGCCTTGAACTATTGCAAGAAGTATAAAGGAATTTTTTGAGGTGGTATTTTCTTCTGACTTTTATGAGCGTTTGAATACCATGACAGTGATATCGTCATAAAAAAAGCTAGATTGGCAGAAATCTTTGAGGTGTTGAATTAATGTGTCGACGATAAATCCCGGCTTTTGATCAGCGTATTTTTCGAATAAGGTTTTTAGTCTGTCAATGCCGAATTGTTCACCGGCTGGATTTTGGGATTCTGTCAGTCCATCGGTATAGATGAGCAGGCAATCACCGGCACAGAGCGTGATTTTCTTTTCTTCGAAATTAATATTTTGCCTGATTCCTATGATCAATCCGTCGGCGTCCAATTCTTTACAGCTAAAGTTGCATTTTTGGTAAAGCAGGGGAGGAGGGTGTCCGGCATTGGCGTAACTGAGGGTTTGCGTCGTGGTGTAGTATTGAAGGTAAAAGAGGGTAATAAAATGATCGGCGTTATAAAGATCCTCATAAAGAAAATTATTGAGCACGTCCAAGGTTTGAGCGGGCGAGCCTAACCAGGTGGCCTGGGTTCTAATGGCGCTACGAGCTGCGACCATCAGCAGGGCAGGTCCTACCGCATGGCCGGATACATCGGCAATCACCATGTCCAGATGCTGCTCGTCGCGGTAAAAATAGTCGAAATAATCACCGCCTATCTGGGTTGCGGGGAGGCAAAAGCCAGTCACTTCGAAATGGGGTGAGATGATCGGTTTTGCAGGAAACAAGGACGTTTGGATTTGCTGGGCAATTTTCATTTCGTTTTGCGCGATAGCCAGATTCACCTGCGCTTCCCGAATTTGCCTTTCAGCGGCTTTTCGGCTGCTGATGTCGTGAACAAAACCGCTGAACTCATAGGCATTGCCGATTTTTAGCGGTGCAATACTCAGCTCAACCGGGAATTCGGAGCCGTTTCTTCTTAATGCGATTTGTTCGGTTAACTTATCGATAACCCGGCTCGCCCCTGTGGTCAGAAAATGGCTGATTTCTTGGTGGACAAGTTTTCGAAATCGTTCAGGTACAATCAATTCGGCCATATTTCGGCCTATGGCTTCCTGGCGCGTCCAGCCAAACATTTTTTCAGCGCGCTGGTTCCAGTCAGTTATCATGCCGTAAGAATCCATGATGATGATCGCATTCAGCGTGGTTTCAATGATCAGTCGTGTGCGTTTCTCGCTTTCGATCAGAGCATCTTCATAATGCTTTCTTGCGGTAATATCACGATCTACACCGCGCCACTTCAACAGCTTGCCGTGTGCATCTATGATGGGAAGGCCGGTTGATTCGGCGATCACGAGCCGGCCTTCTTTGTGGCGGTAATGGTTTGTCAGCGCATAAAAGGCGTTTTGGACTGATGAGTAAGGCTGAAAATCGGTTTTATCCTGCAGGGTCAGAAGCTCGGTATAGTGTTTACCGATAATCTCTTCCGGTGGGTAACCTAAAATTGTTTTTACCGCGTTACTGCAGTAAATGTAGTATCCGCCCGGGTCTTGCTCCCATAACCATTCACCGGTCATTTCCGCCATTTGTCTAAAGCGTTGTTCGCTTTCCTGAAGGGCGGCTTCGACTTGTTTGCGTTCAGTAATGTCTTCTTCTACCGCTAATAAATGGGTAATTTCGCCGCGGCTGTTTTTAATCGCACTGATGCTCTCAAATGCCCAGTAATCTTCACCATTTTTTCGCTGGTTTTTTATCTCTCCCCGCCATTCGCCCTGTTTGAGCAGTTCCTGCCACATTTTTAGATATTGTTCGTCTGAAGTGCCGCCGGACTGAAGTATTCTGGGATTATGGCCTAACAGTTCCTCGTGGCTGTAGCCGGTCATGGAGCAGAATTTGGGGTTGATATATTCGATCCGGCCGCTGGGGTCGGTTATCACGACGGCGCTGGCGCTTTGTTCTACCGCAGCGTGCATCAGCAGCAATTTTTTTTCCTGTTGCTTGGACGCACTGAGATCCTGGATTAAAACAGCAATAGTGGGCGTTTCATTTTTGGCGGGATCGGTCAGTTTGCCCAGTGAAATCATGACCGGAAAAGTCTGCTTCTCACGATTGATCAATTCGGCTTGAAAATTGGCCGCAGGGTGGTCGCTGTCCAGTTGCGCCAGCGCGTTTTGCCACAGTTCAGCCGGACAATGGGGTGACAATATAACACTGAGAGGTTGATTGACCAGGTCGCGCTGCGCATAACCGAACAGGTCGCAGGCGCTGCGGTTGAGTTCTTTGATCACCAGTAACAAGGGTTTAGCCTGTTTTATCTCTGCAATCAGAATGCTGAATGTTAAGCCGTCGATGAAAGGTTGCATAGGCATTGATTTTAGTGATTCAGTCGATTTACCGGAAAGTTTTTGACATCAAATACTGGCCAAACTTTATAGTCAATTTATACCGTATATTTTTATTGTAAAGGCACGCGTGATGGGTTCTGCTCATCCCCTCTCATTTTAAGGCGCCGACCGCAACAGGATTTTGCAGTCGGCGCCTCCCTGCCATTGTTTAATTGTCTGCTTGTTTTTAAAGCGTATAATTCCCGGCCATTATTAGCCCTGCCCGTTACCATGACTGATGATCATTTCGGAGCAGGTGATACTGGCGTTATTTTGGTGAGTTTATGGCTCAATATGCAGTAATCGGTTTAGGTAGATTTGGCACGACGCTGGGGTTGCAGTTAGTCAAAATGAATCACGATGTTATGGGGGTGGATTCTGACAGAAAAGTGGCTGAGTCATTATCCGGCCTGCTTACGCACACGGCTATAGCCGATGTTACGGATGAAAATGCGTTGCTGGAACTTGGCTTGACTGATTATGACGCGGTCATTGTAGCTATTGGAGAGAATCTGCAGGCCAGTTTGTTGTGTGTCGTTCATTTGAAGAATCTGGGTATAGAAAATCTTTGGGTCAAAGCCACGTCCGCTTCGCATCATTTGATTTTGAATCGATTAGGGGTTACACGCATTGTTCATCCGGAAGAGGAGATGGGTAAAAGAACCGCTCAGGCGCTTTCTTACCCTATGATCAGAGAGTACATGGCTTTGGGCAACAAACAGTACATTGTTGAAGTACCCGTGGTTGAGCGTTTGGCAGGTAGGGCGCTGGTGGATTTGTTAGCGGACGTGAAAGGCAAGGTGTTTGGGATTCTGATAAAGCGGCGTGACCAGATGTTTCCCTGTCCGCATGAGCAATTCGTTATTGAGAAGGATGACATTCTTATTTTGGCCGGAGATCGTTTGTCTTTGACCAAACTGGCTCCCCAATTGATATAAGCCATGACTCAACTACAGCTGTTGCGGCGTTCATTGGTGCAGAAAAATGCGCAGTTTCGACATCTGTTGATAAATGCCAGTCCGCCCGCCATATTGATGATTGGTTATTTAACGCTTATCTTACTCGGCGCCGGGTTGTTGAAATTGGATATGGCGACCGTGTCGTCAATTACCTGGCTTGATGCTCTTTTTACGGCAACGTCGGCCGTAACGGTAACGGGTCTTGCCGTGGTAGATACAGGAACCGGATTTTCAGTTTTCGGCCAGGTTGTGATTGCCCTGTTGATTCAGGCCGGCGGCCTGGGGTTTATGACCTTTTCAATTCTTACGATATTGAATCTGGGTAAACGATTGGGTGTAAGGCATCAGTTAGTGGCTTTGGAAGCCCTGAATCAAACCAGCTTCAACAGTATCAAGGATGTATCCAAAGCGGTTATTGTCTTCTCTTTGGCTATAGAGGCTATTGGTTTTTTGCTTTTAGTGCTTTGCTGGGTTGACGAATACAGCTTTTCGAAAGCGGCTTATCACGCTTTTTTTTATACGATTTCAGCCTTTAACAATGCGGGATTTGCTTTATCTGCAGACGGCTTGACCGCCTATCAGGGGGATATTCCGGTTAATCTCATCATCACTGCACTTTTTATTATCGGCGGCATCGGGTTTGTCGTGTTGCAGGATGTCTGGAAAAAATGCGGCTGGAAGAAGCTTCAGGTTTATACCAAAGTGATGATCAGCAGCACGGTGATACTCAATTCACTGTCATGGCTGTTGGTGTGGCTATTTGAACGAAAGAATCCCGCTACCATCGGCGGGTTTTCTTTATCCGATCAATTAACCGCCTCCTGGTTTCAGGCCGTGACGCCCAGAACTGCGGGTTTCAATACCTTGCCTATAGAATCATTAACCGATTCCACATCACTGCTCATGCTTATTTTGATGTTTATCGGCGGAGGGTCTTTAAGTACCGCCAGCGGCATTAAGTTGGGCACTTTCGTCGTGCTGTTAATTACGACCTATTCTTTTTTGATGCGGCGTGATGAGGTCACGATCATGCGTCGTTCCATTCCGCTGAACATGATCATGAAGTCTTTTGCGGTAACTGTCATTTCAATGATGCTCGTGCTGCTGGGGTCACTGATGTTATCGGCTATCCAGGAGGCGCCGCTGCTGGATATTTTATTTGAAGTGGTATCGGCTTTGGGCACGGTAGGTTTGTCCAGAGGCTTGACCGGTGATTTAAGTGTTGCCGGTCAGTTGTTGATTATGTTGCTTATGTTTGTAGGACGCCTTGGGCCTTTGACGGTAGCTTATGTCATTGCCATACCCAAGCAGCGCCGGATTAAGTACCCGTCTATCGACATTCAGATCGGTTAGTTGATACGCGAATTATTTCGGAACGTTAACTTTGTAAATAGGAGGTCAGTGAGATGCGTTATTTACACACTATGGTCAGGGTCCACAATTTGGATGAATCCCTTGATTTTTACTGTAACAAACTCGGTATGCACGAAATTAACCGCATGGAAAGTGAGCAAGGCCGTTTTACGCTGGTTTATCTGGCCGCGCCTTTGGATACCGATCAAGCAAAACAGCATGAAGCGCCTTTGCTGGAGCTTACCTATAATTGGGACGCTGAAGATTATACCGGCGGCAGAAATTTCGGGCATATAGCGTTTGAAGTCGACGATATTCATGCGACCTGCCAAAAACTGATGGAAGGTGGAGTATTGATCAACCGTCCTCCTAGAGACGGCCACATGGCATTCATCCGGTCGCCGGATCAGATTTCCATTGAGTTTTTACAAAAAGGATCGCCGCTGAAACCTTCCGAACCTTGGGTTTCTATGCCTAACACCGGAGTTTGGTGAGGCATTGAACGTGAATAAAAACTTAAAGCCCTATCCTTAATGCAGCTAATGAAAACGGCTTAAATCGCGCTAATCGTCCTCTTTTTTTACTTTTAAAGGTTAAATACACTTATTTATGTCTGACTTACCTGAAAAAACCTGCTCTATCGATAATCTGATACGCCACGAAAAACTGGTTGCTGCCGCGAAGGCGGGTTTGAAAACTCAGCAGCGCCGAAATGGCGTTTATGGCTGGCCCGGAGAAAGCTTTGAGTTGGAAGGCACTGAATTTGTTGTGACCGGTTTAAAAAGGGAAAAATTGGGCGATATGACGGATGAACATGCCAAAGCCGAAGGTTATCCAAGCCTTGAGAGTTATCGCGATTTGATATTAAGAATGCACCCCGGAATGAGCTGGAATCCGGAAAGCCAGGTTTGGGCACATTATTTTGAAATCAAGGCGTGATTTTAAAGAGACATGATGGCTTGGCAGGTCTACATCATCCATTGCAGCGATGATTCCTTCTATACGGGTTGCACCAATGACGTGATAAGGCGTTATCGCCAGCATGAAGCCGGGAAGGGGGCCAAATATTTTTTTGGCCGCAAGCCGGTTCGATTGATGTATCTGGAAACGCTGCCCGATCGAAGCGCAGCCTGCAAACGCGAAGCCATGCTGAAAAAACTCAAAAGAGGTGAAAAACTGCAGTTGATCAGCTCAGAAATCAATGAAATGGCGGTTTTGGAGTGTTAGAAATACTGTATCAGGATGAGCATCTGGTTGCTATCAACAAACCCGCAGGCCTGCTGGTGCACAGGTCTAATATAGACCGTCATGAGACCCGGTTTGCCGTGCAATTGCTGCGTGATCAGATCGGTCGCCATGTTTTTCCGGTGCACAGATTGGATAAACCCACATCAGGGGTCCTGCTGTTTGCTTTAAACGCCGATGTTGCCCGGCAAATGATGGCGGTTTTCATCAACGGGCATGTGCACAAGCGCTACCTCGCCATTGTCAGAGGATACGTAGGATTACAAGGCAGTATCGATTACCCCTTGCACGAAACGCTTGATCGAATGACCGATAGGCAAGCCGCAGAAGATAAGCCGGCCCAGGCTGCATTGACGCATTTTAAATGTCTGGCAAAAGCGGAAATGCCTTTTGCTACAAAACGCCATTCAACCAGTCGTTATTCATTCATTGAGCTGGTGCCGGAAACCGGGCGTAAACATCAGTTGCGGCGACACATGAAGCATATTTTTCATCCTATCGTGGGTGATACGACTCACGGTGATGGCAGACATAATGACTTTTTTAGAACCTGTTTGGGGTCTCATCAGCTGTTATTGACGGCAAGCGACCTTCAGTTTCCTCATCCTGTGTCAGACACGCTGGTTTCGATTCATGCTCCTTTGGATGCTGAATTTTTGAGGGTTATCGAGCAATTGAATTGGCAGGCGAATGATTGATGCTATTTCGGGCCTGCCGTATTTCCGGTTTTACGGTATAATTTTGCCCCATTCAGTTTTCATTTATGCAGATGTTTGTTCGAAACGGACACTGCGATTATTTTTATCGAGCAATACATTGGGGTGTTATGTCGAGTATCAATAAGGTCGTACTGGCTTATTCCGGGGGTTTGGATACCTCAGTCATTCTGAAATGGCTGAAAGATGTTTACGATTGTGAAGTCGTAACCTTTACGGCTGATATTGGCCAGGGTGAGGAAGTCGAGCCTGCAAGAGCGAAAGCGCAAGCCATGGGTATCAAGGAAATTTATATCGATGATCTGCGTGAAGAATTTGCGCGCGATTTCGTATTCCCGATGTTTCGCGCCAATACGATTTATGAAGGTGAATATCTTTTAGGGACTTCTATTGCAAGACCGCTGATTGCCAAGCGCTTGATAGAAATCGCCAATGAAACCGGTGCTGAGGCCATTTCTCACGGCGCAACCGGCAAGGGCAATGATCAAGTCCGTTTTGAATTGGGCGCTTACGCGTTAAGACCTGATATTCATGTGATAGCGCCATGGCGTGAGTGGGATTTGACTTCGCGTGAAACGTTGTTGGCTTATGCTGAAAAACACAGTATTCCGGTTGAAATGAAACGAGGAAAAGCCTCTCCTTATTCAATGGATGCCAACTTGTTACATATTTCTTACGAAGGCGGCATTCTTGAAGATCCTTGGGCTGAGCCTGAAGAGTCGATGTGGCGTTGGAGTGTTTCTCCGGAAGCGGCACCCGATAAGCCAACCTATCTGGAACTAACCTATAAACAGGGCGATATCGTCGAGATTGATGGTCAGGCGTGTTCGGCAGCGGAAGTCCTGGAAAAGCTGAATACAATTGCGGGAGCCAATGGCATAGGGCGTCTGGATATCGTCGAAAACCGTTATGTCGGCATGAAGTCTCGCGGCTGTTATGAAACACCGGCTGGTACGGTCATGCTTAAAGCACACAGAGCCATTGAGTCGCTGACCTTGGACAGAGAAGTGGCACATTTGAAAGACGAACTGATGCCACGCTATGCCAGTTTGATTTATAACGGTTACTGGTGGAGTCCTGAGCGAAAAATGCTGCAAACCATGATTGATGCATCGCAAGTCAATGTCAATGGCAAGGTCAGAGTCAAACTGTACAAAGGCAATGTGGTCGTGGTAGGAAGAGCGTCAGAGTCCGACAGTTTGTTTGACGAGGCAATCGCAACGTTTGAAGACGATGCGGGCGCTTACAACCAAAAAGATGCGGAAGGATTTATCAAATTGAATGCACTGAGAATGCGGATTGCAGCCAAGAAAAACCGCTAATCAGGTTTATGGCGATCTGCTTGGTGTGAGGGTTTTAGGTCACGATTCTTGGGGCGTTCCAGCTTTTAAGTGCTTTAAAATCGGAAGCGGATTTAAGAGGCGCTGGCAATCAGCGCCTCTTGCGTAAACCCGATAAAACGCACGACAATTTGATTTAAGCTTGTATAATTGCCATTCACCGAAAATTGGACGTTTGGTTTTTGGTTGGAAAAATAATAATTTAAGGATCGGGAAGGTATTTGACTTTGTTTTTGCCTCGTGACTTCTGTTCATACAAAAGAGACACTTACCGCTGATTTTCAGGCGGGTTTCGCATGACGTATGATTGAAAAAAGAAGGTATTACAAGGTTTGAGGGTTTCTCGTCCTTGGGGTTGGGATGCTATCTGCGCTTGTATTTGCGTTGAGAGGAAATACATTAATGAGCAATAAGCGAGAGAAAAATTCTGACGATGGACAGGCATTGAATCCAATGATTCTTCGCGAAATTCCAGTCGACAAGAGTTTAGTGATAGTCAATAAAATGTTGATTTATGCTGTTCTGGCATTAATGACTATTGTCATGGTGATGGGTTTTTTCCTTATGCCATCCCCGGATCTCTTGAATAGTTATCAAACAGCACAGCTTGATGCTGCGTATAAAGCCAGGGAAAACCCTGTATTATCTGCAGAAATTGATGCCCTCAAAGGGCAAATGATAGGTTTGGTCAGTGGATCCATAGAGAGCAAATTAAGAACATTGGAACAAAGTGTTAAATTAGGCTCTGTAACCTATTCATTGGGAACCATTGAAGACCTTAAAAGTGATGTAAAAGTATTGCGAGCTTATACCGAAACGACTAAAAATGTTCAGCCGGACTCTAGCAATGAGCAGCTTTTAAAAGAAATGTCGCACCTTAAGAATTTGATCTACCTGACGGTTGCCTCTTGCGGTCTTATGTTGGCTGCTATTGGTGGTGTCTGGTTTCGAAGTCATTATCTTTTGGCTCACAAAAAGCCTATCAGCGGGTTTTTAGGTAAACGCTAATAATACCAAGCTGGAGTTACTGTGCTGCTTTTCTCCATCAATCATTCGGCAGATCTGCAATAGTTGTCTGCCGAATGATTTGTCGCTGCTTCGTGCTAGCCCGGTTTTATTCAACCTCCGTCCCTATAGCAGATCACTGTGACCTTATTCCATTTGGTTGAGCGCCCAAGCTCTGTGGTATACTTGATCCGTTTTAAGTCAACGGCAACCGTATTTCGCACAAATTCATGAGATTATCAGCTTTATCAGTCATTATCATGCTGACTTTGGTATTTTCACAGGTCGTAAAAAGTGAAGACGGGTTTGTGGTTGATAATATTCAAGTCAATGGTTTACAAAGAATTTCCGTTGGAACCGTCTACAATTATCTCCCTGTCAATATCGGAGATACTTTTTCGTCCGAACGAATTCCTGTGGCCGTCAGAGCGCTTTTTAAAACCGGTTTTTTCAAAGACATCACGATAGAAAGGTCGGGGTCGACGCTGGTGGTCAATGTGGTCGAAAGACCTTCGATAGCCAAAATTCTGTTTGAAGGTAACAAGGATATCAGTTCTGAGGATTTACTGAAGGCATTAAAAAATATTGGTTTGTCAGAAGGGAAAGTATTCAACCAGCAAATTCTGGAAAAAGTCGAACAGGAGTTGAGGCGCCAATATTTTAGTCATGGCAAATACGGTTTGAAGATTGATACCGAAGTTGCCGATCTCACCCGAAACAGGGTGGGTATCAATATCAAGATTTCAGAAGGTCGGGTTGCCAAAATCAAGCAGATAAATGTTGTCGGCAATAAAACCTTCGAAAATGACGATCTGCAAAAAGACTTTGAGTTAAGCACCTCGAATCTTTTGTCGTTCTACACCAAAGATGACCAATATTCAAAACAAAAGCTTTCGGCTGACCTCGAGCGTTTGCGTTCCTATTATCTGGATCGCGGCTATATCAATTTCAATATTGAATCAACACAGGTTGCCATAACGCCTGACAAGAAAGAGATTTATATTACGATCAATGTAAAAGAAGGTGATGTCTACACGTTAGAAAAAGTCAAATTGGCGGGGAATCTGATTGTTCAGCCCGACGAAATTACCAAACTGGTTCAGGTTGGACCGGGCGAGATTTTCTCCAGAAGAAACGCGACTGAAACGTCAAAAGCTATCTCGGATCGCTTGGGTGATGACGGATATGTTTTTGCTAACGTTAACATGGTTCCTGAAATTAACGAGGCTGACAAGACCGTTGCGATGACGTTTTTTGTCGATCCGGGTAAGCGTGTTTATGTCAACCGCATCAACATGCGGGGCAACACCAAAACCCGTGACGAAGTGTTGAGAAGGGAATTACGGCAAATGGAAGCCAGCTGGGCGTCCAACACAAAAATCGAGCGATCTAAAACTCGCTTGGAAAGGCTGGGCTATTTCGAGGAAGTGAATGTCGAGACGCCGCCGGTGGTGGGTACTTCAGATCAGATTGATGTCAACTATACGGTTGTGGAAAGACCTTCCGGAAATTTGACGGCAGGTGTAGGCTTTTCGCAAACACAAGGTATTATTCTGAATGCCAATATCTCTCAGGACAATGTCTTTGGTTCCGGCAAACGAGTCAATCTGGCTTTTAATAACAGTGATGTTTCAACTAACTACCGGTTTGGCTTTTTAAACCCTTATTTTACTCTTGATGGTGTGAGCTTGGGATATGAATTGGGTTATCGAAGCACCGATGCTCGAGAAGCCAACATTGCCAGTTATACTACCGATGTGGCAAATGCCGGAATGAACTTTGGCATACCGTTGAATGAATTTGACACTTTAAGGTTCAATGCGGATGTGAAGTATACCAGTCTGGATACTACGTCTTCCTCATCTTATGACATCATAGAGTTCATAGAAGAAGAAGGTGACAGTTTTTTAACCTTCTCCCCTTCCATTGGCTGGACACATGATACGCTGAACCGTATCGTTTTTCCGACCAGCGGCGGACAGCAAAGGTTATCAGCCTTGGCAACCGTGCCGGGCAGTGATCTTGAGTATTACAAAATCAGTTATAAGCAGCAGGAATTTTTTCCTATCGCCAAAGACCTGACTTTCAGTTTGAGTGCGGAAGCTGCGTATGGAGACGGCTATGGAAAAACAGATGAACTTCCATTCTTTGAAAATTATTTTGCCGGTGGGGTTCGCTCGGTGCGGGGGTTTAACGACAACACCTTAGGTCCTAGAGACAGACCTACCCCGGGTAATTCATCAAGACCGATAGGTGGATCTACGAAACTAGCGGGAACTGCTGAATTATTTTTCCCCGTTCCTTTTATGAAAGAATCCAAGTCAATACGATTGGGCACTTTTATTGATGCCGGGATGGTCGATAACAGTTTTTCATTTGATGAAATGCGCTATTCCGCCGGTATTTCAGGTGAATGGCTTTCACCTTTCGGGGCTATTTCGGTCAGTGTCGCTAAACCTATAAACCTTCAAGATCAAGATGACGAAAGAAACTTTCAGTTTTCATTCGGTTCCGGTTTTTAGGCATTTTTGTTTGCTCGACTTATCCCCTATAATTTATTTAAATCAAAACACGCGTTTATACAATTTACACTTACTTTTTACCTAAGATGGATGAACTAATGAAAACTAAGATTGTTTTATTTTTGGGATTATTGTTATCGGCCAATGCAGCTATTGCAGATTTAAAAATTGGTTTTGTGAATATCCCAGCTGTGTTGGAGAAATCACCCCAAGCTGAAAAAGCCAAAAAACGTCTGGAACAAGAATTTTCACCAAGGGACAAACAGTTGTTGGCCCAACAAAATGAAGCCAAAGGGCTGGAAGAAAGGATGAACCGTGATGCATCCGTTATGGGTGACTCGGAAAGAAGAAATCTGGAAAAAGACATTTTGGCAAAACAAAGAGAACTGAAAAGAAGCCAACAGGAGTTCAGCGAAGACTTCAATATGCGCCGCAACGAGGAGCTTGGTAAATTGCAACGCAAGATTATTGAGGCCATTCGCACCCTGGCTCAAGAGCAAAAATTTGATTTGTTGTTAACTGATGGCGTGATCTATGCGAGTGAGCAAATCGATGTAACCAGCCAAATTCAAGAAAAATTGCTTTCCATGCCTGAATAAACTTTGATCAGTAAGGACTGCAGGAGCGCCTCCATGATGGCTCAATTTTCAAATTTAATACATTCATCACGCCATAATAATGTCTATCAAGTTAGATATACTGCAAATTCAAGAATTTCTTCCGCACCGGTATCCTTTTCTATTACTGGACAAAGTCATCGAGTGTGAGCCAGGCGTCAGGCTTTTGGGTGTCAAAAATGTGACTTATAATGAACCTTTCTTTCAAGGCCACTTTCCTCATATGCCTATTATGCCAGGCGTTTTGATACTCGAGTCCCTCGCGCAGGCAACCGGTTTGCTTGCTTCAGAAACTGCGCCCGATGTTCTTGGTAAAGGGATGACGTATTATTTGGTGGGGATAGATAAAGCCAGATTTAAACGGCCTGTGGTGCCGGGAGATCAGCTTATGCTTGAAGCAAAGTTTTTAAAAAGTAAGCGCAATATCTGGTCGTTTGAATGTCGGGCGGAAGTGGACAATGAATTTGTCGCCAGTGCAAACATCATGTGTGCAGCAGCGGTGGACTGATTTGATAGATCCTAAAGCAATTATCGATGAACGTGCTCAAGTGGCGGATGATGTCAGTATAGGCCCTTATACCGTCATAGGCCCTGATGTTACGATTGGTTCCGGAACTGTGATCGGGCCCCATGTTGTTATCAACGGCCCAACCCGGATCGGAGAACAAAACCGGATATATCAATTCACGTCTATTGGTGAAGATCCGCAAGATAAAAAGTATGCTTCAGAAAAGACGTGTCTTGAAATTGGCGATAGAAATACCATCCGGGAGTTTGCCACCATGCACAGAGGGACGCTTCAAGATCGCGGTGTTACCTCAATTGGCTCCGATAACTTGTTTATGGCTTATACGCATGTCGCTCATGACTGTATGATAGGTGATCACGTTATCTTGGCAAACGGTGCATCACTGGCGGGTCATGTGCATTTGGGTGATCACGCCATACTCGGCGGGTTTACATTGGTTCATCAGTTTACCCAAATCGGACAGTACAGTTTTTCTGCTATGGGCAGTGCCATAACCCAGGATATTCCTCCTTTTGTCATGGTAGGGGGGCGGCCTACCCGACCGCATGGGATCAACTCCGTCGGCATGGAACGTAATGGCGTGACGCCGGAAGCAATACGGCAAATTAGAAAAGCGTACAAAATCCTTTATAAAATGAATATGCGATTGGAAGACGCGATAGAGGAAATGGAAGGTATGGCCGGTGACAGTGACGAGTTGTCCAATATGGTCAGTTTTCTTAGAAATGTCACGCGGGGAATTTTAAGATAGCGTATTCACTGATAGCCGGCGTTGATGAAGTCGGGCGGGGTTGTATCGCAGGACCGGTTGTTGCTGCCGCCGTCATTTTGAATCCTGATTGCCTGATATCCGGTCTGACCGACTCGAAAAAGCTAACAGCAAAGCGTCGGACGTTTTTAGCGGGTCAGATTAAAGCGAAGGCACTCTGCTGGTCAGTTGGAAGAGCCGAAGCCAGCGAAATTGACCGCATGAACATACTCCAGGCTTCGCTTTTGGCGATGGCCAGAGCTTTATCCGGATTAGGCATTACCCCCGAATGGGTGATGGTCGATGGATCTTACTATCCTCCGGTTTCAATACCTGGGGAAACCGTCATCAAGGGCGATCTTCTGATCCCTTGTATTTCGGCCGCTTCAATCCTGGCTAAAGTCGCACGAGATAATGAAATGTCGTTCATTGAGGGCGTTTATCCCGGATACGATTTTGATAGTCACAAGGGTTATCCCACAAAAAAACATCTGGAACAAATTCAAACGCTCGGCGTGTTACCCATCCACAGACGCAGTTTTGCACCTGTCAAGAAAGTCCTGGCTATTTACTGATCAGCTATACCCAAACCTCGCTTTGTAGCGCTAGTTTTCTATGTCACTATTCAGCGGAACAACCCAACATTTCAAGGTGATGTCGCTAATTGTTGGGTTGCGAAAAGCATGCAACCCAACCCAACTTAAGCTGAATAACTAATTTTTTATGATAAATAAAGTCGTTGTTTCCGGTTAACGCCCTGTGGCAAAAGGGGCGTTGATTTACTCCGCACTTTTGGTTAACCCTTGCCGTTTTTGTCTATCTTTCAACTATCGCTATCAACATGCAGCCTTCATTTGTCCATCTGAGATTACACACCGAATTTTCGTTGGTAGATGGCATTGTCAGAATTAAACCGTTGATTAAAACCTTGGCCGAAATGAACATGCCTGCTGTTGCTGTTACTGAGCAGGCCAACTTATTTTCTCTGGTCAAGTTTTATAAAACGGCTTTGGGGCAAGGCATAAAGCCGATCATTGGCGCAGACATCAATCTTTATAATGCCGATGAGCCGGCAGCGCCATTTGGTTTGACATTACTGGTAAAAAACCGAAAAGGCTATGTGACTTTAACAGAGCTGATCTCTAAGGCTTACCAGGAAGGGCAGCATCAGGGCATTCCTATGATTCAGAGGGAGTGGATAGAGGCAAGCCATGATGGGTTGATTGCGTTGTCAGGAGCAATGAATGGCGATATTGGCAAGGCTTTACTGGCTAATAATACACAAGAAGCGAAAGCGCTGGCAGAGCGATGGTCCAGCCTATTTGAAAACAGTTTTTATCTGGAAGTTCAGCGAGTAGGCAAGCCGCATGAAGAGTTTTACATTGCTGCGGCAATGGAACTTGCATTGCAGACAGCCTTGCCGATAGTTGCTACGAATGATGTTCGTTTTCTCAAGGCCAGTGAGTTTGATGCGCATGAGGTAAGAGTCTGCATTCATCAAGGCCGTGTGCTAGACGATACTCGCAGACCTAAGGATTACACTGCGCAGCAATATTTGCGGACGTCTGAGGAAATGCAGGCCTTGTTTTCAGACATGCCCGAAGCATTGGCCAACAGTGTGGAAATTGCAAAGCGGTGTAATCTGGAACTGACCTTGGGTAAAAATTACTTGCCTGATTTTCCAGTACCGGAAGGCATGACCATTGATGAATTCCTGATTGAGGCATCACAAAAAGGGTTGGCGGAACGCTTGGTGCAATATGCGGCTTTTGGCTCCGGCACAAAAGAAGAAAACACAAAAGCCTATTACGAACGCCTGGATATAGAACTGACCGTAATAACCCAAATGGGCTTTTCCGGTTACTTCCTCATCGTTGCCGACTTTATCCAATGGGCTAAAAACAATGGCATTCCAGTGGGGCCAGGCAGAGGTTCCGGTGCCGGTTCGCTTGTGGCGTACGTTTTAAAAATCACTGATTTGGATCCTATTGAGTTTGAATTGCTGTTTGAGCGCTTTCTTAATCCCGAACGGGTTTCAATGCCTGATTTTGACGTGGATTTTTGCATGGATCGTCGGGATGAGGTGATCGATTATGTGGCCCGGCATTACGGCAGAGATCATGTCTCTCAGATTATCACCTACGGTTCCATGGCCGCAAAAGCGGTAGTCAGGGATGTAGGACGTGTGTTGAGTTTTTCTTATGGATTTGTCGACAGACTTGCCAAGCTGATTCCCTTTGAAATTGGCATGACCCTGGAAAAAGCGCTTAAAGACAGTCCTGAACTCAAGCAGCTTTATGACAAAGAGGAAGAAGTCAAAGCGCTGGTCGATATGGCCAGAATGTTGGAAGGCATTTCCCGTAACGCCGGAAAACACGCTGGCGGAGTTGTTATTTCCCCTACGAAGTTGACTGATTTTACGCCGCTTTATTGTGAGCAGGGCGGCGGCAATCTGGTAACACAGTTTGACAAGGATGATGTTGAAGCGGTTGGTCTGGTCAAGTTTGACTTTTTGGGGTTGCGTACACTGACCATTATCGATTGGGCGTTGCAAACGATCAATCACAGGTTGCAGCGAGCCGGTGAAAGGATTGTCGACATTACCCAGATTCCCCGCGACGATCAGGATACCTACGAATTACTGAAAAAAGCCCAGACAACCGCGGTGTTTCAGTTAGAGTCCAGAGGTATGAAAGAGTTAATCAAAAAACTAAAACCGGACTGTTTCGACGACATCATCGCGCTGGTCGCATTATTTCGGCCCGGTCCGCTCGAATCAGGCATGGTGGATGACTACATCAATGTAAAGCATGGCGCGAAAGCGGAGTATGCTCATCCCTTGCTGATTCCAATTCTCAAATCGACCAATGGGGTTATTCTTTACCAGGAACAGGTCATGCAAATTGCCCGTGAGCTCGCGGGCTATACCTTGGGTGGCGCTGACATGTTGCGCCGGGCTATGGGTAAGAAAAAGCCTGAAGAAATGGCCAAGCAGCGAGAGATATTCACACAAGGTGCTGTTGCCAATCAGATAGATGAAAGTGTCGCTACTTATATCTTTGATTTGATGGAAAAATTTGCGGGGTATGGCTTTAATAAGTCACATTCTGCCGCTTACGCTTTAGTCGCTTATCAGACCGCTTGGCTAAAAGCACATTTTCCTGCTGAATTCATGGCGGCAGTGCTGTCCGCCGATATGGATAATACCGACAAAATCGTCGTTTTGATCGAAGAATGCCGGGAAATGAAGCTCAGTATTTGCCCGCCCAATATCAATGTATCAAACTTCCGCTTCACAGTTAATGTTAAGCAGCAGATTGTCTATGGCATGGGCGCCATCAAAGGCGTGGGCGAATCCGCCATTGAGGAGCTGATTAATGAACGCGATCAGCATGGTAGCTATGAAGGCTTATATGACTTATGTAAGCGAGTGGATCTGCGAAAGGTCAACCGGCGGGTTTTGGAAGCGCTGATCAAGGCAGGGGCATTAGACGAATTCGATGATAATCGTGCCGCTCATTTGGCGGAATTGACGGTGGCTCTGCGTGTGGCCGAACAACATGGAAAAATGTCGGAAACAGGGCAAAATGATTTGTTCGGCCTGGCGGTTAATGCGGAACCGGACATTGATCAGGCAGCCTATTCGATAACTGCGGAACCCTGGACAGAAGCCGAGCGCCTGGCGGCTGAAAAAAATACTCTGGGTTTGTTTCTGACGGGTCATCCGATTATTGAATATGAAAAGGAATTAAAAAATTTCACCCATGGCAAAATTTCCAGCATTCTTGCGGACGTTGAAAGATCCCGGGGACGATTGGAAGGGCGGGCTGCCGGAATGGTGGTCGATATCCGTACGCGACAGACCAAACAGGGAAAAACCATGGGCTTTGTTACGCTGGATGATCGCTCCGGTCGTTTGGAGTTAGCTATTTTTGGTGAAAGTTACGATAAATACCGGGATCTTTTATCAAAAGATGCGCTGCTGGTTGCAGAGGGCGCAATTGGAATAGACGATTTCACCGGGATGTTAAGGCTGACGGTGGAGAAGCTTTACAGTATTGAAGATGCCCGCAGCCAATTTGCCCGGTGCATTCTTATTGACTGGAAGAATGCTGGGTTAGCAATAAAAGAAATGATTGACCCTTTTGATGCGGTTCTAAAAACCTATAAAGGCGGATCATGCCCTGTCGTTATTAATTATTCTTCAAATACTGCGCGGGCTTCGGTTCAATTGGGCGAAGAATGGCGTGTCCATCCTACCGATGAATTAATAGTCCGGCTAAAACGGCTTTTTGCGGCAGAGCACGTAGAAGTCAAATACCGTTAAAGAAGCGTGTTTTTAAAAAGGATGAGAAGATGTAACTCGTCAGTGCGAAATGATTTCGTTTAGATAAGTAAATGGGGTGCTTACTTTATTAATCATTGGATCAGCTTTAAGGTGCTGGTTGTGGATGCCGAAATCTCCCCTAAGCTTACGTCTGCCTTTTTTCATTAATCTGGGAGTTGCTGATCCCCCTCACTCTTTGGATGCCAGATGTTTTTCGATCAGACGAGCACAGTGGATGTGCTTAGAGAGTAAGCCATCCTTGGCTTATCGATTCTAGTCGCTTTCTACTGGACTGGGCTCTCTTGCCGGAGCAGGAGAAGATTCAGTTGAATCGGCGGATTTAGACTCGGATTCTGAGGCTGAATCAGGTTTCCGGTAGTTTGGATTACGCGGTCTTCTTCGGTTGGGTCCCCGTCTGCGGCTTTGTGGTTTTTTAACCGGTTCGGCACCTTCTGGCTGGGACTGGGGTTGGGTAGCGACAATTTCTGTTTGCGTCACGTCTTCAGCTACCACTTTTTCAACGGGAGGTCTTTCCGGTGGCTTGTTTCTTCTTGGGTTTTTGCCGTCTGGAGTTCGGGGCGGCCTGTTTCCGCGCCCATTTTGAGGGCGTTTGTTATCCGGATTTCTCCGGTTTTTTGAACTCTCTGATGCTTCGCCGTCCTCGGCAGGATTTTTGGCAGGCGTATGCTTTGCCGGGGCTTTGGTATCAGGGGTTCCGATCAATTTTTGCCAGAAACGTTTAATCAGGCTGGCAGAGTTATTTCTGTTTTGAACCGGCGCCGGCGTTTCATGCATGAACTCTTTAATCGCAGGCGAATCGACTTTGGGTTTACTTTGCTGTGCAAAATCAGGAAGCGGAATATCTTCTTCTTTAATCTGTAAATAACTCGGTTTGTCTTCCGCTGCATCCTTGCTTTTAATTCGCTCGATATCGTAAGCGGGCGTTTCAAGATGCTTGCTCGGCAAAATGATAATGCCGACTTTCAGACGCGATTCGATTTGTTCGATAGCGGGGCGCTTTTCATTGAGTAAAAAGGTCGCGCTTTCGATAGGCAAGTGCGCAATCACTTTTTCAGTGCCCGGTTTCATAGCCTCTTCTTCGAGTACCCGCAACACTGCCAGCGCGACTGATTCGACATTGCGGATCATCCCCTGGCCTTTGCAGCGAGGGCAGGTCAACTGGGTTGACTCGCCAAGAGATGGTCGCAGGCGTTGCCTGGACATTTCCAATAGGCCAAAACGAGAGATACGGCCTGTTTGGATACGTGCTCTGTCTATCTTCAAAGCATCGCGTAATTGATTTTCAACGGTTCTCTGGTTTTTGTTGGACATCATGTCAATGAAATCAATGACAAAAAGGCCTCCCAAATCACGCAGACGCAATTGTCTGGCTATTTCATCAGCAGCTTCCAGGTTGGTATTCAAGGCCGTCTCTTCAATATCGCTGCCTTTTGTTGCTCTGGCCGAGTTGATGTCGATACTGGTGAGTGCTTCTGTATGATCTATGACTATTGAGCCACCGGAGGGTAATGAAACCTCACGGCCATAAGCCACTTCAATCTGAGATTCGATCTGATAACGGCTGAATAAGGGTACGGCATCCTGATAGAGCTTTGCCTTGGGTAAAAAATGGGGCATTACCTGCTTGAGGAAGTTTTGTACCAATTTGAACGAAGATTCATTGTCGATCAATATTTCGTCAATGTTACTCCGCAGGTGATCTCTCAGTGCGCGAATAATGACATTACTTTCCTGGAAAACCAAAAAGGGCGCGGTTTGCTCTTTGGCGGTTCTTTCAATGGCTTCCCACAGTTGCAACAGGTAATTCAAATCCCATTGCAATTCCTCGGCATTTTTGCCGCACCCCGCAGTTCTGATAATCAGTCCCATGGTATCGGGTATTTCTAAAGCCGCCATTACCTCACGTAAATCGCTACGGGTATCGCCTTCAATACGTCTTGAGATGCCGCCCGCTTTTGGGTTGTTGGGCATTAAAACCAGGTAGGTTCCCGCAAGGCTGATATACGTGGTTAAAGCTGCGCCTTTGTTGCCGCGTTCTTCTTTTTCAATCTGAACGACAATTTCCTGGCCTTCCCGAAGCTGGTCTTTGATTGACTGCCGGCCTTCGGTGGGGGCGTTGCTGGCCTGGAGAAAGTTTGGCGCGATTTCCTTAAAAGGTAAAAAGCCGTGTTTTTCAGCGCCATAGTTGATGAACGCTGCTTCAAGACTGGGTTCTATTCGAGTGATGATTCCTTTATAAATGTTTGATTTTTTTTGTTCTTTTGAAGGTACTTCAATGTCAAAATCGTAAAGTTTTTGACCATCTACCAATGCAACACGCAGTTCTTCAGGCTGCGAAGCGTTGATAAGCATTCTTTTCATTCATTTTTCCTTGATAGGTTCCTGCTCCATTATCAGATTTTGTGATTTAGACAGTTTGGATTGTGGTCACGGCTTGTTTGATGCTGCGTGATAAATTCATCTCTTACGGGTAGATTAAACTTTGAAAATGACAGTATGCGAGTTTATTTTTTGTATAGATCCGCTTTAGTTAAGGTTAAGAGACTGAAGTGCTCATAACGTTGGTTCAAAGTATGATGAAAGCAAAGGACTGTCTTCTTGTAAAATCTTTCCTAAACAGGAGTTATTGCAATTCGTTCGTCATGGGTCGAACGATGAAACCCAAAATTGTAATGCTCAAGCTGTTTTAAAATTCATAAAACAGTTTGGAAAAAACTATTATGTTCCGCTTTAATGTTGCGAATCGTTTATGTCAATAAAATTATAGACTCGCCTAATATAGCAATGTTATGGCCATCCATCAATTTTAAAGCATTAAATTACGGAATATGCTGATATCATAAGACAATGAAAACAGAACAAAATAGCCTATACGCTACGGTGCAGATGGTTGAAATCACCGAGGAAACCAGTGAGCAACGATTGGATAATTTTTTGATTACCAAGCTCAAAGGTGTTCCAAAAAGCCACATTTATCGTATCGTGCGCAAAGGCGAGGTACGGGTTAACAAGGGCAGAGTCGATGTCAAATACCGGTTGCAGCCGGGCGATATGGTCAGAATTCCACCAGTACGGGTCAATGTGGTTGATGAGATTGTCTTTGTGCCCAAAAATCTTAAGCAAAGCCTGGAACAGGATATTCTGTTTGAGGACGATGTGTTGATGGTGCTCAATAAACCGGCCGGATATGCCGTTCATGGCGGCAGTGGCTTAAGTACGGCAGTTATAGAAAGTTTGCGCCAATTAAGACCCGATGCGCATTTTCTTGAATTGGTTCATCGTCTGGACCGGGATACTTCGGGTTGTTTGATCATCGCCAAAAAGCGCAGTGCGTTGCGGACGCTGCATGAACTTTTCCGGGGCGATGGCATCAAAAAGACCTATTTGGCCATGTTGGGCGGAGTATGGGAGAAGAAATCCATAACCGTTAATGCGCCCTTGTTAAAGCAGACAGGCCAAAGCGGTGAACGCATGGTGATCGTAAGTCAGGAAGGAAAAAGCTCGGCAACATTTTTCAAAACGATTAAATCATTGCCCGATGCGACATGGGTTGAAGCCAGTCCGCAAACCGGAAGAACTCACCAAATCAGAGTTCATGCCGCCTGGTTGGGACATCCCATCATTGGCGATGATCGATACGGCGATTTTGAAGTCAATCGGAGTTTTAAAAAAAGAGGCATCAAACGCCTTTTTCTTCATGCCTTCAGACTTGAGTTCACCCATCCTGTTAGTGGTAAACCATTAACTATCACTGCTCCGGTACCTGGGGATATGCAGGTTTGGTTCGATGATAAAAAGTAAGTTTGATTTACTGATATTTGATTGGGATGGAACCCTGATGGACACCATAGACTGGATTGTCTATTGTTTACAAAACGCAGCAGTTGACTGCGGTTATAAGGCGCCGGAGGAAGGCACGGCAAAAGATATTATCGGACTCAGCATCCATCAGGCCATGGCGGTCCTTTTTCCGGAACTTGATCAATTAGAAAAGCAGCGTTTAATCAGCCGGTATTCAGAGCTTTATTTTTCACGTCCACTGGGGGTTGAGGACTTGTTTCCAGGCGTGCTTGATCTTTTGGAGGCGCTTAAGCAAAGCGGTTTTCTCTTGGCAGTAGCGACCGGAAAATCACGCAAAGGTCTTCAGCATGCTTTTGAGCAAACCGGGATTGCCGGCTATTTTGTTGCGAGCCGCTGTGCCGATGAGACGGCCTCAAAACCTGATCCGTTAATGCTCAAACAGATTATGGCTGAAACCGGCCTTCAAAAGGAAGCCACCGTAATGATCGGTGATTCCATACATGATCTGGAAATGGCTTCAAATGCCGGAATAGCTTCAATTGCGGTCACCTGCGGCGCGCATGCTCAGTCGCGGTTAAGCCAACATAGTCCCATCGAATTTCTGCAAAATACATCTGATTTAATAACATTTCTGAGGTTAAATAATGGAAAGTAATAATGACATGACGCAAGGCTCTGACGGTCAAAAACAACAGGGTTGGGAGCGCGAAGTCATTGAAAAACTGGCGTTGGCAGCTGTGACTGAGCAAAGAAAGGCGCGGCACTGGAGCATTTTTTTTAAATTGTTGCTGTTTTTTTACCTGGTAGCTGTTTTTGTTGTCGCGATGTATCCCTCCATTAAAAAAGACATGGATGTGACCGGAGGTGAAGGTCATACGGCAGTCATCGATGTGGTCGGGGTTATAGCGGAAGATAAGCCCGCCAGCTTTGAAAACATCTCACAAGGTTTACGTGATGCTGCGAAAGATAAAAATACCAAGGGCATCATCCTGCATATTAATTCGCCGGGTGGTAGCCCAGTCCAGTCAGACTATATTTTTCACGAAATTAGGCAAGTTAAGCAGGAATTCCCTGATCTCCCCATCTTTTCAGTAGTGAGCGATATTTGCGCTTCGGGTGGCTATTATGTGGCGTCCGCAACTGACAAGATTTACGTTAATGAGGCCAGTCTTATCGGTTCCATAGGCGTGGTCATTAACGGATTCGGCTTTGTTGATACGCTTGAAAAAATGGGTGTAGAGAGGCGGACGCTCACTGCCGGAGATCATAAGGCGATGCTGGATCCTTTTTTACCGGTGAATGAGCTTGAAACCAGGCATATGCAAACATTGCTTAATCAGGTGCACAAACAATTCATTGATGCGGTAAAGAAGGGGCGTGGTGATCGCCTCAAAGAAACCTCCGATATGTTTTCAGGCTTGGTGTGGACTGGTAAGGAAGGTGTTTCTCTGGGGTTGGCCGATGATTTTGGTAGTGACAAATTCGTTGCTAAAAACATCATTGGCGCTGAAAAACTGGTTAATTTCACGCCCAGCGAACGCATAATGGATAGATTGTTTGGCAAGCTGGGAACTTCTTTTGGTCATGCGGTTAGTGCAGCTTTTACGCGCTGGGATATGAGATAAAGTTAGATTCAGTGCCTATTCAGTCATTTAGACTTATAGTTTGAGCCATGCAATTTGCAGAAACCAAAGGGTAATGCATCACATGATTATGTTCCGGATTTTCAATGGCAAATTTAATTAAAGTAATTTTGGTCGCCTTCATGTTTCTTGCTTCTGTTTTGTCTGGCAGCGAGATAGCCTTGGCTGCTGTCTCTCTTGATGAGGCGACTCGGCAAGTGCTTTCCGATCCGCAAAATAAAGTGTTGGGTGCCAAAACGGAGATCATTAACGAAAGAGAGGTTCATATTATCAAAGTGCTGACAGCGGACGGCCGCATTCAGCATTTTATAGTTGATGCCGAGACGGGCAATTTGTTGGAAGACTTTTTGCCTGATGAAGATAAAGAGTGACATAAAGGGAGCGTGCTATGCGAGTTTTGGTGGTTGAAGACGAGCCGTTGATTGGTGATCAAATCCGGCAGTTTTTAAGCAGGAAAGGTTTTGCAGTGGATTTGGCTACGACCGGGGCTGACGGGTTCTATTTGGGTAGCGAATATCCGATCGATGCTGCGATCGTCGATATAGGGCTGCCTGATATTTCGGGCGTTGAATTGATCAAAAAATTACGTAAGGAAAATGTCGAATTTCCGATTTTAATTCTGACTGCCAGAAGCCGTTGGCAGGAAAAAGTTGAAGGCCTGGAATCGGGCGCGGATGACTATTTGGTCAAGCCGTTTCATTACGAGGAATTGTTGGCCCGCCTCAATGCTTTAATCCGCAGGTCCGGTGGTAAATCGCATCCGGTTTTGACCCATGCCAATATTGAGTTGAATACCGTATCGCAGGAAGTGACTGTTGCCGGTGAAAAAATGGATTTAACTGCTTTTGAATATAAGGTTCTGGAATACCTGCTCTTTAGAAAAGGTGAGGTCGTTTCAAAGTCAGTGTTGACCGAGCATATTTACGATGAAGACTTTGATAGAGACAGCAACGTCATTGAAGTATTTATCGGACGGCTAAGAAAAAAGCTGGATCCTGATGGTGTCGTCAAACCGATTGAAACGCTGCGGGGACGCGGTTACCGGATACCCGCAAATTAATCCGCTGAAAAAAGCAGCATAAAATGAATAACTTAATACAAAACTGTTAAGCTGAATCCGGTGTTTTAAGCAAAGTGAAACGTAAATCCCTCAGTCTCAGGCTGCTTTTTTCCACCGGTTTTGTCCTCGCTTCCTTTTTCGCCATCGTATCTGTGGTTTTGGAGCGTGGTTATAAGGAAAGCGCGGAGCAAGCGTTACGTGAAAATTTAAAAGTTCAGGTTTATTCACTGTTGTCCGCCGCCGAATTGACGCGCAACGGCCATATTAAATTGCCTAAAGCCTTGAGGGAACCCCGTTTTTCTGATCCGGGCTCAGGTCTTTATGCCTCGGTTCAGCCCGCAAAAGGTAAAACAGAATGGCATTCGCCATCGGCAGTCGGTCTGACTTTATCGCCCCCTCCCCAAATAACGCCTGGAAAGTTTGCCTTCCTGCTGGATGATATGGGGCGCTATGTTTTGCATTACAGTGTTATTTGGGAAGATAAGCGAAGAAAAGGGCGTGAATTTATTTTTAGCGTGGCTGAAGACAGCCAATTTGTCAGCCACCAGGTTGCAAGTTTCAAGAGAGTGCTGCAGTCCTGGTTGATGGGGATTGGTTCTGTGCTCATTATTATTCAATTAGTGGTTTTACGTTGGAGTTTAAAGCCGCTCAGAGTCATCGTAAAAGATCTGGAAGCGATAGAGCGGGGCGATAAAACCCGGCTCGATGGTGTTTATTCAACCGAGCTGGAAGGCCTGGCTGGGAACCTGAATGCGCTAGTAAGCAGTGAACGGGCTCACCTTGAGCGGTATCGAAACACACTGGCCGATTTGGCGCATAGTTTGAAAACACCGTTAGCGATACTGAGGGGCTGCATTGAAACGCCTGAGTTGAATAAAAAAACCGCGTTGGATCAAATATCACGGATGAATGAGATCGTCGAATATCAGTTGCAGAAAGCCGCAGCCAAGGGTGAGAAAAAAACTACGGGCACCGTCGATGCATCAATCGTCCTGGATAAAATTATCGGGTCCATGCGCAAGGTTCATAGTGAGAAAAAAATTAACTTTGAAACCCGAAAACCTGAAAGCTATAAATTATATTGTGAAGAAGGGGATCTTTACGAAATTGCCGGCAATCTGATCGATAATGCCAGTAAATGGTGTGACAAAAAAGTCAAAGTCAGTCTGCAAAATAAGAACCAGATTAAGAAAAACAAGTATAAATTTCTACTTCAAATTGAAGATGATGGTCCGGGCATACCCTCAGGTCAGCTGGAAGAAATTCTTAAAAGAGGGGTCAGGGCGGATCAAAACATCCATGGGCATGGCATTGGCATGGCGGTTGTCAATGAATTGGTTGGGCTGATGGGGGGTGAGCTTTTAGGTGATAAAAGCCCTTCGCTGGGCGGCATGCGTTGGAAAGTCTATTTGCCCTGAACCGTTTTTGCCATTCATACTCCGGTTTTCGGGGTATTTCAGTCAATCCCCAGCTATTCGGCCTGTTTATTAAAATTAAGGTTGAATTTTCAAATCGATTCCATCATAATGCGCCCTCTTTAGCCGTTTAGGCGGCTCTATTATGGAAACCGTGTCGGTCCTCTCGCAACGATACGCTGTAAACCCCGCCAGGTCCGGAAGGGAGCAACGGTAGCAGCAGATTCGTGTGCCGGGATGTGGCTGGCACGGTTCCCTCCCAAATTGATTCCCTTTAAGAGTCTTCAATGACTTACCAGGTTCTTGCCAGAAAATGGCGTCCTCGCAATTTCTCAGAAATCGTTGGACAAGAGCACGTTGTTAATTCTCTGATTAACGCACTCAAACATAATCGGCTACATCACGCTTACTTGTTTACCGGCACTCGCGGCGTTGGCAAAACGACTATCGCCAGAATTCTTGCCAAAGCAATCAACTGCGAAGCGCGAAAAGATTATAATCCGTGCGGCCAATGTAATGTCTGTATCGAAGTTGATCAAGGCCGATACCCGGATTTGATTGAAGTAGACGCCGCATCCAGAACCAAAGTCGATGATACGCGCGATCTTTTGGAAAATACCCAATATGCCCCAAGCAGCGGGCGATATAAAGTTTACCTGATTGATGAAGTGCATATGCTTTCCGGGCATAGCTTTAATGCGCTATTAAAAACCCTGGAAGAGCCTCCCGAACATGTCAAGTTTCTATTGGCAACAACTGATCCCCACAAAATCCCAGTCACAGTTTTGTCGCGCTGTCTGCAATTCAATCTGAAGAGTATGTTGCCGGATCAGGTCTTTTTGCAAATGGAGACTATCTTGCAAAAGGAAGCAATCGAAGCGGAATCTCCGGCTTTGAGAATGTTGGCAAGAGCTGCGGACGGAAGTATGCGTGATGGCTTGAGCTTGCTTGACCAGGCTATTGTTTTTGGTAATGGCCGTGTCAATCTGGATGACGTTACTGCCATGCTCGGAACGGTTGCCCAGCAGCCGGTTGATAATCTGATTAATGCGCTTGTAGAAAGAGACGCTTTAAAACTTTTTCAAGTCATTGATGCGTTGTCTGATTTGACGCCTGATTTCGGCGATGTTCTGCAGCGGATTTTACTTGTTTTACACAAGATTGCGTTGTATCAGGTGGCTCCTTCAGCGGTGAAAAACGATTTTGATTTGGATTCCGTGGTGATGCTGGCTGAAAAAATAAGTCCTGAGGAGGTTCAGCTTTATTATCAAATTGTGTTGATTGGTCAGCGGGATCTTCCTCTGGCTCCTGATCCTCGCAGTGGATTTGAAATGGTCATGCTGCGGTTGTTGACGTTTCAACCTGCTGTTACAGAAAAGCCGACCCCTTCGTCTCAAGTAGCCTCAGTAAAAGATAACCGGCAGCCTATACCGCAAGAAACGATCCGTTCCGTTTCCGCATCTTCAGTGCAAGAAACATTGAAAGTACCTGAGCCTGTGAGTCAGGAAAAACCGGTTACCAGTGATTCAATTGAATGGTCTGATCTGGTCGTTGCGATTAAAATCAGAGGAATGACGCGTGAATTCGCTAATAATTGTGTCTTGAGAAACATTAGTGATACAGTTTGTAAGCTCGAACTGGATACCGGGCACAAGCATTTACTCAGCCCTAAAATTGAGGATAATTTGCAGAAGGCTTTGCAGGATTATTTTGCCAAGCCTATCCGATTAGTTATCCAGACCGGTGAAGTTGAGGCTGTCACTCCGGCAATGAAGCTTCGCAAAGAACGTGAAGACTTGCAGCAAAACGCTGTGGATTCTATCAATAACGACGAGGCTGTTGCGGCATTAAAAGAACGATTTGATGCGCGGGTTGTCCCCGGTACTATCGAGCCTGCAGGTCAATAAATTAAGGAGTAACCCTATTATGAAAAATGCACTGGGCAATTTGATGCAGCAAGCCCAAAAAATGCAGGAAGATTTAAAAAATGCGCAAGATGAATTAGCCCTGATGCAAGTGCTGGGAGAATCGGGCGGAGGTCTGGTCAAAATTGTGATGACTGGCAAAAGAGAAGTGCGAAAAGTGACGATAGACGATTCTCTGGTCGGTGATGACAAAGATATGCTGGAAGATCTGGTTGCTGCGGCAATCAATGATGCAGTTCATAAAGTCGCCAAAATGAAGCAGGAAAAAATGGCGCAATTTACTGCAGGATTTCCTCTACCGCCCGGATTTCAGATGCCTTTTTAACGGTGATGGATAAGAAAGGTCTGTTAGGACAATTAATTCAGGATTTGTGCTACCTGCCGGGAGTAGGGCCCAAATCGGCTCAAAGAATGGCTTTCTATTTGTTGCAGCGCAACAGGGACGGCGCAAAAAGATTGGCGGAGACTTTGCTTGAGGCTCTAAATAGAGTGACCCGTTGTAAAAATTGCAGAAATTTGACGGATCAAGTGATCTGTTCCATCTGTTCCAATCAAGGCCGGGATCATTCTGTTGTCTGCATCGTTGAAACGCCTGCTGATGTGTGGGCAGTGGATCAGGCAGCGGTATTTGGTGGAGTGTTTTTTGTGCTTCATGGGCACTTGTCGCCGCTGGATGGCATTGGTCCGGATGAGCTAGGCTTAGACCTGCTTGAGCAAAGGCTGGAAAATAAAGAAATCAAAGAAATTATTTTGGCAACCAACTCTACCGTAGAAGGCGAGGCGACGGCGCAGTTGATTTCAGAAATCGCAAAAAAATGCGATGTTCAGGCCAGCAGGATAGCCCATGGCGTTCCTATGGGGGGGGAGCTTGAATATATCGATAGCAGTACTTTGACCCACGCATTTAAAGGGCGTAAGCCGATATAAAAAATAGAGGGGGGTAACAATGACAGATTGCATCTTTTGTAAAATGGTTTCTGGTGAAATAAAGCCTGATATTGTCTATGAAAACGAGCAGGTATTAGCCTTCAGAGACATTAATCCACAAGCGCCTGTTCATATTTTGATCATTCCAAAGGCGCATATCAGCACGTTAAACGATCTTAAGGATGCGTCTCTTGCCGGGCATTTGCTGCAGGCAGTGATTAAGGTTGCGGCTCAGGAAGGGTTGGCTGATGATGGTTATCGAACAGTAATCAACTGTAACGAGCAGGGAGGGCAGGAAGTCTACCATTTGCATTTGCATGTGCTGGGACGGCGTCAGATGCGCTGGCCTCCCGGCTAATAAGTCTACTATTTGCCGGATGCATCCTTTTAGCGAAGGGACGGCTTCTGTTTTGCCTTTATTCACATTAACAGGTTGCTTGGTTGGTGTTTGAAATTGCAATTAACAATCCAAACACTTGCTATAAAGCAGTCGCCGGGGGGCTCGTTTTTTTGACAAAACCTATTCCCCTTCAAGTAACCACTCGGATAAAGCGGGTCTTTGTTATCAAGCCAGCGTCATTTTTTCTCTAAGCTTTAAAAAACGATGGTAGCGACTTGCAGAAATATTGCCATTTTCTATGGCCACTCGGATCGCGCAGCCTTTATCTTTATCGTGTCTGCAGTCGTTGAATTGACATTGATCAATGAATGGCTGAAAGTCCCTGAATCCATAAGCCAGATGTCTTTCCGTCAATCCTGCAAGTCCGAAAATGGCTACCCCCGGACTATCGATCAGATCGCCGCCACCCGGCAGATGATAAAGCGTGGCGGCTGTTGTTGTGTGGCGGCCGTGTCGGGTGGTTTCTGACAGTGTTTTGGTTTTTAGATCCAGGTCGGGAATCAGTGTTTTGGTTAAAGACGATTTGCCGACCCCCGATTGGCCGGCCAGAATGCTGGTTTGGTCTTTGAGTGCCGAATTAAGAACATCCAGGCCCCTGTGGTCATAGGTGCTGACAGTATAAAAAGGGTAACCGAGCCGGTTGTAAATATCGAGCTCAGCTAACAAGGCTTCGGGCAGGGCAAGGTCAATTTTATTCAAGATGATAGCCGCGTCTATGCCTCTGTTTTCGCACACGGCAAGATATTGATCGATCAATAGAAAATCACAAAAAGGTTCAACGGCCACGACCACAAAAACTCTGTCGATATTCGCCGCAACCGGACGGATCTTGCCATTGCTTGACGGGCGAATCAGCAAAGAGCGCCTGGGCAATATTTCTTCAATACTGCCTTGATCAGGTGAGCTTAACCGCCATAAAACACGGTCACCGACCGCGACAGTTTCCAGTTTCCGTCGCGGTTGGCAGAGAATGATTGTGTCATTGTATTGAACTGCAATGCCTTGGCCCAAGTGTGATATGACCAGGCCTTCAATCAATTCATTCATGTGGTTTGCATTTTTGATTCCAGATGCCCTATTCGAACGGCGGCAGGGGGATGACTGTAGTGGAAAGCAGAATACAAAGGATCAGGCGTTAAAGTGCTGGCATTTTCTTCATATAATTTAACCAGGCCACTGATCATTTTTGAGGCTTTGGCATTGTTTGCAGCAAAGTCATCGGCTTCAAATTCAAATTTGCGTTGAAAATAAGCGCTTATGGGTTGCATGAACGGTGTGAAAACAGGTGATACCATCGTGAACAGCAACAGAGCGGTCGCATTGGACGGCTGGCTAACGCCCAGTCCGTTGAAGAACCATTCCTGGTGGATGATCCAGCCTAAAATGGCAAAGCTGATCAAGCTCATGATGGCACTGGCAATCAGCATTTTAATGACATGTTTACATTTGAAATGGCCTAGTTCGTGAGCTAAAACCGCCTCAAGTTCTTCATCATCCAGGGATTTAACGAGCGTATCAAAAAACACGATCCGCTTGTTGTTGCCCAGGCCAGTAAAATAAGCATTCCCGTGCCCTGAGCGCTTGGAGCCATCCATGATAAAGATGCCTTTGCTGTTAAATCCACAGCGCGCGAGCAAGCCTTGTATGCGATCTTTCAGCACACCTTCTTCCATGGGAGTGAACGTGTTGAACAAAGGGGCGATGACGGTTGGAAAAAGCCAGCTCATCAATAGGGAAACGGACATCAAAACAGCCCAGGCCCAGATCCACCAGTTATCGCCGATTGATTCCATAATCCACAAAATGAGGGCTAACAGCGGTAAGCCGATTGCTGCCATCAAACCCAGTTGCAAGAACTGGTCTTTGACGAACTGCTGGGTAGTGCTTTTGTTGAACCCGTATTTTTCTTCAATAACAAAAGTTTGATAGAGGTGTGTAGGCAGTTCTATCAGCGTCATGACCAAGATAATGCTGGCGATGGCGCAAAGGTCTGCGACCAAAGGCGAAAGGCCCATGGCTTGCCAAGTTTCAAATGCAAAACCGATGCCGCCGCCCAGGGTTAAGGCTAAAAGAATGACCAGGCCTATGATGCTGTCGATGCGGCCCAATTTGCCCTTGTCGATCGTATAATCGGCTGCCTTTTGATGGGCTTCCAGCGATACACGTGCTTTGAACGCATCAGGAACTGCACCCCGATGTTGTAATACATGGGAAGCTTGCCGTTCTGCCAACCAGAACTGAATTGCGTAAGACACGGCCAACGCAAATAAAAAAATGAGGGTAAAAGTATTCATCGTAATTTGTGCCCGATGTTAAGAAATAGCCATAAATAACCGCCAATGCTACACTAAGTGCAATTTTTATCATACTATGGAAACGAGCAATGGCAATGGACTCATCACATTTGATTTGGATTGATCTTGAAATGACCGGCCTTGATCCTGACCGTGACTTAATCATTGAAATAGCCACAATCGTAACGGATAAAGACCTGAATATACTGGCTGAAGGCCCTGTTATGGCGGTCCATCAATCCGATGCCGCTCTGGCAGCAATGGATGAGTGGAATCAAACGCACCACGGCGCGTCAGGTCTCATTGAAAGGGTAAGGTCTTCTACCTTCAATGATGCTGATGCGGAGTCTAAAACACTGGCGTTTTTGAAAGAGTGGGTGCCTGAAAAGACCTCGCCGATGTGTGGTAACAGTATTGGTCAGGACAGACGTTTTCTGTACAGGTATATGCCGCAGTTAGAGGCCTTTTTTCATTACCGGAATTTGGATGTTTCAACGCTCAAGGAACTTGCTGCCCGTTGGGCGCCTCACTTAAAAGACGGCTTTACCAAAAAGGCTGCGCACAGAGCCTTGGATGATATTGTTGAATCGATTGAAGAGTTACGTTTTTACCGCACACATTTTATTAAGTTCTGATCATTCCCGGTCCCATTCAATTTATTCAAAATACAAAATGGCACGCCCTAATTCAAGTCGTTAGCTTGATTTCGGTCTGTCGACTGATTCCAGGGAACCTCCCCCTCGTCGTTTAACACAACTTTAAAGGTAAACAAGCACTATGCTAGATCCGCGTTTATTTAGATCCGATCTTGATTATATCCGCCAGCAATTAGATCGCCGTTCATTTCAATTCGATACCGATAGCTATATCAAATTGGAAGCACAGCGAAAAGATATTCAAGTCAAAACGCAAGATTTACAAAATGAGCGTAATAACCGGTCAAAATTGATTGGTCAGGCGAAGGCCAGTGGGCAAGACATCCAGCCTTTACTCGATCAAGTCCAGAATTTGGGTGATCAGCTAAAGGACGCTGAAAATGAACTGACTGCAGTACAAGCGCAATTGTCAGAAATCATGGAGAGTATTCCCAATATTTTGGATGAATCGGTTCCTGCAGGACGCAGCGAAGATGAGAATCTGGAAGTTTATACTTGGGGTCAAAAAAAGGATTTCGCGTTTCAACCTAAAGATCATGTTGAATTGGGCGCTATCGATAAAGGCATGGACTTTGAGTTGGGCGTTAAAATTGCCAGTGCGCGTTTTGTTGTCTTGAAAGGACCTCTGGCTAGATTACAGCGAGCGATTATTCAACTGATGCTGGATACGCATACGTCAGAACACGGTTATACGGAAACTTATGTTCCTTACCTCGCCAATGCAGCAACCTTGCGGGGTACCGGGCAGTTGCCTAAATTCGAACAGGATTTGTTTAAAGTGAATAACGATCCTGCTTTTTATTTGATTCCTACGGCTGAAGTACCCGTGACCAATATTGTCCGGGACGAAATTGTTGAAGCGAAAGAACTCCCGTTAAAATTCGTTTGTCATACCCCCTGTTTTCGAAGCGAGGCGGGCGCTTACGGCAAAGACGTTAAAGGCATGATTCGCCAGCATCAATTTGAAAAGGTTGAATTGGTCCAAATCGTCAAGCCTGAAGATTCCGCTGCAGCCCATGAACAATTGACCGCGCATGCAGAAGCGATTCTTAAAAAGCTCAACTTACCTTATCGTAAAGTATTGCTGTGTGCCGGTGATACCGGATTCTCCTCAGCAAAAACCTATGATTTGGAAGTCTGGCTTCCGGGTCAAAATACGTATCGGGAAATATCATCCTGCAGCAATTTTAAGGACTTTCAGGCAAGAAGGCTTCAGGCGAGGTGGCGTAATCCCGAAACCGGTAAGCCTGAGTTACTGCATACATTGAATGGGTCCGGACTTGCTGCCGGGCGAACCTTGATAGCTGTGATGGAAAATTATCAGGATGAACAAGGTCGTATTCATATTCCTGATGCCTTAATTCCCTACATGGGTGGCTTACAGGTTATAGGCTGATTTCGCCCTTGCCGAACCGGAATTCCGTTATGTTGAGCCTTATACAGCCGTTTTTCCTGTATAGCGCTCGATACATAACCACAAAATAATAAAATTAACTGAAGAATTATTTCTCATGACGATACGAACACGATTTGCGCCCAGTCCAACCGGTTATTTGCATATTGGTGGTGCCCGCACCGCTTTGTTTTCATGGCTTTATGCCCGCAAGCACGGCGGCAAATTCATTTTACGAATTGAAGATACCGATTTGGAACGGTCCTCTCAGGAATCAGTGAATGCCATACTGGAAGGCATGACCTGGTTAGGGCTGGAATACGATGAAGGTCCTTTTTATCAGACGCATCGGTTTGATCGCTACAAGGAAGTCATTCAGCAATTATTGAATCAAGGCGACGCCTATTATTGTTATTGTTCCAAGGAGGAACTGGAGCAGTTACGTAATGAGCAGATGGCTAATAAAGAAAAGCCCCGGTACAACGGCAAATGCCGCCAGGAAAGCTATTTTGTGGAAGGCCAGGAGCCGGTCATACGCTTTAAAAATCCTGAAGACGGTGTTGTGACAATCAAGGATCTGGTCAAAGGAGATATTGTCGTTGCCAACAAGGAATTGGATGATTTGATCATCGCCCGTTCCGATGGAACCCCAACGTATAATTTGACCGTTGTTGTTGATGATATGGATATGGGTGTAACGCATGTTATTCGGGGCGACGACCATATCAACAATACGCCCAGACAGATGAATATTCTGAAGGCGTTAGGTGCCAATGTGCCCGAATATGCTCATTTGCCGATGATTTTGGGTTCGGATGGCGCGCGGCTATCGAAAAGGCATGGGGCGGTCAGTGTCATGCAATACCGGGACGACGGATTTTTGCCTGAGGCATTATTGAATTATTTAGTCCGGCTGGGATGGTCTCATGGTGATCAGGAAATATTTTCTCTGGATGAAATGGTCGAATTCTTTGATTTAGAGCAGGTTAATGTCTCGGCTTCTTCATTTAACCGAGAAAAGCTGGTTTGGCTCAATCATCATTACATTATGACCTCAGATCCTGCTCATGTGGCCAGGCATTTAAGCTGGCATATTGGGCAAAAGGAAATCGATCCAACCGATGGGCCTGATTTGGTTGAAGTTGTCAAAGTACAAAGAGAGCGGTGTAAAACACTGGTTGAAATGGCTGAAGCCAGTCTTTATTTTTACAAGGAATTTGAAGCATACGAAGAAAAAGCGGCCAAAAAGAATTTAACCCCTGAAGCGGCTCTCGTGCTTCAAGGACTGCATGAGCGCTTTGCTCAAGTTGAAAGCTGGTGCAGTGAGGAGTTGCATCAGATTGTTCAGGCATTTGCAGAAGACAGGCAATTAAATTTAGGAAAAGTAGCCCAGCCGTTGCGTGTTGCTGTCATGGGTTCTTCGGTTTCGCCGGCTATTGACGCGACATTAATGCTTTTAGGTAAACAGAAAACATTGGCCCGGATAGAGCGGGCGATTGCTTATACTAAAACCTTAAATTAGTACTGGACAAGGCCGATTTATTCTGTAGAATACGCGGTCTCAACAGACGGGGCCATAGCTCAGCTGGGAGAGCGCAACACTGGCAGTGTTGAGGTCAGCGGTTCGATCCCGCTTGGCTCCACCAAATCCGTTGATTAACTGTGATTTTAGTCCCCATCGTCTAGTGGCCTAGGACACCGCCCTTTCACGGCGGTAACGGGGGTTCGAACCCCCCTGGGGACGCCATATTGCTTTTGCTCGGACAATGTGGATTATAAAATAAGTATGCACTACGAGCTGCTGTAAAGACTAAACCTGATTTAGTCCCCATCGTCTAGTGGCCTAGGACACCGCCCTTTCACGGCGGTAACGGGGGTTCGAACCCCCCTGGGGACGCCAATTGGCTGTCTGTTTATCCGGTCTTTATTAAACTGGGCTTTATTAGAAATAATAACTCAACTGTGCTCTTATGTGATCGTCATCCTTGAACATAAACACAGGATCTGATGCGGGAATCCCGTTAAAGAGACGAAGTTCCAGTTCCGCTTTCCAATTATCTCCTATTCTACGACTAGCCTCGACGCTGAACAGCTTGGTATTACGGGTTCTGTCAAAAATGACGCCTGCCAGAATCTGGCTATCCTGAACGTCATTAAAACCAAATCTCAGTGCAGTCAAAATATCATCCTGAAAAATGGTTTGCTGGGTTAGAGCAGTCATATTGTTATAGCCCCGGCTGTCATACATGTATTCAACAACGACCCCTAAATCCAGGCCTGATTCAAATAAATCAAACAACGTGTATTCGACACCACCGGTAGCGGCAAAAATTGCGGAACCCTGGCCTAGTCTGACCAGCGATTCCAGCTTCCAAAGCCAACTCCCTTGGGTGACTTGCATGTCGAGACTGGTTTGGTCTATATAGTCATAATAGGGAATCAGTTTTGTGAGTTCGCCTTGGGCGTCAAAAGTCGGGACAATGGTCGGTTGCCGTGCCGTTCCATGAAAATGGGCTAGGCCAATATCCCAATCACCGATGCTTTGTGACCAGCGAGCGGCATAAGCCAGATGTTTTTCAGCGCCATGCCTTTCAAATTGTGCTTCTCCCATATCAATCATAGGGTCTGTACGAAGGCGGCCTTCAATTCCTGGAAAGGTTCTTTCTCTGAATCCGGTAAGGAAAAACAAATCCAAAGTCCCCCAATCGTTAACCCAGGCAAAATTAATCATGGGTTGGCCTAATTTATCCTCGCCGTCGGTATTTTCAACGAAATCAGTTTGATTGATGATATCAACCAGATGAATTCCTTCTGTCACGCCCCAGAATACTTTATGGAAGCCCACACGCAATTCCCAAAGGTCGGTCGCTTTTTCCCAGGTCAATTCGCGAATATCAAAATGTGTGCGACGGTTGTCGTGTTGTGAGTAACGGTAGAAAGGTACAAAGGTAAAGCTTTGTTTGTCGTTATCCCAGCGTCGATAAAATTCGGGTTGAATTACACCCGAGATGTAATTATTGTGTTGGCGGCTATCGCTTGCCTCATTAAAAAAACCCAGATTTTCCGCGCCAACGTAGCCGGATATTTCCCAATTGGAAAATAGCGTATCGATGTTGTCTCCTGCGCCAAGAGACGTTTTAGACGTCAATACGGGCGCAGTTTCAGCGTTATAAGTTTTTTGGTTAGAACCGGTCAAATCTGTTTCAACGTTCAATGCCAAGGGCGTATCGATGATTTGCCGGGGTGGCTGTACTTGCTGAGTAAGCGGTTCAATCAGCGTATGTTGTGATTGATGATTCAACTGAATGATTAGCTTGCCTCTATCGGTTTTATCGACGGTGGCAAACAGATTGTCGGGGTTTACGGGCTTGTTTAAGTCCAGTACCAGCCTGAAATCCTTTTGGTTTCTTTGTGCGTAACGTAATCTTAGAAATTCCGGGTGTTTTGTTGGCGGCTGGATAAGTGTGTTAGTCAGCGTTGCGTCAAACAGGTCAATAACAACCCTGGGTGGGTTATCCAAAATGAAAATGTTATGTTCAGGTACCGAAGTAAAACTCAATATACATTGACTGGTATCGTTTCCTTGATCGAAGGATAATTCCAGTATTTCCGTTTTTTGAGCATAAACAGCGGGTGTCAATAACAGCAGATTGGCAACTAAAAGCCCACTCCGGAAATAATTCATAAAATGCAATCAGAAGGGGGTAAAAAATAAAAGGATGACAGGTGCATTAATCATTTTGAGTTATAAAATAGGGGTTCTAACCAACAAGCAAAGTATTCAGCAATCCTCAATGACCATTTCAAATAAGAGTCCAGTCCTGGTCGATTAACGCTTACTATCGAGATCTTTTTAACGTATTTTGATCAAAGTCGCGTTCACTCAAGCCGGTTTTAAATTTTAAGTTTTCCGTTATCAAACTGGTACTTTTGCCGTTTTGGTGATTGGTCATCAGCATTTCATTTGGACGCCAAAACTGATCCAGATACTGTTTAAAGTCTTTATTTTCAAGTGTCTTTAATAAGCTGTTCTTACGGTCATAATACTCCACTTTCAGAATAATATATCGCGCCTTGTCTATCCATGAAACCTGACGGGTGTAACCGCTATGTTCATACTGCGGGTATAACTCGACTACGAAACTGTCAATGCCATCCACGCTCTCATCTTTGAGATACTTGTATTTATATTTTGGAATCTCAAACGAATTTAAGTCTTCAAACGCAAATTCACTGCCTAGGAAGGGACCGGATTTGTTACTCGAAGAAATACGTTTTACCCGTTTAAGAGCGGGCAGGAATAGCCATTGATCATCAGGAACCAAAGCGTGCGTGAAGCTTAAAAAGGCAGTACCTTTAACATCGGCAGGGCTGTCAAATATAGTCAGGCTTTTGTCGCCATCGCTATTGACTTCAAGAGTATTCATTCTAAGCTGCCGGATTGATTCATCCCCGCTTCTATTTCGTAAAATCATTTTTAATTCAGACTGACTGTCCAGCCAACCGGTATCTTTGCGCACCACTTCTTCGGAAATTTCCAGTCCCATTTCTTCCGGTGTTTTTGCAAAACAGGGATTAAGCAAAAATCCAAGTACTATCGTTATCAGTAAAGTTTTCATATAACTCCTTCTTATTCTGTAATTCATCTGTAAATCATTTCGGCGCACTTTAAAAACAAAAAAAATCAGATTGAAAAAAGTTAACAAGCTTTTTTAAAGTGTAAGCCAAATTAGGATCAGTGATATGCCCAGGCAATAGGCGGACACCAATTTAACTTTCTGTGTAGGTGAGAGGGCGTGCCAGCTAGAGTATTTTTGTCTTTTATAGTTTAGCCAAACTGCAGAAATATTTCTTTTAATGCGGTGCCAGAGGCGGGGAAGGTAACGGGCAAATAAAATAAGTCCGATAAAGCCGATAATCAATACACCATTGGCAATGATGGTTTCGGTTTCATGATGGTCGGTGTGTAAAAGGTGTTCGAGAATTTCTTCAAGCAGTTGCTCAATAAGCTCTATGAAAAGATGGATGATTTCTAAAAGAATCCCAAAAATCTCTATGACGAGTTCCAGTAACTCTTCAAAAAAGACAATAAGTATAAAAAAGAGTGCAAATCTGACAGATACCCGTTTTATCATGTCAGCGTCTTCTTCTGAAGAAGGGGCTGAGTCATTTGGGTTCGTTGATTCACCTTTAGCGGCGATCAGTTTGTTGATTAATTTTTTGACTCTCAAAGGAATTATCAAACTTGGTTGTCCCATCCATATCCAGGTAGGTTATGGTGAATATCGGTTTAATAGTGAAGTTGAGCAGTTTCGAAACAAAAAGGCTTCATTTGAATCTATGGATTAAAAAACCGAAGCGCTTATAACGTTTTTTTGTAAATTAAAAAGATCAGAAACACTTTCTACTTTAGTCTCATTAAACCCCACAAATGCCTATTTGTCGACTGGCTTTAGAATTATTAAAACGTGAAGATTAAGAAGTGCCTGAAGCGACAGCTCAAATTTGGATGGGTACTCAGTTAGCAAAATTATATGCTTGACCTAAAAAATAAACGCAGAGATAAAGAAGGGTGCTTCCCTGCACCTTATGCATTTGAAGATTTTTTTAAGCACAAAACTGCTCGATAGCGGTCTTTATACCGGCTGGGTCCAGGCCGCATAACGCCAGCAGTTCTTCGCGGGTGCCTTGTTCGATGAAGGCATCGGGTAGGCCGATATTCAAGACCGGCATCAGGATTTTCTGCGCCTGTAAAAAGTCATTCACGCCGCTGCCTGCGCCACCGGCAATGACATTTTCTTCAACCGTGATCAACACATCATGGCTTTTGGCCAGTTCCAGAATCAGGTTTTCATCCATGGGTTTGACAAAACGCATATTGACCACGGTCGCACCGAGTTGCTTACCGGCTTCTTCTGCCGGGGCCACCATGCTACCGAAGGCCAGTATCGCTATACGGCCGCCTTCATGGCGAATTTGCGCTTTGCCGATAGGCAGGCCGGTCAGCGCTGGATCGATCGCCACACCCGGGCCTTTGCCGCGGGGATAGCGCACCGATGCCGGGCCGGGGTGCAGAAAACCGGTGGTCAGCATTTGCCGGCATTCGTTTTCATCGGCCGGCGCCATGATCAGCATATTGGGCAAACAGCGCATG
>JAGXSU010000002.1 GCA_018333785.1 Methylomicrobium sp. | reverse complement strand
CGGACATTCTTCGAACAATTCCGAACCTTACTTCAATTTATGCCTTTTGATAATTGGCAGCATTTGATGCGGTTCATGCTCTATGGAGAAAATCAAATACCTAGAAAAACGTAAGGTTTTAAAATGGGAATTGCTGAAAAAATGCAATCAGATTTAAGCGTTTTCGAAATTGTCATATAATGCCTGGCTTATTAACTAATGTTTTCAGTGTGGGAAGATAATATGAAGAAAAACATCTTTTTGGTCTCTGTGGTTTTTTTATTTTTTTCAGCGCTCGCTAATGCTCATGGGCCTGTTCGTCAAAAAGTAAAAGAAGAAATTAAAATTAATGCGCCTGCTGAAAAAGTGTGGGACATCATCAAAAATTATGACGATATGTCATGGTTGCCGGCAGTCGCCAGTTCAAAAACGGATAAAGGCAATAAAAAAGGTTCTGTACGCGTATTGACACTTAAAGATGGCGGCACTATTACCGAAGAATTAAAAAAATACGATGAAAAGAAAATGTCTTATTCCTACAAGATTTCGGACATGAGTACTGCCAAAACAATCAATCATTCCGGTAAAGACGAAAATGTGCCTGTTTTGCCTGTCAGTAACTATGCCGCTGATCTTGAAGTAAAAGCGAAAGGCGATACCAGCGTTGTGATCTGGAAAGCAGGTTACTACCGTGCCTATATGAACAACAATCCTCCTGCTGAAATGAATGAAGAAGCGGCTAATTCATCCGTAAAAGCTGTTTTTACAGCAGGTTTGGAAAATATTAAAAAACTGGCTGAGAAATAAGGTCAAGTTAGATGATTATTAAAGGCATGATCAATGCGACTGGCATTTTATTATTTTCATTGACTTTCTGTGTTGCAGCTGAGCCTTATGCCTTTATAACCAATCAACTGGGCGACAGTGTATCGGTCATTGATACGGCCCAGGCTAAAGTCATTTCTACCATTCCAGTCTCGGGTAAACCGGCTGGTGTGACCGTATCTCAAGATGGCCAGCGGGTTTATATCAGCACGCCGGAGGCAAAGGGAATTGCCGTTTTGGATGCAGTCAATCATAAGCTATTGGCGCAATTTCCTGTCAGTTCAGGTGCGTTGGGTATCACTGTCGATAAAACCGGCCACCTGATTTTTGTGGCGGACTGGTTCAATAACTCGGTGGCAGTGATTGCTGCCGATACCTTTAAAGTGATCAACACCCTCCCTGTGGGTAAGTCGCCTTCCGGTATGGTGGTTAGTTCAGACAACAAATGGTTGTTCGTCGCCAATCGTTTGGATAACAGCGTTTCCCAAATTGACATGGAAACCATGCGGATTCGAAATACGACCAAAGTTGGCGAGCATCCTTTTGGACTGACCCTTGACACTAAGGACGAGCGTCTTTATGTGGCCAATGTCGAAAGTGATGATGTAACGGTATTGGATGCCCAGCATTTGAAACGCTTGCAGACTATCAAAGTGAAGACGCTGCCTTATGCCGTGACACTGGCCCTGAATGATTCACGGCTGTTTGTCACGAACCAGGACGACAGTTCCGTGTCCGTTATCGATACGCAAGCAATGCAGGAAATAGCGGTGATCGAGGTCGGCGACAAGCCGGAAGGTATCAGTACTCATCCCAATGACCGATGGGTTTACGTCGCAAACTGGTTTGATAATAACGTTTCCGTGATCGATGCGAAAACCCTGCAAGTCATTGATACGATAGAAGCGGGCGAGGGTAGCCGGGCGTTTGGCCAATTCATAAGCCGTTAAAAAGTGGCGGTCAGATCAGTATCCAGTGTGCTAGCAAAATTCCAAGCCAACAGCATGAGTTAACCAGAAAATTCTTTTAGCAAGGCTTAAATGAGTTTCGTCAAAATACGTATTTGAAGAACAGTAAAGGCTCTTTTTTTAAAAAATAGTTGTGGGTTTTTGCATTTATGAGAAGATGCGCGCCCTTGGATTAAACAATTGATTTGAAAGAGGAGAGAATATGGCTGAAACAGTGGATGAATTGACAGTGACCTATGAAGATGGGGGCATTGAAACCGTCAAGGAATTGGATAAGAAAGTCCTGACTAAAGGTGCTTGGGCAACTGTTATGTATCGCTATCAAGACTGGGACAGAGCCAAGGAGGCCTATGGTCCTGATAAATATACAATACGCCGGTATCAAAAAAGAAACGGCGAGTACCAGCAAAAGTCAAAATTCAATATTTCGAGTAAAGACCAGGCCAAAAGTATTATTGAAGGATTACAGGAATGGATTGCGGATTAACCTGTTTTTGCCCTGATTTGTAGAAGGCGTACTATGTTTCAAAATGTTGTTTGTGCGTTGTATAAGTTTGTCACGCTGGAAGATTATCAGGCGCTGCGCCGGCCTTTACTCAACTGTATGGAAGCCCATCAAATCAGGGGAACATTGATCCTGGCAAAAGAAGGGATTAACGGCACTGTCGCGGGAAGCCGGGAAAACGTTGATGCGTTGCTGGTTTTTTTGAGAAATGATCCTCGTCTGAAAGATCTTGATTTCAAGGAATCGTTCAGTGAAACCATGCCGTTCAACCGCACAAAAGTTAAACTTAAAAAAGAAATCGTGACCATGGGGATAGAAGGTATTGATCCCAAGCAAGTTGTAGGCACCTATGTGGAACCTTCAGATTGGAACCGGTTGATTGCCGACCCTGAGGTTATCCTGATCGATACACGCAACGATTATGAATATCAGGTGGGCACTTTTAAAAATGCAATCAATCCCAAGACTACCAACTTCAGAGAATTTCCCCAGTTTGTAAAAGAACATCTTGATCCCGCCAAACACAAAAAAGTAGCCATGTTCTGTACAGGCGGCATACGTTGCGAAAAATCCACCGCTTACTTGAAAGAGCAAGGTTTTTCGGATGTTTTTCACTTGAAAGGCGGTATTTTAAAATACCTGGAACAAGTGCCCGAGCAAGAAACGCTTTGGGACGGTGAATGTTTTGTCTTTGATGACCGGGTGACGGTTAATCATAGTCTTCAAAAAGGCCGACATGATTTGTGTAATGCGTGCAGAACGCCTATTACGGAAGCTGAGAAAGCCGACCACCGATATGAACAAGGTGTCAGTTGTCCACATTGCTTCGGTAAAGTCACTGAAACGCAAAAATCCCGGTTTAAAGAGCGTGAAAAGCAAATGACTTTGGCCCGGCAAAGAGGTGAAGCTCACATGGGGGCGGATGCTGCAAAATTGCTGGACGCCAAGCGGCAGCAAAAACTGGATCGCAAGCTCAAGCTGAAAGTTCAAATCGCATAAGATTCAACAGTGAAGGTTAAGTCATGAAGGCGCAGACAGGCGATCAGGCACCGGAGTTATCTATTTCAGAATGGGTTCAGGGTGAGCCCGTGCAACTGAGTCAAATACTGGGTAAAGTGGTTTTGCTGGATTTTTTTCAAGTCAACTGCCCCGGCTGTTTTCTTTATGCGCTGCCTCACGCCATCTCTTTACATGAACGCTTTGCGGATAAAGGTTTGGTGGTTTTAGGTGTTGCTACGGCTTTTGAAGATTTTGATAAAAATACGCTGGAAAATCTAAAGAGACTCATCAATCAGCATGAGCTCACCGGTGCTACGCTGGAATTATTATCGCAGCGAGGCGAATTGGTTAATGGCCGCTGGCCCTATCAAATTCCTTTTCCAGTCGCGATGGACCGTTTGGTCAAGCGTTCTGAGCCTGTGAACGATGGGGTGGTAGACCGTTTCATCAGTGAACGGGTACCGGATTTTTCAGAACAAACGTTTGAGCATCAGGAAAACATTCGTGCACACGTTAAAAACTATTTTCAATCATTGCAATTCCACGCTGAAACTTTTGATCGTTTTGATTTGAAAGGCACGCCTTCGCAGGTCTTGATTGATCAGCAGGGCATTATCCGTGAGATTGCATTTGGCACAAGCCCTGATCTGGAAGACCAAATTACCGGGCTTTTTCTTGAAGAGGCCGATTAAACCAATACCGGATCAACTTTATAAAGATGTTTCAGCTCTAACTCTATTTTCCTAGCCGACCGCGTCGTTTCGACAGAGATTGCCGAATTCCATACTTTATGGAAACTCGAAGCTTACCATCCATGGCACTGAATGCCCGTTTCCTGACGGGCTGCTGGATTTAGCCTAAACATCAGCTTAAAACAAGCCCAGTTGAACTTGCGCAACCTCTGACATCATTTCTCGTGACCAGGGCGGATCAAGAACGACTTCAACGTCAACGCTTTCCACGCCGGGCAGGGCGCGTATCGATTTTTCAACGTCACCCTGAATAACGGGCCCCATGCCACAGCCAGGGGCGGTCAGAGTCATCTGGATTTGGACCCTGTTTTTGCCGCTCTCAACCGGTGTTACATAGCAACCGTAAACCAAGCCCAAATCAACGATGTTGACCGGGATTTCCGGGTCGTACACTGTTTTCATGACTTCCCAGCAGTTTTTTTCGACAGATTCCGGGTCGGTCTCGGTGACCACCGTTTCCAAATGATGGGGTTCTTTACCCAATACGTCGGCATCAGCGCTGGCAATACGCACCATGTGGCCGTAGTCGGTCACCACCGTGTAGTTGTTGCCTAGCGATTGATGAAGGGTGACGACTGTGCCTTGGGTCAATGTACTGGGGTTGCCATCCGGTATCATGACGACGTTGACATCGCGAGTTAAGGTTATCGTTTCTCTTGCAGCCATAATTAGAAGGATCCTTTATTGCTTGAATGTGTGTGCGTCGATGATTTGCCCGTTCATGCCGATACTAGCCGGACTGAACAGATAAAGGTAAATATCAGCCAGTGAATGCATTTCCGGTAAAAGGCTTTTATCTTCGGCCGGATAGGATTTTTTGCGTACCGGTGAGTTAACAGGTCCAGGAATCAAGGTGTTGACCCGAATCTTTCCTTCTGCTTCCAGTTCTTCGGCCAGAATGTGCGCGAGTCCTTCCAGTGCTATCTTCGATACGCCGTATGCGCTGGAGTAGGCCGGGGCGGTTCTGGCCCTGGAATCGCTTGTAAAAACGATGGACGCGTCTTCACTTTTTTGTAAAAGAGGTAACAAAACCCGGCAAAGTAAGAAAGGGGCGTTCAAATTGACATTCAGCGTATGCCCCCAGTCTTTGGTTTTAGTGATCGCAATCGGTTCAAACGCGACAAACTCAACAGCTGAATGCAATAAACCATTCAATTGACCGTATTTGCTTTCAATACGGTCGGCCAAATCCTGGTAATCGTTTTCATTGGCACCGGCCAGATCGAACGGATAAAGAACGGGTTCCGGCGCTTGTTCCGAAACAATGGCGTCATAAACCGCTTCCAGTTTTGGAATGCTTTTATCCAGTAAAATGATATGCGCGCCTTGTTTGGCAAGCGCAAGCGCGGCGCTTCCACCTAATCCGCCCCCGGCGCCGGTTATCAGAATAACTTGTCCGCTTAATGACATAGTGCTGTTTTTATCCATGCTTCAATCTGTTCAGGGTGTTCAATCAGAGCGTCGGCTCCCCATGAGTGAGGGGTATCTTCGGGCTTCAGGTAGCCGTATAAGGCCGCCAAAGTTTTCATGCCGGCATTTTTTCCGGCGGCAATATCATGAGAGGCATCACCGATATAAACGCATTCCTCGGGGGCTACGTCAGCCTGTTTGCAGCCGGCGAACATGGGTTCGGGATGCGGTTTGCTGTTGCCGGTGCTGTCGCCGCTGATAATGCAAGCCGCCCGCTGGTTAAGGTCTAATGCTGTCATCAACGGTTCAGTAAAGCGTTTTTGCTTATTGGTAATCACCCCCCATTTAAGACCGCTGGCTTCGATGCTGGCCAGCGTTTCAGGCATGCCGGGAAAAAAGACAGAGTGTTCGGCAATATGGGTCTGATAGTGATCAAGCATGGTGATCAGTAGGGAGTCGTGTAAATCCTGAGTAAAACGGTCTTGTAAACACAGTTTGATCATGGCCGATGCACCGAACGATATCAACGGGCGTACCGATTCCGCTCTAATTGTTTCGATACCTGAGTCGGCTAAGGCGAAGTTCAGACAGGCAATCAAATCCGGGGCCGTATCGACCAGGGTGCCGTCTAAATCGAACAAGACGCAGGACAATTTAAAATCATGGCTCATAACGTTATTCGGGTCGTCTGAAAGCGGCCAGATAATTGACATCTATATCGTTGCCAAGACTGAAACGTTTGTTGAACGGGTTGTACTCAATGCCGCACAGACTGACCAGCTCAAGCCCTGCATAACGGGCCCACTGGCTTAGTTCGGAGGGTTTGATGAAAGTTTTAAAATCATGTGTTCCCTTGGGTACCATTTTTAACAGATGTTCAGCTGCAACAATCGCAAGAAGATAGGCTTTGGGTTTACGGTTCAGTGTAGAGAAAAACACCATGCCGCCCGGTTTGACCAGTTGAGCGCAAGCGTAAACAATAGACAAGGGATCCGGCACATGCTCCAGCATTTCCATGCAGGTGACGTGATCAAAGCTTTCCGGCTGTTCCTGTGCCAAGGCTTCGGCGCTGATTTTGCGGTATTCGGCTTTGATACCGGACTCCAGGCTATGCAAGTCAGCAATGTCGATCAATTCCTGACTCAGGTCAATGCCCAATACTTTTGCCGCATTCTTGGCAAGACCTTCGGTCAAAATTCCGCCGCCGCATCCCACGTCAACGATACGCCTGCCGTCAATATAGGCATGATCACGAATAAACCTCAACCGCAGAGGATTGATATCGTGCAATGTTTTGAATTCACCTTGCGTGTCCCACCAGCGTTCAGCCAGGGAACCGAATTTGTGAATCTCATGTAAGTGAACGTTTTCTTTTGCTGTCATAAGTAATGATCCGTGCTTTATGGCTATTGTATACTAAAATACTAGGTTATTGGTATCGTTGAAATTCGCATTTATTTAAATCATGCGAACGAATAATCCTGGAAAAATCATTCCGGATTATAAGGATGCTTCAGCAACAACGTCTTTCCGGCAGGGATTGCCGGAATCCAGAGTACAAGGATGTGTTCGGCGCTTGCCATCCATGGCATCTGGATCTCGGCAATCCCCCGGCATTCCCTGACCGGGGCAGGCACTGCCGAGATGACGATTTTTGACAGAGCTGATTAATCTTTATAATCATGAAATCATTTGACCCACAAAAGAGGGGGCCGTCTGGCTCATTAATTAGCCTTTGGCCAGGCGCACCTGCCATTCATTAATTCTCATGGTCAGATCAGCGACTGACAGGGTCGTAAGTTGCTGTTGCTTCAGAAGTCGTTTTCCGTTAACCCACACATCGGTGACGTGTTGTCGACCGGCAGCATAGACGATTTGAGACACCGGGCAGTAAAGCGGTTGGGTTTCCAGTTGCGATAGATCGATGGCAACAACATCAGCTGCCTTGCCGATTTCCAGTGAACCGGTTTCGCTATCCAGTCCCAAGGCTTTTGCCCCGTTCAGCGTCGCCATTCTTAATGCGGTTGCTGCCGGAATGGCGCTGGCATCATTAGCAACAGCCTTGCCGAGAAGTGCAGCGGTTCGCATTTCGGAAAACATGTCCAAATCATTGTTGCTCGCAGCGCCATCGGTGCCCAGCGCCACGTTAATTCCAGCGTTCAGGCATTTGGCGACAGGACAAAAGCCGCTGGCCAGTTTTAGGTTCGATTCCGGGCAATGAACGATATGCGCGCCTGCGTCGGCAAATAACTGGATTTCCTCATCCGTCAATTGCGTCATATGAACGGCGATCAACGAAGGATTGATCAGTCCCAATTCATGCAGGCGCTGGATCGGGCGTTTGCCGGTCTTCTTTTGTTCATCTTCAACTTCGTGCCGGGTTTCATGCACATGCATATGAACCGGTATGTCCAGTTCATCGGCCAAGGTTCTGACTTTTTGTAAGGGTCCATCTGATACCGTATAAGGCGCATGAGGAGCAAACGGCATGCTGATCAGCGGTTCGTGCCGGAACTCATCGTACAAGGCGAGTCCTTTTTCCAGATAATGATCGCTGTTGTCAGCCCACGCCGAAGGAAAATCAATCAGTATCAAACCAATGGAAGCACGCATGCCATGCTGTATGGCTTGCTGAGCGGCAATTTCAGGAAAAAAATACATGTCATTGAAGCAGGTCGTCCCGCTACGGATCATTTCCGCAATAGCCAGGTCCGTCCCGTCGCGAACAAAGGCCTTGCCCATCCATTGTTGTTCCAAAGGCCAGATATGATGCTGCAGCCAATCCATCAGCGGTAAATCGTCCGCTATACCGCGCATCAGTGACATTGCGGCGTGCGTATGGCTGTTGATCAGGCCCGGGATCAGCGCATGCTTATCCAGTCTTTCAACTGTCCGGCCCTGATATTTGGAAAGGGCCATCTCTTCGGGAAGTAAATCGATTATCCTGCCGTCATCAATGACCAGCGTATGGTTTTCATAGGTTACGGATGCCGGTTCAACGGGTATAATCCAACGTGCATGGATGAGAATATCGACGTTCATGTGCTGTTCCTGAATCAAGTAACAGAATTATAACTTTTTTAACCTTGATTGAATCAATAATGAATGAACAAACTCAATTGACTGTACAAGCGTTGCATTGGACAGGTCATTCGCTGAAAGTGCTGGATCAGCGTTGTTTACCGCAAACCATCACTTATCATGAATATTCCGATGCCCAAGGTGTTTTTGAGGCGATAAGAAGTATGGAAGTACGAGGCGCTCCCGCGATTGGTATTGCCGCAGCCTACGGCGTGGTTTTGTCGGTTCGCCAGCACTTTAACGAAACAGGCGATGAGTGGCGAGTTAAAGTTGCCGAAGACATAGCCAAACTGGCACAGTCTCGCCCAACAGCTGTCAACCTATTCTGGGCGTTGAAGCAGATGACTGAGTTGCTGGACCGGATTCAGGGCAATCCCGTCGATGAATTTTTACGTTTGGCCAATAAAATTCAAGAAGAGGATATCAGTGCTAATCATAAAATGGCTGAGTTCGGCGCCGATATCATCGGCAACGCGAAAGGCATTATGACGCATTGCAATGCAGGCGCATTGGCTACCGGCGGCTACGGAACAGCATTAGGCGTCATTCGCAGCGCGTATAAACGAGGATTGAAATCGATCTATGCCGGCGAAACCAGGCCCTGGCTGCAAGGCGCCCGATTGACGGCATGGGAATTGGCTCAGGACGGCATCCCTGTGACCCTGGTTGCCGATTCTGCGGCAGCTTGGCTCATGAAATCAGGTGCTATCGAATGGATTGTCGTCGGGGCCGACCGGATTGCGGCAAACGGCGATACGGCCAACAAAATCGGCACCTATTCATTGGCCGTGCTGGCCAAGCAACACGGCATCAAACTGATGATTGCCGCACCTACATCCACTATTGATTGGTCCTTGGAAAACGGCAATACCATCGAAATAGAGCAGCGCGAAGCCAAAGAACTGCTTCCTGAATGTTATGAGCAAAGCGGCTCGCTGGTCACGGCCTGGAATCCGGTATTTGACGTTACGCCTGCAGAACTGATTACTGCGATAGTGACCGAAAAAGGAGTGGTTTTAAACCCCGCTGAAAAAGGCATCAGGAGTTTACAGTAATGCGATTGATCACCGACAACAACCCCATGGCAAGCTTCGGTTATTTGGTCAAAGGTTTGAAATGGCTGACCAAGGCAGAGTTGCGTCAATTTATCCTGGTTCCGTTAGCGATCAATCTGGTTCTTTACAGCACCCTGCTTTTTCTTGCCTATACCTATATCGATGCGCTGATTCAGCAATTTATTCCGGACTGGTTAACGTGGCTGAATTGGATAGTGTGGCCGTTATTTTTTGCCGGTTTTTTTGTGATCGGTTTTTTTACGTTTACGCTGATAGCAAATCTGTTGGCCGCGCCTTTTTACGGCGCTTTGTCGGCGAAAACGACGCGGCTCATAAAAGCCGATCCGGTTTTTGTCAAGGAACCTCCGGTAGTCAAGGTTGTTCTGGCTGAATTAGGCAGGGCCCGCTATTTACTGCTCAGAGCCTTACCGTTGCTTATCCTATCGGTTATCCCGGGCATCAACATCGTAGCGCCGGTGTTATGGGGCCTCTTTGGCGCATGGGCCATGGCTATGGAATATTTTGCGTATCCGCTTGAAAACGCAGGTATTTTATTTGCCGGGCAAAAACAAATTCTGTCGCGTTATAGACTCAGCACGCTGAGTTTCGGAGGTTTGGTTATGCTGGGTCTCACCTTGCCGCTATTGAATATTTTAATAGCACCGGCTGCTGTCATAGGCGCTTCGCTATGGGCTCATGATAGGGATTTAAGTCAGCCGGAAACCTGATTGCCGGGTGTTTTTTATTCCAGCTACCTAACTACTCGCCCGCCCGGAATAGAGATTGTAGGGGCTTGATTGAAAAAGGCTTCTACAGCAGGGTTTTGAAATCCGCACTGTAGGTCATTTCGAATTCTCCAGCATCCGATCCATAGCATACGCTGTATCTGGACATTAATATAAATCGAGCACAGGCAAACGGGTAGTCAGACGGTTGGCTTTTCAGTTTCAAAAAGAATGGCTTGCATGGGATAACGCATTGGGCTGGTGCCGAATTCTTTTGTAAAAGCATCAGCCAGCTCTTTGACGATTTCTTCGGGATCAACGACACCTCGATCCCGGATTTCAAAAATTACTGGCGTGAAGACCAAGGCGCGGGCAAACACCGTTACGTCAAAAATATCGTATACATGGCGTTGCACAGAGATCACAATCGGATCAAAGCCTATCTGAATCAACTGTTCTTTGAGCGGATCGATCTGATGGCAAGAAACCGGATCAAACAAAAATTGGGGCGGGTCTGACGGAAAGTATTGCTTCAGTACTTCAAAACTCAAACTGGCAAATGGGTTGTAACGTTCCGAATCCCAGACTCGAAACAAATAGCGACCTCCGGGGTTCAAGGTCCGGTATACCTCGCGAAAGCCTTTGTCGCGGTCGAAGAACATGATGCCGAATTGGCAAACCACGGAATCGAAGCTTTCTTCAGCAAATGGTAGCGCCGTGGCATCTGCGTTTTGGAAAATCACTTGTTCGCCAGATTGAAACTTTTGCCGAGCCACACCCATCATTGAATCACTGATATCGATGGCGGTCAGGCGCGCTTCTTTGGCCAATAAATTGGGTCACGATGCCGGTACCAGCAGCGATTTCCAGTCCCAAGCCTTCAACTCCTAAGGCGTAATGAGTTTGCCACCGTTTACGCAGACCCAATCGATAACGCCTGCAACCCAAGCATCATGGCAGTCCTTGTTTGAATTTATTGGGAAACTTCAGCTTATCCAATTCAATTGTTTGTAAAGTGAAGGCGCCATTTTAAGCACTCAAGTCAACCTTTGCTTCATGCAAATTTCAAATCCTTAAGCTAACTCATTGAACTATAAAAACTACCTGAAAAACCTCTGCCTGTGGGTAGAAAATTCCTGCTGACAGCACAATATATTGTGCTAGTATATTTTAACAGCCACTACATAAGGTGTATTTACGGTTAAAGTTATTTTTTGTCTGTAACTCAATATACATCAATATCTTAGACGGCTCCGCCCCGATTTAGTGCGAAAAAAACAGTTAATTGCTCAACCAGAAAAGGGAATCAACGAATGACCGCTACACTCCATATTGTTACGCCAAACGATGACGAAATTCCGCTACAAAGTGCTTCGCTGGACATTTGGGACAGTAAGTATCGCCTCAAAACCAAAGACGGCGTGGCCATCGATACCAACATTGATGAAACCTACAAACGGGTCGCCAAAGCCCTGGCTGGAGTCGAGCAAGACAAGGCACTGCAAGAAAAAAATTACAAAGACTTTTTATGGGCGTTGCGCAAAGGCGCAATTCCAGCCGGTAGAATTGTCTCCAATGCCGGAGCGTTGGAACACAAACCCGCCACATCGACGATCAATTGTACCGTATCCGGCATCATCGAAGATTCCATGGACGATATTCTGTCCAAAGTCCACGAAGCCGGTTTGACGCTGAAGGCCGGTTGCGGCATTGGTTACGAATTTTCTACCTTGCGGCCTAAAGACGCGTATGTATCCGGTGCAGGTGCCTACACGTCAGGGCCGCTGTCTTTCATGGATATCTACGACAAGATGTGTTTCACCGTCTCGTCTGCCGGTGGCCGCCGCGGCGCACAAATGGCTACGTTTGATGTCGCTCATCCTGATGTCGTCGATTTCATCCGGGCCAAACGCGAAGACGGCCGCCTGCGTCAATTTAATCTGTCGTTGCTGATTACCAGTGAATTTGTAGAAGCTGTCAAAAATGACAAACCCTGGGCATTGTCATTCCCGGTCACCCAGCGTGAAGCCAAAGTCGACAAACTGGATCTGACTGACAGCAGTAAAGTCGTTTGGCGCGATTTACCCAACAAAAAGGGTTATGTGGTCAATGAAGCAGGCCTGGTGGCTTGCCGCATAAGTAAGGTCATGCCGGCCCGCCGCTTGTGGGACATCATCATGTCATCCACCTATGACTATGCCGAACCGGGTTTTATCCTGATCGATAAAGTCAACGAAATGAACAACAACTGGTTTTGCGAACATATCCGCGCGACCAATCCTTGCGGCGAGCAACCCTTGCCGCCTTACGGCAGCTGTTTGCTGGGTTCTATCAACCTGACCCGCTTTGTGACACATCCGTTTGGCAAAGAAGCACAGTTCGATTGGGACGCGTACCGCAAAACCATCCGCATTTTCACCCGCATGCTGGACAACGTGGTCGAAGTTAACGGTCTGCCATTGGAAAAACAACGCAAGGAAATCACCGGTAAACGCCGTCACGGCATGGGTTATCTGGGGCTGGGTTCGACCATTGCGATGCTGGGCATGAAATACGGTGAAGCGGAATCACTGGCGTTTACCGAACAAGTCACCAAGGAATTGGCGGTTGAAGGCTGGAAAGCCGGTCTGGAACTGGCCAAAGAAAAAGGTCCGGCACCGATCATGAATGAACTGTTCACCGTCACCGGCGAAATGCTGCATAAACGTCCCGAAATGAAACAAGACGGTTATAAAGTGGGTGATCAGATTCCCGGTAAGATCCTGCACGCCAAATACAGCCGTTACATGCAACAACTGGCCAAAGAAGAGCCGAAGCTGGTTGCCGAACTGGCCGAAACGGGCTGCCGTTTTACGCATCACAGCTCCATTGCTCCCACCGGCACAATTTCGTTATCGTTAGCCAACAATGCCAGCAACGGTATAGAACCCAGCTTTGCTCATCATTATTCGCGCAATGTGATTCGTGAAGGCAAAAAATCCAAAGAAAAAATCGACGTTTTTTCGTTCGAACTGCTGGCTTACCGCCATTTGGTTAATCCTGAAGCCATGCCTTACAGCGATGATCCAGCCAGGCAACTGCCGGATTATTTTATCTCTGCCGATGAAATCACGCCCAAACAGCATGTCGACATTCAAGCGGCTGCGCAAAAATGGATAGACTCATCGATTTCCAAAACCGCCAACGTGCCTACTGATTTTCCGTATGAAGACTTCAAGTCTATCTACGAATACGCTTACGACCAAGGACTGAAAGGCTGCACCACGTTCCGGTTCAATCCGGAAGTCTTCCAGGGTGTGTTGGTCAAGGAATCCGATCTGGAAAACACGACCTACCAGTTCACGCTGGATGACGGTCACGTCGTGGAATACAAAGGCAACGAAGAAGTGGAATATGACGGCGAAATCCATACCGCCGCCAATTTGTTCGATGCGTTGAAAGAAGGTTACTACGGCAAGTTTTAGGATTGTCCGACTAATCAATTCTGCCGAGGAAAGATTATGCCTGCCATTTCAATGAAACTGTTGCAGGCTTGGATAGAATTGCATAGAGACGAATTAATAGCGGATTGGCAGTTGGCCGTGTCCGGTGAATTGCCTTATAAAATCGAACCGTTGAGGTAGCACTATGAATCCACGCGTTAAATCCGTTCAAGCCACCGATGATTATGCCTTGGTTCTGCAATTCACCGATGGCTCGCAAGGTGTTTATGACTGTAAGTCATTACTGGACTTTGGCGTGTTCAAGGAATTACGTGACAAATCCTATTTCAAGCGTGCGTCGGTCAACAGCGGTACGGTAGTCTGGCCTAACCAGCAGGATATTTGTCCGGATACTCTCTATTTGGATGCCGTTAAATTGGAAAACGCATCCTAAGTTAGTTTTTTTTCAAAATTTGAGCGGCGCTCATTTCAGCGTCAGGACCCCATTTTTTCAGGCCCAAGATCATGACCCTACACAAAATCTCTCAAAAGATCGTCAGTTATAAAGTGCTGACCAAAGAAAATACCGAAGCAGCCCAGCCGCAAGAACCCCTGCAATCTGTGGAAAGCATGCATGAAAATGTCGAACGTCCGGAAGTGCTGATCGGCTCCACCTACAAGATCAAAACGCCGCAGTCCGAGCATGCGCTGTATATCACCATCAACGACATTATTCTGAACCAGCATACCGCTCACGAAGAGCGCCGCCCTTACGAGATCTTCATCAACTCCAAAAACATGGAGCATTTCCAGTGGGTACTGGCACTGACTCGGGTCATCTCGGCCGTATTCCGCAAAGGCGGCGATGCGACGTTTTTGGTTGAAGAATTAAAAGCGGTGTTCGATCCCAAAGGCGGTTATTTCAAAAAAGGCGGCGTGTTCATGCCGTCTCTGGTCGCCGAGATCGGCTGTGCCATCGAAACCCACATGAAACACATCGGCATGATCAAGCCGGAAGTCATGACCGACCATCAGAAACAGTTTCTGGCCGACAAACGCCGCGAATTCGAAGCCATGCACGGTGAAACGGAAGGCGAGTCTTTTCCGGAAAAAGCCGTGCTGTGCAGCAAGTGCAGCACCAAAGCCATGGTGTTAATGGACGGGTGCATGACGTGTTTGAACTGTGGGGAGTCTAAGTGTGGGTGATTTGTAAGGAAGTCGCCGATAGGAGATCCTTCTTCATGCGGCGGAACTGCTGAAGTGTTCCGTTTTAGGGACTTCTAGTTTGTGGTTGGCTTCGATGCTGCATTACTTTGGAACCTAATGCATTCTGTGGTCATAATTGAGTCGGAGTGAAAATGGACGAAGAACAGAAAAAACGTAATGAATTATTTGAAAAATATCGAGAGGATGTTTTACGTCGGCAGCTTTCAAATACAGAGAATTACGATAAAGCCGTTCTTTCATTAGGAACTACATTTTTAGGGTTTTCAGTAGCATTTTTGAAAGAGTTTGTCTCATACAAAACAGCAATATTTGCACTTTTATTGCCTCTCTCATGGATGCTATTTTGCCTTTCAATAGTTGCAACGATTATTTCTTTTTTTACTAGTCAAAAAGGGCTTGCAACTCAATTGGAATATGCTGAAAAATATTACATACAAAACGATTCATCATATCTAACAAAAAAGAACCAAGCGGCAAAATTAACGGATATTGTAAATTATGTATCCGGTATATCTTTCGTATTTGCTGTATTCACAACCATATTTTTTGCTATCGTAAATCTTGATAGTGAGGCACAGATGTCTGAGAAAAAAATAAGTAGCTTAATCTTAGATGGAGCATCAATTTCGAGGATGCAGCAAGCACCCGGTGATTCTGGTCTTGTCACACTTGGTGCTCAAATACCTGTTATGCAACTTGCTCCTAGTCCTGTAACAACGCAACCCGTAAACAATTCAGCTCCACAGTCGGCGGCTGGATCAACAAAAAAAGGTTCGGATTAAATTGTTATCGTTCCTAAATTCCAACGTGGGGATGCAACCCCAGCCGGGTAGGGTAGGCACGGTTTTTGTGCCCACGCGGAATTTCTGGTTTGGCTCAACAATGATTCGCTAACGCGAAGCCTGATTTAACGCCGGTTCGCGGACCGGCAACCGCGATACTTTCTTTTGCGTCGCCAAAAGAAAGTATCCAAAGAAAAGGCGACCCGGATGCCGCTTGCTTCCTGCACTCCTCGCTTTTGCCGAGGGTTTTCGGAAGGGGCTTCCTGCCCCTCCGAAAACGAGCGGCATCCCTGCCGCTCCCCTGCGGGCTGTTCTCGGCAAAAGCTCCGGTGCTCGGCGCGGCATACGGGAGAACCTCCGTCCCAACCTTGTCGGTTTGTTACTCGTTTTCCTCGTTCCCAAGCGCTACGAGAATTCAAGGGGTCAAGTCTTGCAATCACGCATCTGCAACCATTAAGGCGGAACCGGGTTCAGTCGAATGGCACCTCTGATAGCTCGTAGGACGGTTTCGCGATAACAAACCGTCAACAAAAGCTATGGTGGTTTGCCTGCGGCGAATCCACCCTACCGATTTTCCGGAAAAAGCGGTGCTGTGCAACAAATGCAGCACCAAGGCCATGTTGTTATAGGATGGGTGGATGACGTGTTTGAATTGTGGGGGGTCTAAGTGTGTTTAATAGTAAACTGCTTAATATATTTCGGCGATCGACGAATTAACTACAACCGATTATTTTCGTGACAACGTATTGCTGAAAAGGCCTTATCTAAAACTGGAGTGGTGCCAAACCGCGTTATCTCATCCCATTCGCCGGGAAGTTCAAGACGACGGACGGATTCGGAATGGATATTTGTGCCTGAGCTCAATAAATTCTTGCGGGTCGTCACGCTTGAAGACGGTAAAACCGTCCACAATGCTTTCCCTGATCGGAGATTTAAACTATGAAACTAAATTACGACCAAAAAACGGACTCTCTTTACATTCATTTAGCGGATCGGCCTTCCGTCGATTCAGACGAAGTGGCCGATGGCGTTGTTTTGGACTTTGATGAAAACGGTGCTTTGGTCGGTATCGACGTCCAGCATGCCAGTCAAAAGGCCGATATTCAGAATTTGTCATTGCTGCATTTGCCATTGAGGGAATTGGATGCAGCTTGATGCTATCGTTATCGAATAGCGTGTAGATTGCGGTATTCAGAATGCGCGACGGCTACTTCGAAAAAGGCGGCGTATTCATGCCGTCTCTGATCGCCGAAAAACGCCACGAATTCGAAGCCCACCACGACGTGGCAAAGAAAGATTGGAGTCAAAAGATTGGGGTCAAGTTTTGCAATTTATCGCGTATCCGGTGTTCCCAAAACCGTGTTTGCTTCGGTAGCGTTTTACTACAATACCATTTGAGGCTGAAGAGTTTTTATCGAGATGACAGAGCCGGGAAAACCGGCTTTTTTTTGCCTTTTTTCGACAAGTGTTGTGGTTGTTTTTTAGGCGTGGAACAAAATGCAATATTTTTATTTTTGACAATAAAAAAGGCCTTCGAATTCTCGTAAGGCCTTGATAATATTGGTGGGGCGTCAGGGATTCGAACCCTGGACCCATGGATTAAGAGTCCACTGCTCTACCAACTGAGCTAACACCCCAATTAAATGATTTTAATGCCCGGTAAATAATGGAAATAACCCGATGCACTGAATTGGCCGGTAGATTAGCATAAGTTAGATGGAGATTAAAGCCTTAAAAGTCTTGCTAAAACAGGATTACTTGAATTCACTTCAATTTGCTTCGCATCATTGAGAATTCTCCCTTGCTCTGTTTATGTTTGAAAGGCGAAATCCCTGACTAACTGATATTCAGTTGGCGCTTATTTCAAAGTGGTTAACGTTTTTAACAAACCGATCCAGCAAAAGTTGAACCTCGACTGGGTCGGGGATTGCAGCTTACTCTCCGTTAAAACACGGGTAAGTTATAAAAGATGTTAAAGTAAGCATCGTTGGTTGGGGCTGGTTATAAGCAAGAGGTGATAAACTCGTTGGCGGTTTATGCGCTTATGTTGTTTGTCATCACGTCTCGTCCGATAAAACCGATGATATTGAACATTCCAAAATGATATGTTTCCAGTTCAGGTTTTAATCCGGGAGCAGCACGGCATACCTTAATTGGGAAGAGTTTAGCGCTTTATAAAAACGTGACGGGACACTTTGTTTTTCGGATTTCCTTATCAACGCCATCCCTCGCGATCTCTGGGATAACTTATTTTCAAGTTTCGATAATGTACGTCTTTTTTTAATGGGCTGCATAAAAGAAACATAAGAAATGCTGGATTTTTGCGCAGAACATAAGATAGTCTTTGATAGGGAAATCATTCCAATCCCAATAATTAATGAGGCCTATGAGCGCATGCTGAAAAGCGATATTAAAAATCGTTTTGTGATCGATATGAGCAGTCTTGAAGTCGCTTAAACCTTAAAAAATCAGTTGTTGTGCAGCCTATCGATTGAGTGTGTTGCCAAGGTACGAGCTGCTTTTTTAGGTTAATTCGATGAATCTTTTTCTACTCTACGTTGTAAATTCGAGTATGGATTTATTCAGCGTTAACTTAAGGAGTTCCCATTGTGAAAAAAATTATAATTGAAGACCAATCAGATATTGAGGGTTGTTTTCAGCCTGAGAACTGGCTGAATTTAGAAAGCGGCGTTACCGTTGAAGTGACCTCGGAGGATCCTGAGCATCCTATCGAATCCGCATTACTGGAGTCTGGCAATGGCGGATGGAGATCGGCAAAACCGGGCAAGCAAACCATTAGGCTGGTGTTTGATCAACCCCAATCACTGAATGGGATTCAGCTACGCTTTGTTGAATCATCGGTGGTAAGAACACAACAGTTTGTTCTTAAATGGGCAGACGAGACAGGTGAAGTGCGTGGTGAGATCGTCAGGCAGCAATGGAATTTCAATCCAACCAACGCCTCTTGCGAAATTGAGAACTACACCGTTCAACTGACCGGAGTCAAGTTGCTTGAATTGACGATCATACCCGATATTCATGGCAGTTCAGCTTATGCCTCCATGGTGCATTGGCGAATCAAATAAACATCAGCAAAGCTCATCGTAAGCATTGCTGTGAACAAGCCGGTGATTCAGTTGTCCCATTGCAGTAACGATAAATAATTTTTTGTATTTTTAAGGCAAACAAAGATTAAGTTCTGCAATTGATGGGCTAAATTCCATTAAGTGCAGAATTTATGAGACTGAAGTGTTCAAGATTAATCCTGATTAAGTGGTTTAACCCATTCAAAGGAGATAAAAAAATGAACGACATCATAAACGCCCCACAAAATGATGAACAAATCAAATCCCTGAAAAAACTGACGGCCATTGTTTACCTGTGTCAGGTCTTGACCTTCGGGTTTGCCGGCATACCTTTGATTGTCGGTGTCATAATCAATTTCATGAAGCGTGAACAAGTCAGAGGCACCTGGCTGGAGTCACATTTCGATTGGCAAATTACAACAGCCTGGATGACGTTGGCGGGTTTGACGCTGTCCGCGCTGACTTTTCAGGTGGGCATCGGCTTTTTTATTCTTTTACCTACCGTTTTACTTTATTTGTACCGGATTGCAATTGGCTGGTACGCTTTACATGCCGATAAGCCCGTAAAAGAGCCCAAGTAAAACCGAAGAGTATCTTGCATGCGGGATCAACGTTTTTACCCCTGTTAGCGAATAGCCTGCCATGAATTTTGTAACGTTTGAATCTCGTCGTATTTACCCCTCAAAAATTGTCTGCGTTGGGCGAAATTATGCCGAACATATTGCTGAACTGAACAACGCAATGCCGGACGAACCGGTTTTGTTTGTCAAACCCAATTCCGCAATTGCTGACGCGTTATATGCCAATGATGATTCGCCGGTTCATTACGAAGGTGAAATCGTCTGTCTGGTGGAACAGGCTGCAATTGTTGCGTTAGCCTTTGGTTTTGACCTGACCAAACGGGACTTGCAAACCGAGCTAAAATCCCGGGGTTTACCTTGGGAAAGAGCAAAAGCGTTTGATCGATCAGCGGTATTTTCCAGGTTTGTTGACTTAACCGTACCACTGTCCAGCGTTCGCATGGAATTATGGCTCAATGATGCTTTGGTTCAATCAGGTGGCTATGAGGCTATGCTTTTCAAGCCGGACTATTTGTTGGAAGACATCAACCGTTTTATGACATTGGCTGATGGGGATTTGTTGATGACCGGCACGCCTAAAGGTGTCGGTCCGCTAATCCGGGGCGACCGTTTTTTGGGAAAACTTTTCAGTAAAGATACGCTTTTGCTGGAACAGCAGTGGATAGTTCAATAACAGAGCCTGATTATAAAGCTGTTTTGGCTCTAACTCTTTATCTGTATTCGAGCATGTCATTCCGGTAGAGTCTGCCCAGGTCAGGGAATGCCGACGGATTGTCGGAACCAAGTCACATGAACATCTTGAAGCTTACCCTCCATGGCACTGGATGCCCGTTTCCAGAAGGGCATGACGGGCTTATGGATTTAGCTCAAACAGCTTGCTAATCAGGTAACAGGATACCTGTATTGGTTCTATGCAATAACGCCAACTTTTCTCTATTCTCAAATTTTAAAGTGTGGCGCTGATTATTTGATCTTCTTGGATTCAAGTTATAATCCGCACCTTCCGATTTAACTGGTAAATTTTCAAACCTATGAAGAAATGGATCAACAAAAGTTTTGTCACTAATTTTGTGGCAGTAGGAATCATTATCACCGGTTATCTTTGTCCGGTTCAGTCTGCGCTGATGAAATCCATCGGTTTTTTTGCTTTGTCAGGGGCCGTGACCAACTGGCTGGCAGTGTATATGTTATTTGAAAAAGTGCCCTTACTCTATGGCTCTGGCGTGATTCCCAGTCGTTTTGAAGAATTCAAGTTTTCCATTAAGCAATTGATGATGGAACAATTCTTTACGGTTGAGAATATCGAGCAATTTATTCAGAAAGAAGAAAGAGAGGGCAGCAAGATTCTTAATCTTGATCCGATTTTAAACGCGGTTGACTATGACAAAGTCTACGAAGGCCTGGTGTCGTCAATCATGAATTCGTCGTTCGGCAGTATGCTGATGATGATGGGTGGGCAAGAAGCGTTGTTGCCGCTAAAAGAACCGTTCACCGAAAAAATGAAAAATGTACTCAGCGAAATGGTTGAATCCGACCGTTTTAAAGATGCGCTTCAGCAAGGTTTGGATGCCCATAAAATCGGTACCGATATCATTGGTCGGATTGAAACAGTGATTGACAATCGGCTAAAGGAATTGACGCCCCAATTGGTCAAAGAGATGGTGCAGAAAATCATTCGTCAGCATCTAGGCTGGCTGGTTGTCTGGGGTGGCGTGTTTGGCGGCATACTGGGCGCTTTTTTTAATTACGCATGAACCCAACTACCGTTCCATTAGTTTTTGAAAGCTTTGGTGATCCGGCGAATCCGCCTTTGATCATCTTGCATGGTTTTTTTGCGTCCTCCAGAAACTGGCGGCAAATAGCTCAGCAACTGGCACAGCAACATCATGTTTATGTGGTCGATCAGCGCAACCATGGCCGGTCGCCGCATGATCCGGTGATGGACTATCCTTCAATGGCGTGGGATTTGGCCGGTTTTATGGCTGATCAGGGTTTGGATAAGTCTGCATTATTGGGTCACAGCATGGGCGGCAAGGTGGCTATGTGGTTTGCTTTGAACCAGCCTGAGCGGATTAACAAAATGATCATTGTTGATATTGCCCCGGTAGCGTATCAGCACAGTTTTAACGATTTAATCAATACGTTAAAAAATCTTCCTTTAGCTGAGCTCAACAATCGGAAAGACGCTGATAGCTGGTTGGAAGCGGCTATACCTGAGGCAAGCTTCCGGCAGTTTCTGCTTCAAAATCTCGTTTTGGAACAAGGCACGTTCAGCTGGCGCATCAATTTGGATTTCTTTTACCGGTCAGCGCCTCACATCATCGATTTTCCCGACACCAATGGCATGAATTATCAACACGAAGACGTGTTGTTTGTCGTGGGGGGTAATTCAAATTATACCGATCCCAATGCGGTCTATGGCGTGTTTCCAAATGCCGGAATTAAAGCGATTGAGAATGCCGGACATTGGTTGCATGTGGAAAAACCGGGCGAATTTATCGACGTCGTCAATTCTTTTTTGTTGAAGAACTAAATTACGCGCGCTTGTTGCCGATAAAGAGAGTGGAACCGGCTTGCTGTTGAATCAAGGCAGTCAGTTCTTACTCCGGATTAATGCTTTATTAATCTTTTTTACAATCGGTTTGGCACAAACGATGGCGCACCATGAAGCGTAATATCTTTTTGATCAGTATCTGTCTCATTCTAACCAGCTTGAATAGCAACGCGGACTATTATGACGTGCCCATGCTGGAAGCAAACTGGGTTCATAGCAAAACCAAGTCTGCTTGCCTGCTGACACAAGAGATTCCGCATTATGGAAAAGCCGAGTTTGCCCATCAATCGGGTTCAGCACTCAGGTTTTCAATTCAGGAATATCGCGTCAGGCCGACGATTATCAAGGCCGATTTGGCCATTGCTCCTGCGCAATGGATGCATCATGATGCGTCTTTTGATAAACATCCGGTTTACCTGGATCCCCCCGAAAAAATCAAGGATTTTAGTCGGCTCAGCGCCTATGGCGATGCGGCAGAAACTATGGTGGATGCTCTATTACAAGGCCACTCGCCGACTTTCATTTATTTGAGTGCGATTTCTGATCTGGACATGCGGGAAATACGCGTCGCTGTTTCGCCGGTAAAGTTCCAGATTGCTTACGATGAGTTTTTAAATTGCCGGAAAGAGAGGGTGCATTCCCGCGCCACTCCCGAAAATTTTTAGAATCTTTTTCGGAAGCGGATTAGAGCATTCTGTTTAACACCAGCGGTTCTTAAATAGCCCGTTTGATCGTTTGAGCCAGTTCATGGATAGCCATTGCATAATGAGTGCTTTGGTTATAACGGGTGATGACATAAAAATTGGGGTGACCTAAGCGATATTCATCATGCGATTCATGTCTGAGCAGCAATAAATTCAGCGGATCATTACAAGCACATGGCTCAGCCGGATAAACGCCGGCCTTGTTCAATTCAGGCAACAGGTAACGGGTTTTCAAGCCAAACTCGATATTCAAAGGTTGGTTGGTTTTAAGCTTGGCCCGCGTAACGACGGGCTTACCCGGTTGCCATCCATGTTGCGCAAAATAATTGGCAACACTGCCTATGGCGTCCTCTGGATTCCACAAATCTTTTTTACCGTCACCATTAAAATCAACGGCCCAGTTCAAAAAGCTGCTGGGCATGAATTGGCCCAGTCCCATGGCACCGGCAAATGAACCCACGGGTTTTGCTGGGTCCATCCGTTCGCGGGCCGTCATGACCAGAAAGTTTTCCAGTTCTCCTCGGAAATAGTCTGCTCTGCGCGGATAATCGAAGGCCAGCGTTGTGAGTGCATCAAGAATACGGTGGTTGCCGACAAAGCCCCCGTAAGAGGTTTCCACGCCCAGGATGCCGATGATGTATTCGGACGGGACGCCGTAGGTCTGCGTCGCTTTTTGCAGGGTGTTTTGATATTTTCTGGCAAAAGCAACGCCGCCGTTGACATGCCGTTCGCCCAAAAATTTGGACCGGTAACGGGTCCAACTGCCTTTGGACGGCTTAACCGGCAGAGGACTCACCGTGCCTCCTGGCGTCAAACCCGCGTCTGCATCGGATTTTCTCAAATAATCCAGCGTCCAGTTCTTTCGTTTTGCTTGTGAAAACAGTCCTTTGAGGTATTCAGGGCTTATCCCGTACTTTTGATGAATGGAATCGATGAATTTTGCCAATTCCGTATAACGGGCATAGTCTCCGGTCACTTGCTGTGCATAGTAACGGCCAGTCGGCATAGGTAGAGATGGAATCTGAGTTACCGGTTTTTGAATCAAAACGGGTTGCTTGACCTGCGGCTTCGCTGTTTTAGGCGGCTCAACCTGTTGGGTCTGTGAGGCGCATCCTGTCAGGAGTAGCATTAATAGGACGACTTTTATTCTCACACTGATTTCCTCTTGACACTTTGATTAACTGAATGATTAACCCTATACGGCTAAAGTCTAACTCTTTGCCTGAGGTTAATTTGCGGTAGAGCTTAAATCAATCTTAACGTGTTGACCAGTCAAAAAACAGTTCAGTTTTAACGGGCTTTTCTGATCATCAGTTGTCTTAAAAAAACGGCACAACCTGCCGCAGCCGCCAAGTGTTTTAAACTGTGTCCGCTGATAAATCCCGATAGTTGATAAATCGTCAGGTCCCCTATTTCAAAAATCTTGGCTAACCCATACAAGCCATAAAAAATCCAATACCGGTTTGCGTGTGAGAACTTGGCTGGGTAAATCAGCAAAATGATCGGCATCAGCACCAGCGGAAGATACTGAACCAATCCATAGATGCGCAGATCACCTTGCCCCTGTTTTTCGCCCAACCACCAATAAAGGACAGATCCTGCTCCGATGAGCAACAAAGGATAACTGAGTGATTTAGCCATTTTTATTGACACATATTCGCCGAGAATAATGCAAAAAAAGGACATGAAAGCCAGGGACATCGGCAGTCTGTCCCACACTAACGTGTCATTGGAAGGATCGTTATGATAATAAATAGAACCCAGGCCAACGCCTGCGATACCGGCGAAAAACCAGTAATAGCAGGGCTTCAGTTCGATGATTACGTTCAGTGCAGACGCTTTTGCAAGCAAGCGGATGCCGGCAATACCAACGAGTGTGAAGGGTAGGTTGGTGATGATGTTCAACATATTCGGTATACCCCAGAGGGTGCGATCATCGGCTAATCCGTGATATCCCGGAAATTGAGGTATTGCCGGTAAAAACAACACGCCCATGATGCAAGTCAGGCTGATGCAGGCCAGGATCCATGGGCGGTATTGAAGTAAGAATGGATGTTTCATTTTACCCCCTTAAAAATTAGACTTATAACAAAGCTGGATACATTTAACATTTTTGATAAACGACGCCGACGATTCGTCATGATAGAATCGACACCCTTATTTTCCGACTCAACATAAGGTTACATTTGATGTCAATTTCATCTGCTCGGCTTGAAACAATTGTGCGTGAAGCTGGTGCGATCGCATTAAGCCATTTTAAAGATCTTAAAAACCTGAGCATCAATAAAAAGAAACCTCGCGACTTTGTTACCGCTGCCGATGTGGCCGTTGAAGCGTATCTTCAAGAGGTCCTGACAAAAGAATACCCTCAATACGGTTTTTGGGGAGAAGAAAGCGGACAAACTGCGGATCAGAGCAGTCGCTGGATTGTCGATCCCATTGACGGTACACATTCTTTTGCCAAAGGGCAATATTTCTGGTCTATCAGTGTGGCGTTGGAAATCGATAATCAGATCGTATTTGGTGCGGTTTATGTACCCACCGTCAATGACTATTACTGCGCGGAGCTGGGTAAAGGTGCATTTAAAAACGGCGAACCCACCACTGTATCATCCGAAACAGTTCTCGGTGATGCGATGGTGGCGACCGGCTTTGCCTGCCTGAGAAGCTATTTGCAAGAAAACAACTTGCAACGTTTTTGCCGTATCGCCGAGCGAACGACCGGTCAGAGACGGTTTGGTTCTGCAGCCATGGATATTTGTATGGTGGCGGACGGGCAGGTCGATGCTTTCTGGGAACAGGAGCTTAATTTATATGATGTTGCTGCCGGCGCCTTGATTGCCAAAGAAGCCGGGGCAACCGTTACCGATTTTAAGGGCAATGAAGGTATTTTTCCGAAACAGATACTGGTCACCAACGGTAAAATTCTGGATCAAATTCTGCCTTTAATGTAATGCATTACTCTATCTACCAACGCATTGAATCGACAGGCAGTATTGTAGAAGCGGGCCATGTCCGCGATCTGAGGTGGTTCAATCGCGGGCATGGCCCGCTCCTACAAAATACGCCTAACTTAACGGCATTGACTATTTCTACTGGAGGTGTCTGGTGATTGGAACAATTTCGGCTTTACTTATTTCGTATTGGTATTATAAAAACGCGCTCAAAAAAGGCAAAAATGCCGTTTTACATGCCGCTTTGGGTTTTGGTTTTTATCTGATTCCTGCGCTGCTATGGACTATTTTTGTGACGCCGCATCTGCGTGATGCTGTTTCACACTCTCCGGGACAGGTAATGTCTTTTTTTGCAAATTATGCTTTTGTGATTGTTGGCATCAGTTGTGCAGTCTGGGTTAAATACAAACATTTTTAACCTTTGAGTTTATGGGGTTCTTTGTTCAATTATGATGCGCCAGGGTCTGTCGGCAGTGGGCACTACATAGCTATCGGCATCCAGTTCTACTTCCGTCATGCTCACTGCATCCAGAACATTGCCGCCTATCACTAACAGACTGCGCTCGTGACGGTTCACGGCTAAATCACAGTGATAGGCGCCTCTAGCCAGGTTGGTGAAAGAATCCACTTTATCGATAAAACTTTTGCCGCGCGGTGCGCAAATCAGATCACCCGGTTTCGGGGCATGAGAACGCGCATCGCGGGCGATAAATCGTCCTGGCGGACTTTGTTTGAGGATGTGTTCAATATAATCCCAATGAAGTACCGATGAAGGTAAGTCACTTTCGGAAACACCCGCACTCCTTGCCAACCAGCCTATAAAGGCGGCCGACCAGGGCCGAAGTTCGCCTTCATAACCGAACAGCGGCAAAGATGATACGCTTTGCCAGTACATATTTACCCGTGAAAACAGAGCAGGGTGAGCCTCATTGGCTGGGGTTTTTTGATCTGGAAAAATCAATTTTGGCGGATCGCTTTGATAATCGGCGACGGGATTGCCGAATAAGGTCCATTCTTGAATAGCCAGAAAAATCATGCGTTCGCGGATGCTTGGAACCGCAATGCCCGGTGCGATTGTGGCATCGGGCGGGGATAGGGAATAGGGCTGCTCAAATACCCGTGGAGTACAACTCATCAGAGTGAGTACACTGGTGGATAAGACGCTGCAATAAAACAGTCTAGTCAAAAAGGGGTATTTCCGTTTCATGCTTCAGTCGGCTTAAGTTCCAGGGTTATTATTACTTTACTCAGAGTTAATCGTCTTGTGAGTTGCCATTGATACCCAGGGCTGAAAAGCGATGATTATCGCAGTGTTAGTATTCATATTGAAGTGCTCCGTCTTACTGTTTGTGCCGTTCAATAAAGTAGGATTCGTAAGTCCTCAGTTAAAACCTTAACATTTTCAGTTTGATTTCAGGCTGTTTACCTATGATTCATTCAGGATAACTACTCACGCTTCCCATTTTATTCCAAGCAGGCGAGTAGTGAACATTCTGTTTTTTTTCACGAGGGTTTCAATATGCAAGACAAAATAAAGGTTTGGGATTTACCGGTCCGGTTATTTCACTGGCTGCTGGTATTGAGTTTTTTTATTGCCTACTTGACTGAAGAGGAATTTTTAACACCGCATGTTTATGCGGGTTATGTGGTTATCGGTCTGATGGTATTTCGTTTTATTTGGGGTTTTACGGGCAGCCGGTTTGCCCGGTTTTCAAGTTTTATTTGTTCACCCGCGGCGTCTCTCGCTTATTTGAAAGACTTGGCCACTTTAAAGGCTAAGCGTTATATCGGGCATAATCCAGCCGGTTCAGCCATGATCTTGCTGTTATTTATCAGTCTCCTGATGCTTTGCATTTCCGGTTTGGCTGTTTATGCAGCGGAGGAACATGCTGGGCCTCTGGCTCGATTTGCAATCAGTCACGGTGACTTTTGGGAGGAAATTCATGAGTTTTTTGCCAATTTCACGCTTTTTTTAGTGGTTCTGCATGTTGTCGGTGTTATAGTCGAAAGCCGTTTGCACGGCGAAAGTTTGGTGAAATCCATGTTGACGGGCTATAAGTTCATCAAAACCAAGTCTAAGCAATAACCCCATCTGCGCTTAATTCATCCGTTTAACTCAAACATTTTCCTATGGCCGTTACTAAAAGTACTCACGCAAAACCCCTTTCATTTGAAGCGTTGATTGCGGTGTTCAGTCTTGGCTGCATAACAGGCTATTTGATATTAAACTACGGATTTAACCCGAGTGGAGCCCACGATCACTATACATTAGGGGTGCAAATTTGGCTGGATCACTCGGCATTCAGGTTGTTTGCCAACCGTCTGCAGTTCAACGCGACCTTGATGGAGTTACCGCTTATCGTAGTCCTGCTGGCAGGCGGTTTGCCGTTGATAGTCAAATTGACAGCCAAACTTTTTAAGGGGGATTGGGGCGCTGATTTATTGGCCGGAATTGCCATCATCACGTCAGTCTTGCTGGATGAATATCTGGCCGGTGCCTTGATTGTATTAATGCTTTCAGGGGGCTCGGTACTTGAGGCGTATGCAGTAAAAAAAGCGTCGTCAGTGCTGGATGCCTTGGCCAACCGGATGCCTTCAGTGGCTCACCGGACATCGGCGGAGGGTATTATCGATATTGCGATCGAGGACGTTAAGATTGGCGATACCTTGGTTATTCTGCCTCATGAAATCTGTCCTGTTGATGGTACGGTCATTAACGGTTCCGGAATCATGGACGAATCCTACTTGACGGGCGAGCCTTATATGATGTCAAAAGTCGCTGGTTCCTCTGTGCTTTCGGGCGCTATCAACGGCGATGCGGGATTGACCATTCAGGCAGACAAGCTGGCGGTCGATTCCCGCTACGCCAAAATCATGAATGTCATGCGTGAATCCGAACAACAACGGCCCACACTCCGGCGGTTAGGGGACCAACTGGGGGCGATTTATACGCCTATTGCCGTGACAATCGCATTGATTGCCTGGGGTTTCAGTGGCGACGCCGTCAGATTTTTGGCTGTGTTGGTTATCGCAACGCCTTGTCCTCTGTTGATCGGTATCCCGGTAACTATTATCAGCTCCATCTCGCTGGCAGCAAAACGCGACATTGTGATTAAAAATCCGGCGATCCTCGAAACAATAGGCAGTTGCCGGACGGCCATTTTTGATAAAACCGGGACCTTGACTTATGGGCGTCCGGTTCTCACGGAATTGTTGCCTGTTTCTGAATTTTCCAAGGATGACATACTTCGTTACGCGGCGAGCCTCGAACGTTACTCTAAACACCCTTTGTCCAGTGCTATCGTAGCGGCGGCTGAAAAGGCAGCGGTGCCTTTATCTGAAGTTGCCAATATTCAGGAGCTGCCTGGAAAAGGTCTCAAAGGCTATGTGCTTGATAAGCAGATTCAAATCACCAGCCGAAAACACTTCACGATCGACACACCGATGCAAGTCGCTGATTTGCCGCCTATCGCTGACGGTATGGAATGCATCGTCCTCATTGATAATCGCTATGCCGCTACTTTAAGGTTTCGTGACGAGGTTCGAAGCGATAGTTCGTCTTTTATCAACCATTTAAAACCCAGTCATTTGTTTGACAAAGTCATGTTGGTTTCCGGAGACCGTGAATCGGAAGTGAGATACCTGGCGGAATTGGTAGGGATTGAACATGTGTATTCCGGACAAACACCTGAGCAAAAATTGCAATTGGTCCGCAAAGAGACAGAGTTGGCCAAAACCGTATTTATGGGCGACGGTATCAATGATGCCCCGGCATTAACGGCGGCCACCATTGGGATCGCATTTGGACAAAATAGTGATATTACCGCCGAGTCCGCCGATGCCGTCATCATGGACAGTTCGCTATTGAAAGTGGATGAGCTTTTTCATATTGGTGAACGGATGCGTTCCATTGCACTGCAAAGTGCAGTCGGCGGCATGGCGTTAAGCATCATCGGCATGGGGTTCGCAGGAATGGGTTATTTATCCCCTGTGGCCGGTGCAATAACCCAGGAAATTATCGATGTGTTTGCCGTGTTGAATGCGTTAAGAGCTGCTGTGCCGCCCGGAACTTTGTCGGACTACCACAGGTAAAAAATAAGGCATTTTTTGCATCAATAGTTGCCGTCGTTCCGACCGGATGACGACTCTGCAAACCTTCAACGCCTCAGGCGAAAAGCGCTTTATTTAATGAGTTTGACTCCGTTTGCGCAGACCCTTTCGATAATTTCAGCAGCCCAAGCATAATGGCAGTCCGTTTTTGAAATTATTGAGAAACTTCAGATTTTCTATTTCTCAGTCTAAAAATGGCATGAGAAAATTGATAACAATCAGGATTAGCATTCATGCGATTACTTTTGGTAGAAGACGATAAGGATTTGGTTAAGTCATTAAAAAAGGCTTTGGAAAAAGCAGGCTTTGCCGTTGATGTTGCCTATGACGGCGTTGAGGGCGAGTTTTTGGGTAATGAGGGCATTTACAGCGCAGCCATTCTTGACTTGGGTTTGCCTTTACGCAGTGGCCTGGAGGTTTTGACCCGCTGGCGGGCCTGTTCTAACACCTTACCCGTGCTCGTTCTGACTGTACGGGATGCCTGGTATGAAAAAGTGGACGGGTTTAAGGCCGGTGCCGATGATTATCTGGGTAAACCGTTTCATATCGAAGAATTGATAGCCCGCATCAATGCCCTGATTCACCGAGCTAATCGACAACCTTCAGGGTTGCTAAAAGTGGGGGGCTTGACATTGGATGAAGCGCGTCAGCAAGTGACTACGGAAACTGGTTTGATGCATGAATTAACCGGCACAGAATTTCGCTTGTTGCGTTGTTTTTTGCTTAACCCTGGCCGGGTGTTAAGCAAATCCGCTTTGACCGATCTGGTCTACGACCTGGATTCGGATAAAAACAGTAATGTGATTGAAGTGTATGTCAATCATCTACGGCGCTTACTGGGCAAGGAGCGTTTTGAGACCCGTAGAGGGCAAGGGTATGTTTTTAAGGATGTTGACACATGAAGTCTTTAAAGTTACAGCTCAGTATAAGCTTGTTATTGAGCTTAATTTTTTCCTTCACGGTCCTGTGGTCGATGACCGGTTCAACTTTGCATCGGTTGGCCGAAGAATATTTGGCAGGGCATCTTGCCCATGACGGAGAGAGCATCATGGATGCTTTATCAATCACCGCCGATCAACAGATTGTCGTCGATGCCGCTACCATTGAGCCGGTCTATAAAAGGCCGTTGTCGGGTAATTATTATCTGGTGATTACCTCATCAGGTGTCATCAAATCAGACTCTTTGGCCAGTCTAAGTTTTGAAGTTCCCCCCCTGTCTCCAGGGCAAACCTTACGGATTTTTACGCCAGGGCCTAATGGACAGCCATTATTGATACTGGCACAAGCGTTTTCACTTAACGGGACTCCCGTGACCGTTGCAGTTGCCGAGGATTTTTCAAAGGCGCTTGTCATGATTGACTTTGTTCAAAAGGGTTATACGGAGCTGGCCTTCGCTTTATTGATGGCCTTGATTGCAATCCAAATCATCATTCTTCGGGCCGGCTTCAAGCCGTTAAAAAAAATTCAGCATCAATTGCAGGCATTGGAGCAAGGTGAGCTTCATCAACTCGATACCAATGTACCTAAAGAGGTTGCCGGCCTGGTCAACGAAGTTAATGATTTGCTCAGAATCATGGAGCAACGCTTGCAAAGGAAGCGTAATTCATTAGGTGATTTGGCGCATGCGTTGAAAACCCCTTTAACGGTGTTGCAGCAACTGGCTCATGAAGATGAGTTAAAGCACCATACAGACCTACAAGCTCAGTTGATCTTGCAGACTACCAATCTGCAGCGCATCATCGATCGTGTATTAAAACGAGTGCGTTTGGCAGGACCCGGCTCGGTCTACACCAGCTTTAACGTGGAGCAGGAAATAACGGACTTGATCCACGCGATGAGCCGGATTTACCACGATAAACAACTGTCGATTCATGCAGAATTCAATGGTGTCAAAAGCTTAATGATTGACCGGGAAGACATGCTGGAATTGACCGGTAATCTGATGGATAACGCGTGTAAATGGTGTAAACATCGAGTAGTCATTCGCTTTTATGACGAAGATCAGCTTCGTATCGTAGTCGAGGATGATGGTAACGGTGCTCCGGATTCCGACTTGTCGGCATTATCGCAACGAGGAATCCGGCTGGATGAGCGCATAGATGGACAGGGCTTGGGATTGTCAATTGCCCAGGCAATCACGGATCAATATGACGGTGCATTAACTTTCAGCCATTCTGAAGAGTTAGGCGGCTTTAGCGTTCAAGCCGTTTTGCATTTACGGTCCAGTTCGATTTGAACCCGGCAAAAAATGATAATTAGAGGAAGAATGCCGTCTAACTTTTTCGTAACTATTCAGTAAGGTGTAGGCTGCGGTTTGCGATAGCAACCCAACATTTCAAGACCCTGGTGTTAATTGTTGAGTTGCGAAAAGCATGCAACCCAACCTAATTACACTTTTTCAAGTTTATGAAACGTTATTGGTTTAATAACGCTTGTAATTCAGGATCCTTGAGTAAAAAATCGGCTGAAATAATCGCTTTTGTTTTATTTTTAAAAGCATGCTGAAAAACGACGCCATCTCTGTGAACGTGCTTTTTTGATTTGTAAGCAATAATGATATAGCCCTCCGGATGCTGCCTTGACCATTTCAACGCATCGGATACTACCGGCAAGCCATGTGGTAACCGCCCATAAAAGTTGTATTCTCCATGGTATTTTTTATAGTGAACGACGGCCTTACCTTCAGCAAGCAAATTGGCAACTGTTTTGGACGGTTGTTCAATATCATAGCGCTGACGCTTTAGCGAAAAGTAAGCAGATGACGTCACCGATAACAACAGAATCGATGTCAGGCAGATCAAAAGCGCTGAATGCTTGATTGACTGAACAGCAATGAATCTTAAGACAACCCCACTTATCAGTAATAAACCTCCCCAACCGAGCAAAAGCGATTCGGCTGTTTCCGGCCATGAAAGCGCATCACTGACTCTGGACAAACCTACGGCAATCAAACCCACCAAGAGGGTCATGCCTGTTAATAAATGATGGAATTGCCAGCCTTTTTTCAATGGCGCGCCATCCGCTGTTCGGGCAATCAGCAACGCCAATGCCGGTATTTCGGGTAATAAATAATGTAACTGTTTGCCGCTGACAAAAGAAAATGCGATAAATACAGGTAAAAACCAGGCAATACAGAATCGGACGCCTTTTTCGTTAAGTTTCAGGGTGGGCAGTCCTGCCCAAAATGGACGCCACAACAGCCAAGGCAATAAAAAAAGCGGAAAAAATGCAAGATACCACCACCAAGGAGCGGCATGTGCAAATGAATTAACCAATCGACCGGTAGTTTGACCCAGAAAAATAGCTTTTTGATAAACCTCGCCCCCTGCAAATCCTGCTGGAAGGGCCCAAGATAAGGCCATTAAAACGCCGGTCAATAAACCCAGTAAAATCCCAAGATACCAATGCCGCCAATTGATGCCGTTGGTCTCGGTTTCTTGGGCCCACCAAGGCGCCAGTAACGCGACCGGCAAACAATGGATCAGAATCACCGGGCCTTTCGTCAGGATTCCTCCGCCTACAGACAACCCAAACAGCAGCCAATATTTGAAACCTGCGTGAGTAAGGCTAGCCTTAACCAGGCTGTGCAGGCCCAGCAGCACAAAGAAGCTCAACAGCATATCGAATAGGGTTAAGGTGCTGAATACAATCCACAGCCAAAAACCCAGTAATATAAACGGGACGGAATCGGCAATTACCGGACGTTGCGGCCAAAGTAGCCGTGCGAAAGGCACGGTCAGGAAAACCGTAGCCAGCGCAAATGCAGGAGCGATCAAGCGAGGCGTCCATTCATTGACCCCAAAAATACCCCAGCTCATCTGCATTAACCAAAACAGAAAAGGCGGCTTATGACTGTAGGGTTGTCCATTGATATAGGGCACCAAAAAATCATTTCGACTCCACATTTCCCAAGCCACAGCCAGGTAACGGGTTTCATCGATAGGAAATAAAGGCCGGTTTAGCAATGACACCGATACCAAGCCGGTCCACAGGAGCATCAGCCAAATCGGGTTAGAGAGTTTTAAGCGCACGAGACAACCTCAAATCAGAAGGCTAGCGGGAATAGTGGAAAATCAGTAATTGGAAAGTTAAATCACCCGCGGCAAAGCAGGGGGGTTGTTTATGTTATTCCCCCAAAGAGGCCTCTTTATGAAGGCTATGTCCGCGTTAATAGTAGACGTCGCCCCGGCAATCCATGCCGGAATGACGGTATTGATTTAATTTCAACTACTATCGCGAACATAGCCTTTATGAACAGCAAAAAGGCGGTTTTCCGTTTAATAAATTCATCTGTTACTCAGTGAATCAATTCGCGTAGCCCTTATTTACTGTAAGCGAAATACGGGAGATAGCCTCCGGATTCTGTTTCAGTTCCATGGCTTAGCCTGTCGAAGGGGTCAGTGGTCCAGGGTCCGATAACAATCATGTCTGCAGTGCGGCATTCTTTTCGTAAACGACAAAATATAAATTACGTAAATAAATAAACAAGCCGCTTGCCTGACCGATAATAAATACCGGATCTTGTTTATGAATGGCGTAAGCGAGCAGCGTGAGTCCTCCGCCAATACTGAAATACCAGAAGGCGACAGGAAATACACTTTTTTTCTCCCGTTCACTTTTGATCCACTGCACCACAAACCGAGCTGAAAACAAGCCCTGTCCCAGAAAGCCGAGGATTAACCAATAAGACTCATTATTCACTTTGAACCTCCATTGCCATAACCAGGCGGCTGCGCTTTTTTAACCATATGACACCCATCAGATCAATGATGCCTGCGGCTAATCTGTCCAAAGTGCCGTACTTGGAATGGCCATTGATTCTTGGCCTGTGATTTACCGGTTCGGAGTGAACTCGTCCCCCCGCTCTTAAAATCAGTGCCGGTAAAAAACGATGCATATGATCAAAATAAGGCAGCTTTAAAAATTGATCGCGTAGGAACAGTTTCAAACCGCATCCGGTATCCGGGGTATTATCACCCAGTAGATTTCCCCGCACGAAATTGGCCACTTTTGATGTAATCTTTCGCCATGCAGAGTCATGTCGTTGCTTGCGCCAACCGGAAATCATCCATAACTGCGGGTCTATTTGAGTTTGCTCAGAGAATACTGCACACAAATGCATGATATCCGCAGGATCATTCTGGCCGTCACCGTCCAGAGTTGCAATCCAGGGATATTTTGCCGCGCTAACACCGGTATGCAAGGCCCGGCTCTGGCCGCAGCTTTGCGCATGCCTGATCACTCTTAATGCCGGGACTTTGGCCATGGCATCCTTAAGAATGGCCGCTGTCGCATCAACGCTGCCATCGTCAACATAGATAATTTCATAAGTTGTTACTGACGCTAAAGCGCTTTGAATTTCAAACAGCAACGGCATTATATTTTCAGCCTCATTAAAGACCGGTATCACTACTGATAGCTTCATAGTCGATTCAACCGTAAAAAAACCATTTTTATCACTCTTTGAATTCATCATTTTTTATTCATATTTACAAATTTGTTAGCTGTATCAAAGTAAATTAACCGGTATTTTGATAAGGGATATAATATCTCATGTTAGAAATTCTACCTTAAATCAAACTGAATATTTGCCTTATATATCCTGAGCTACATAGGCTATAGATAAGGTTCGCGAAGGGTAAATATACCCTCGTAGATCGAAATTCGGCACCGGGGCGCCCGTTAAAGGACGCCGTAAAACCATCCCTCTAGTCGCTATGCCAGCATCTATGCTGGCATAGCCTTTGCCGAACAACCCGTTGCCTCCTTAGGCACTCCCGAAATTTGAAATGCGAAAGGGATATTCAAAACATAAAAACGAAGCCGTTGTTTTAATGGCTCAAGTTATCGATAAGCAATTCTACCGGCCTTCCCATACATAACCTTTGATAGACCCGCGCGGCGGCGATACCGTTGATCACAAATGCGATGGCGATAGGCAAAGCAAACCAAAGATCATGACGGCTTGCATGCGCCAACAATAAGTCTTCGCCCAAAAATGCCGGTGATATAGGAAATCCTACTATTCCCAAAAAGCTCACAAATAGCCACAGTGACAAGGTAGGCCGGGTTTCTGCGTAAGCCCGGTACAGAAATGGCGCGGCATCAAACCGATCGCTACCCAGCAGTTTTTTGATCACCCAAAGCCCCAATAACCAGGCTGGAACAATACCGCTGGCAAAAATCACAACATCTGCCCAGGCATTTGGGTTTAGAAAAAATATCGCCGTGCCTGCAAACACCGCGCTTAAACCAATCGAGTTCCAGACTTTGAAGGGGCTGTGTTTCTGGCTGAACGCACTGACCGAGGCCAGTACCATAAAGATTGCCAGCGGCATCGCTAAGTAGTGAGTTCCTGCATCACTTGACATGAACGCCAACACAAAGGGCAAGCACAGGCCAATGCTGTAAAACACTTTTCCGGGCAGATCCAGGCCGTTGATAATGGCACCCAGTTTTTTCAGTGGGTTCCACAACAAGCCGCGTACCAGCATTTCCAGATTACCTTCCTGCAGTGAAAATACATACAAGGTGTTTTGCAACACATCAGGCACGGTATTGCGGATCGAAGCGGGCAAAAAATGGAAGCGCTCGTAGCTATTGATGTAAAACTGAGTATCGGCAGACCCTTCCACCCTGAGCAGATGCGCGACAATCGAGGGCGAAACCAGCAGTTGATAGCAACGCAGAAAGGCATTACCCATAAAATGCACCAACACCAGCATTTCCAGCCCCAAAGCTAATTCCATAAACATAAATCCCACTTGGGTGATCGATGCATAAGCAATTTGACCTTTGATATTCGACTGGGTCTTCTCGCTCAGACTGGCGACAATGACGGTCATCAAGCCGATGCCGAACACGATAAAGCGGGTCAGCAGAAGATGCGTCCAGATCGGTGTTGTTCTCAGTAACAGGAACACGCCCAAATGAACGGACAAGGCGCCATAAAAGATCGCACTGGACGGTGTCGGTCCTTCCATGGCCCTGGGCAGCCAAAAGCAGAAAGGAAATTGGGCCGACTTACCCGATGCCGCGATTAAAATCAAACATGACAATAACAGCAACGCCCCAAAACCGGCCGGTGGAAGCGCGGGGTTATCAAAGAGTGCTTCGAGCTGACTGAAATGCTGGCTTTCATGAAACAACAAATGGCTCATCCAGGTGCCTAAGAGCAGTCCGATATCACAAAACCGGTAAATCGTATAAGCACGTAGCGCATTGCGTATCGGTTGAACGCGGTGCCTGTAGAATGCAATCAGCAAAAAAGAGGCAATTCCGGCAATTTCCCACCCGGCAAACAACATGTCAATGGATCCGGCCAATATGATCAGATTCAAACCGAAAATGAAACTGAAAATGGTCATGAAAAAGCGCTGATAGCCGGGCTCCCTGTGCAAATAGACACGGCAGTATTTTACGATGATGGCAAATACCGCCCATGCACAAAGCAGGTAAATGGCACCGGTTTTGTCCAGATAAAACAGAATGGGAAAGCGATAATCGTCGGCAGCATAGAGCGTGAACCATTCATACTCCCAATGTGGAAAGCCCTTGATAGCCCATAAACCCAGCAGAGCGGCAACGTTGATACCCAGCGCATGGCTGCCCCAAAAGCTTATGACGGCTATTTTTTTTTCATTATGGTCCGTCAGGAAGATCAATAAAAACACCAGTAACGGAATAAACAAGGTAACTAAAATCAAGGCATTCATGCAGGTCTCCTGATCAAGCGATGGACAGGAAGGGTCGCGGTTTTGCCCGTAATAATGGGCTCGGAATGGGCGGCTTCAGGAACGTCCTTTTGCGCGTTCAGGTCTATGTCTTCCCAGCCTTCAACGGAATAGCGAAACAGGCCCCGATTGACCGGATAGCAGGCAACCAGTCTTACCCACTCATTATCCAGCCATTCCTTGAGTTCGCCCAAATTAGCCAGGGTGCTATCGATTACTTCACAGGATTGCTCAACTACGATCAACAAACGCGCAGGCTCATGCACTTCTATCATTTGCGACGGTAAACCGGTGCGTAAATCGCCCTCGACACCATTTGCCACACCCAATAAGCCGATGACATTATGAGGAAGCTTGGTGCCGGCGCCATAGACTGAGTTATCGATACGAGAAAACAGATATTCCAGATTGATGCCACCGCACACAGGAATGATTGCCGACATTATTTTGACAAGGATATCGCCTTGAACATCGGTGGTCGGATCGTAGGAATGTAAAAATGCGCGTCTATCCAGGAACAAATCACGAGTGAGCGATCTGCGGCCAACGATACAATAAAGATTGTTGGAATGATTGAGTTCCGGGCGGGGTTCAAAAATGGATGAAGCTCTGGCTCTAACATGTTCATGAGCCATTTGATTGTCCGGCGATTTAGGACCTAATTCAAACCATCGGCAACGCTCCCGGGCATTGCGCTGTAAAGCCTTGGTCATAATTTGTTGAAACGCATGCAAACCCGGCACAGACGGCTTTCCTTTACCGGGCAGATCGAAGTAAGTTATTTCATCGCGACTGGTATTGTGCATCGCAGCAACAAACTGCGTACTGTCCGGTATTGATATACCGCGCTCAGCGAGAATGCTTCTGACTGAAGGGTGATTAGCCATCCAGGCAAAGGCCCGGGCATTCGGTGCTCCGGGTTTGCCTGCACAGGCCCCACAATCGTAGGCGGCAAAATGCGGATTATTGACACTGCTGGAACCGTGCGCAACCACCACGACCAGTGGTGAAAAGTGCTGGGTCAAGCCGATATTACGCAGTAAACCGCCGATCCGGTCCGCCATCTCCGAAAAGGTAAATCCCAACAAATGGCCTTGTTCATTGGTTTGGTCGGATTCGCGCAGAAGATGTAAGTGCGAATGGCTGTCCAATTCACTTAAACTTCTGATACGGGGTAAACGCGAGCTGGGATTGAAAACGCTCCATGCCATACGCACGGCATAACCCAAACCTAAAGTTTGGGTGTAAAGCCAGCCGCGCAGCAAAGAATGCGGTGTGAAGTGCAGGACCGGCGTAGTTGCTGATTTGGACTTCTTATTTGGCGGCTGATGCAGGTTTGATTCCTTGATCAAATGCTTGGGCGTGATCGCGACCGGGCATTGCGCAACCGGATAGGCATCATCTATTCCCTGATAGAGAAAATCGATACCAAAGAATCCCGCCGCGCCAAATGTTTCAACTGTCGGACTGATTTCCTCGAGATAGCGTCTTAGCGAGCATTCCCTGTCATCAATACAAAATAAGGCCTGAACGGCAGGCTGAGTGTTCTTATGTGTTACAGATGCTTCCGGTTTTGTTTGAAGCGCTTTTAGTAATTCGGCATGAAGCGCCCACTCCATGGCTTCATGCCAGATCTTTAAGCGTACCGGCACTTCCGGTTCGGCAACAATGTCAGCCAGCAATGGCATTTTGTCAAAGGACAGCGCTGACGATAAATTCTGCCACTGCTGCGCTTTTTTCTTGTTCAAACAAGCCAGTTCACACACCAGCTCAACGGCAAGCAACTGTTGCAATGAGATATCACGCTTGGCCAACAAGGTCTCGGGATTGAGTTCGATCATGCGCACCATGCCTGACCAACCGGGATGCGCCAGTAAAATCTCCAGCAAATACTGTTCGTAGTAGCATTCCTGACCGACGATTTTCTCAAGGCAGCTTAAAATAACCTGATCCGGTGTGTTATTAAGCAACTGTCGTGCAGCCGGTTCATTTAAGGGATAAAGCGGCATCAAACTGTTTTGCGCCAAGCGGGTGACGCAATTCCAAAACGATTCGCCATCCTTGGGTAAACTCCAACGGCTAATACCCTGATCCAGAAAGTTTGCCAGCAACCGAAACAAAATAGGATGAACCATGGCGTTGAGATCGATCTCAAGCCGTGTGAGCCAGGTGCTGCGCAGACCATGATTGGCCAATGACAGAGGCGGATAATGACATCTGTCGTCGGTTTCGAATAAATCCAGCCGAAGTTGTGCAGGGTTTTGATCAGAACCGAGCTTTGCAATAGCCCAATCCAGCGCGTTATTCCCTATACGTCCTTGCCTGTACAATTCCTGGTAATCCTCTAAAGCCAGATAACTGCGGGCGCCAAATATTTTAGCAGCCACAGCGATGCCTTCGTGAAAAGGGTAATGTTGTACGGCATGCAAGGTGTTATGGTGAATAAAGTCTTTCAAAGGGCCTTGGGTCGGCAGCCAATGAGCAATGCGCTCTATCACGGCAGAGAGATCAAAAGCTTGATCTTTTCCGTGCCTGGCGGTCTTGCTCATTAGCGTTTGCGTATGTTCTCGATAAGCCATAAGGATATCTTTTTACCTCGGGATAAGGCGCTGGAGACACTTTTTAATGAGTGAGGTCCTGGCGGATGGGTTAACTAGCGCCATTCATGGTTTTGACGAGTTGTCGTCTTGATTCTCTTCTAAACGCCCAGATGATCGCTTTTCCGGCGAGACATATTGTTGCGTTTCATCTTGCGCACGGCCAATGGGTGGGCGGAATAAGCGTCGTGATACTCCATGCCTATAAATGTGCAGCGTCCACCGTGTGCTTCATAGCTGTTTTTAAAGTCATGCAAGTACTCCATGACCGTGTGGTCAAGCATGTAGGCATTGTTGAGTTGAAGGATGATGGATTTACCCCTTTCAACGCCTTCCAATTCACTTTTAAGCGGCATGTAGTTGGAAAAAATGGCTGCGCCGGTAAGGCCTATCAAATGCTCACCGGAGTCACGCTGTTCCATGACCAAATGGATTTTGAACAAATTATTAAACCTGACACCTCGTACCAAATGAATGGCAAATTCGGCCAGAATGCCTATCAATACGCCAATCAGCAGATCGGTTGCGAGTACGCCGATAATGGTGGTGACGAAGATCAACAATTGTTCTTTGCCTATCCCCATGACTTTCGCAAAGGCGGTAGGAGAAGCCAGACGAAATCCGGTATACACCAACAGCGAAGCAAGCGCCGCTAAAGGTATGCTATGGATGAGTCGCGGAAATAGCACCACGAATAACAACATGAAACAGCCATGGAAAAAATTCGCCCAGGCTGTCTTTGCGCCGTCATTGATATTGGCGGAACTCCGCACAATCTCGGCAATCATCGGCAAACCACCGATACTGCCGGCAATCAGGTTACCTACACCGATTGCCGTCAAATCCTTGTCAGGATTGGATGATCGTTTAAAAGGATCCAGTTTATCGACTGCGGCTGCACTCAGCAGACTTTCGAGGCTGCCGACCAATGCAATGGTAATGGCCGCTTCCCAAAATTCCATTGAGCTGATTTTTGAAAAATCCGGGAAATAAAAACTGCTCAGGAAATTTTCTGAAATAGTGACCAAGAATTTAGGGCCTACAGAATCTTCGTGATGGGGTAAAAAATCAGCATCCGGTAAAAATAGATAGACATGTTCATGATTCAAATCGAAATACCGGCCCAGTGCCATTCCCGCGAGAACCACCAGAATAGGTGCCGGAATTCGCTTTGCATTGGGATGCTTTACAATGGACCAAAGCACGAGTATTGCCAGACCTGTCACACCAATAATCGCAATTTCATAGTTGGGATTGAGGATGCTGGATGGTAATTGCGCCATCGAAGAAAACAAACTGCCGGATTTCGGCGTGACACCCATCATGACATGTATTTGTTTGGTCATGATAATGATGCCAATCGCTGCCAGCATGCCGTGGACCACCGATGCCGGAAAAAAAGATCGCAACCGGCCCGCTTTCATTAATCCCAACGCAATCTGGAACAGACTGGCTACGACAATAGCGGCTAAGGTGAACCGGTAACCTGCCATATAATCGCCCTGGCCCAAGGTTTGGACAGCATCGAGCACAACCACGATCAGTCCTGCGGCCGGTCCATTGATCGTTAAATAAGAACCGCCGATACGCGAGACCAAAATGCCGCCCACAATAGCGGAAATAATACCCGCTGAAGGCGGAAATCCTGAGGCCATGGATATCCCCAAACACAAGGGCAAGGCAATCAGGAAAACCAGGAACCCGGCCGGTAAATCGGCACGCCAGTTGGTTTTTAATCCAGCTAACCCGGTTTCAGGAAGTCTAGGTAATGGATTTGAAGACATGCGTTAAACCTTTTTTAAAGTGATCATTGACAATTTAAAAATCTGTTGCGGCATGGCTCAAGCAATGCATTGAGCGATAAACCGGCCGGCCCGTGCGTAATGGGCTTTTTTCATAGACGAAAATACGGTGTAGGGGGGGTACAGTGAATCAAGGAATAGTTGAGGCAAACATTTAAAATGTTGCACGACTAAAATGACTGGAAATATAAAAAAAGGGGAGAGTACAGCACTATTGAATTTAAACTGCAAAAGAGACAATCCCGATCGCCGGGTTTGGCCTTTAAACTGAGTCAATGACATTTTTAGCCTCCAGTTACTGATGTTTCGGAGGCAGTTTAATAGAAGGAAGGTTAATAAATGGTTCGCGAATGGTTAACTTTTGGTTAATTATTAAAAAAAAGTATGATGGTCGTTCCTTTATCTACGGTACTTTTGATGTCAAGCCGCCAGTTATAGTGCTCTGTAATGCGTTGCACAATCGACAAACCCAAGCCTAAGCCCTGACTTGAATCACTTTTTACGCCTCTTTCGAAAATACGGACAAGTTGGCTGTCGGGTATTCCCCTGCCGGTATCCGTGATCCTGAAGGATGTGTTATCCGCCTGAATTAGAATGCTGCCATGATCTGTGTAGCTAAACGCATTTTTTATCAGATTAGACAGTAACATGGAAATGATGGTGTAGGGCGCTGATACAACCGGCTGTCCATGGATAAGTTTTTCCAATCGCACTGATTTTTTCAATAAATGCGCATGATCTTCAAGCAAATGATCGATCAGCGGCGCTAATTCTGTTCGGCTTTTCAATTCCGTTTCATTCTCGGGATTTCTGGCCAGCGTTAAAAGCACTTCCAAGCGGTTTTTCATTTCTTTGGCAGAACGCTCAATTCGCTGTAATTTGGGTCTTAGTTTTTCCGGCAAGTCTAGCTGCATCAATAAACTCTCGGTGACCGCCATAATGACGGCCAGTGGCGTCCTCAGTTCATGACTGGCATTGGCAGTAAATTCGCGTTCGCGATCGATCAATAAATGAATATGGTTGAGATAGACATCAAATTCCTGAGCCAAAAATCCAACCTCATCATTGGCATAATGAGAGACCAGTGATGTATTTACTTTTTCTCTATCCAGATTTTTAACCTGGTTTGCCAAAGTGATGATGGGGAGCATCACCTTTTTTGACAGCCAAATACCGTACCAGGTAGCCGCACAGATAATAATCAGGGTGCCTGACAGCACATAGATCATCAGCTTCTTTTCCAATACCCGAAAATCAGACTCATCATGCAAAATGTAATAGCGATAGCCGTGCTTTTCCATCACCACGACATCATAGTGTTTGTTGTTCAAGATGATTTCGAAGATACCGGGTACATAACCTCTCAGAGAGGGAAGGGTTTCTGAGGCTTGGTTTAGATCGATTTTGTATACAGCCCAGTTTCTGGCAATTTGCTGAGTCACCTCAGGATTTTTTTGTGTCAGTTCTATAAAGTGTTCAAGCTCTTCAGTGAGAAACTCCTTACTCAATTGCTGTTCCAGCTGCTCAAACGAAAACCAAAAAAACAGTATGACAATCAGACTGATCAAAAGACCCAGTACCGGGTAGGACAGAAAAATCCGAAACCGCAGTTTATGCTGATAGCGCATGAGTTTCCGACAACTGATAGCCTATGCCTCTGATGGTATGCAGCAAAGGCTTTTCAAAGGGCTTGTCAATAGCACTGCGTAGATGATGAATATGGACTTTCAAGGTATCTGCATCAGTGGGAGAGTCTTGCCAGATTGCCCGCGACAGTTCATCCCGGCTTACCACATGGGGTGATTTTCTCATCAATAACTCCAGAATTCTAAATTCAATCACGGTGAGATCAATTTTGATGCCATTGCGCATTACATGATGATTTTTAACGTCTAACTCAAGTCCAGCGACGGTTAAAGTGGTTGACCGGTTGACGCCGGAACTGCGCCTGACCAACGCGCTTAACCTCAAGTTCAGTTCTTTGAGAGAAAAAGGCTTGACCAGATAGTCATCAGCTCCGAATTCAAAACCTTTAATGCGGTCTGTCAGCGTATCTCGGGCGGTTAACATCAATATCGGTGTCCATTTTTCCTCTTGGCGCAACCGTTGACAGACTGTTAATCCATCGATTCCCGGTAAATTCAAATCCAGCACGATGACATCATAGTGATTGACGATGGCTAGATGCAGCGCAGTAATGCCATCGGCTGCTGCATCGATCGAATGGCCTTGGGCTTCAAAAAAATCCGCCAATTCAATGGCTAAATCATTATTGTCTTCTACCAGCAATATTTCCATCGGGGCTTGTTTCAAATTGAAATAAACGAAAAGACCAAAGTCCTATTAAGCGCCAATTCTAAACTAATCGCACTGTTCAAATCGAAATGTCTCTATTCAGAATGGTTTATCTTTTTGCGTCACCTTCATTTTGGTCCGCTAAAAGAGTGACTAAGTATTGATGATAGGGGTAGACGTTTTGACTAATTGATATTTCCCAATAATTTCAAAAACGGACTGCCATGTGCTTGGGTTGCAGCCTTTGCCATCCATGGCTTATAGATTCCCTTGAGCGGTCATACGGCTACGGAAATCCACGCAGGAACGACGGCAACTATCAATGCAAACACAGCTCACTTAAATGCTTGGAAACTTCAACTGACTAAGTAGTTACCCTGATTACTTTTATTTGAGGGAGGCGTAATAATCAGCTCTGAATCAGGTAGTTGCTCAGCTTATTAAAACCTGAAAAATCATAATTATGGCGAGGTGTTACATGTCATCCACAGAAGAAAAAGTTCATTCAGAGAGGGGTTCAGACGCTGAGCAGCCTCTCAACACGGTCGATTTTCCAAATCGTGAAGCAAGGATTGCTGAACTTGCCTATTACAAGTCTGTACATAGGGGGTTTGATCCAGGTTATGAACTTGATGATTGGTTAGAGGCAGAAAGGGAATTATCCGAGGAATAGTTTTTGTTTGAAGAGGTGCGCGTATTTGATTTGAAATCTTCCATTAACAGCGTGAGTTATCTTTGATGAAAAAACAGCGGACTCGTTCCTTATGTACTAACCCACAATGGTTGGGCCGTTCTGATTGCAAGCAGTGCGGTATTCGGAAAATGATGTTGTTTTCTGACCTGAAGGATGACGACTTTGACCAAATACTTGAACCCATTGATAATTTCCGATATCCGAAACAAACCCTGTTTTACAATCAGGGGGACCGTGGCAACAAGGTGTATTCGATTCGCCGCGGCTTCGTGAAACTGGTTCAAACACAATTGGATGGTTCGCAGCGTATTTTACGATTGCTGGGCCCCGGCGCCATTATTGGTCTTGAAGCTCTGCTGGGAAAAACATATCGCCATACCGCTATTGCGTTGCAGGAGGTCGATGTGTGTCGTATCTACACGGTTACGCTTAAACGTCTTGAAGCAGAAAAGCCATGGCTTAACGAAAAAGTGATGGCCCATTGGGAGCAGCACTTGACGACTGCGGATCGCTGGATTAGTGAATTGTCATCGGGCGCGGTTCGATCAAGAGTGTTGAACCTGCTGAAATACCTCTTAGAAATAAGCGGCGATAACCGCGATACCGTTCGTTTTTTTGGCTATGAAGATATGGCCTCTATGCTGGGGACTTCAAGAGAAACATTTTCTCGGACCATCGGCGAGTTGAAAGACGAAGGAATTATCTCTAAAGTTGGTGAAGGTCGGCTTTACCGGCTCACAGGACTGATACCCGGAAAAAGTTGAAATGCTGATATAAAGCTTTAAGGTTATGTATGGGTTAAAAGTGGGTGTTGCCCCGGCACGGATTGCCGGGGCCTAGATGCCATGGATGGCGTTGAACTTTCACATCCTTGTGATCTCTGTATTCGCTTACGCGGACTGGCGGCGTTAATGGCTAGTCAAAAGCCCCCTGAAAATGAATTCGCGAAATTACAAAAATCGCTGTTTAAAGAGGAGACCTCTTCTCATTGCCTACTCATGCCTTCGATTATATTTGAATTTCTTCACCATCAAATTTCTTGAGTGTAAGCGCAGGGACTTCCGGATGAGCATCGTGCCAATCTTTAAGAATGGCAATACCCACCTCTTCGCCCAGCAACATGCCTTCTTTACCGTCACTGCGATAATGAACCCCAGCCCAATCGCGGCCTAAACTAATATTTGAAGCCAGTTTGTTGATTTCACCCCCGATGGTCAATACATCCCTGATTGGCTGTAAAGAAACGCCATTAGCGCTCGGCTGCACCGGCGAAGGTATGATGGCGTCTTCTTTAAAGAAGGCTTTCAGCACAGTAGCGCAAGCACCAGAGATAGCCGCATGCCCGGCGGGATAGGCCGGATGTGTAGGGGCACCTTCCGGATAGGCCATGGGTAATAATCTCGTGCCATAAATTTTATGAACATGGTTAAGAACCCTGGACGAATTGAATTGCGCATGTAACAAGCCAGGATTATTTTGGGCTAACCCCCCATATTCTTCGGGTCGTAAGCGGCGATGAACATTCCATTTTTGAAACCAGACCGCTCTCAATGCAGCGTTACCCGCTTTAGCGACAGTGTCGAGGATTTCTCCAGCCCCCAGATCGACAAAGGCTCCCTGGCGAGTGGCGGTCTTATAGGGGTTGCCGTCATCCCAAACGCCAGGGCCCCAGCCGAGCAAAATCAACGCCGCATTTTGAAAAGCCTGATAAGTGAAGTCCTGATGAACATATCTCGCCAGATCACGCCCAGTCAACATGTAATTTTCGTCGGAAGTGGTTAACGATTGAGTCGGATTTTGACCATTCTGAATGGCCAGCCATTCGTTATAAGCTGTCATGAAGTTTTCGCCCGCTTTGTAACGCGTGTATTTTTGATTGATCACCTTGGGACCGGCCGGAATATCCTTATAAAGAAATTGCGAAATATAAGGTCCGACCTGATCGCCCTCAAAAATGCCTCTAAACAATAATCCAGGTCTGGTGGGACCATAAAAATCCTTTAGATTCGCCAGTTCATCGGCGATATTGATGACGCTTCTGTTACGGGAATATCTAATGAAAGGAACATCACGCAATAGAGCCATCGCATACACTTCTACCATTTCAGCGGCGGCCTCAGCGCTACCCAGAGCAGGTGGGGGTTTAGTGCCGTAATCGTGATTGTCTCTTCCTACAAGATCGTAAACCTGTGCTGCCAGTGGATTGGCAAGTTTGACAGGGCCGCCGACCGGGACTTGCTCAAAAGCAGCAAAGGTTCCTGCTTCGATAGCGTGGAGTAATTGTTGGTAGGCATCCTTGTCGACTCGGCCGTTATCCGAATGTGGTAAAGATTTATGAAATTGTCCATAAAAATGCGGTACAGCCATTTCGTCGCTGTTCGTTGGGTGCGGGGCCGGATGATTATCATAATTATAATTGGCCTGTTGCTCCCGGTACTCATAGGCCTGATGATGCCTTTGCTCTGGAGTTAATGGATCCAGTTCGACGGCTAATACTGTATTTGAAAGAATGGCGGCAACAGCGCTGAATAAAAGCGTTTTTTTCATTAAATTATCCTATTAATAAAAGCAGGATGATTTTAGAGTGGGCATCAGCGTGATGTCGGTGATATTTGTCACGTCGGGTGATAGATATCTCCGTTTATCTGTATTGATACCAAGTTGTCGGATAGAGTGCCGATTTGGCAATTGGCGTTTTGCCGAGGTTTTGCTGGTTGCCGTCGTTCCAGTATGGATTGCCGGGATCCAGAAGCCATGGATGGCAAAAGCTAAGCTGAGTCCTTGCGTCCTGGATCCCGGTAATCCTTGCAGCACAAGCATAATGCCAGTCCATTTTTTAAATTATTGGGAAACTTCAGCTTTATTATACGGCTGGAATTGATGCCGATAATTTGCTGGGTGTTGCATTTATTGGTTGAATTCGCCTATGAAATTGATTGTTTTCTCTCTACTCTTGCTCGTTTTATTGGGGTGTGGTGCCAAAACCGTGGCTTTACATACCGTGAAGTCAGACGAGATAGCCGTTTATGTGGTTGATCATGGTATGCATGCCGGTATTGTTATCGATGCCAAGGCGGTCGCTGGTGTTATTGCCGGATTGCCTTTTAATGGCGAAGCTGTCCGTTTTATAGAATTCGGTTGGGGCGACCAGGCTTTTTATCAGGCAGAATCGTTTTCTTTATTTTTGGCTATCAAAGCCTTGTTATTGCCGACTGGCTCAGTCATGCATCTTGTCGGTCTCCCCTATGATCCCGGAATTTATTTTCGAAGCAGTGAGGTGCAGCGCATCCGGATTTCGCCCATGCGCCTTAATGCGATGTTAAGTTATATAGACCGTTCTTTCGTAAGAGATGAACAGGGCCAATTAATCGATTTGGGGCGGGGCCTCTATGGCGAAAGCCGGTTTTATGCTGCAAACGGCGATTACCATCTGTTTAATAACTGTAATACCTGGGCCATGTCGGCATTAATCCAGGCAGGCGTACCGGAACCGATGATAACGCTGGGAGCAAACAGTGTCATGCGGCAGGTCAGAGCCTATCAAAATCAATCTGCTGAACCGGTCAAGTAAGGCCATCGATGTTCTCATTACTATGCATGGATGTGATGGATCGAATCTTGAGTTGATTATTTTTCCTTACAAATTTTGACCGGTAACCCTAAAATAGGCCCAACTCAAAACAAGGACATTAGGATGAAAAATTTAACGTGTTTTAAAGCTTACGATATCAGAGGGCGCCTGGGCGATGAGTTGAATGAGGACATTGCCTACCGGATTGGCCGTGCAAGCGGCGAGTATTTAAAAGCTAAAACGATGGTTGTAGGGGGCGACGTAAGATTAACCTCCGAATCGTTGAAAATTGCGCTTGCCGAAGGACTGATGGATGCCGGTGTGAATGTTATTGATATCGGCATGACGGGTACCGAAGAAATCTATTTTGCCGCGCAATCAATGGCTGTTGAAGGCGGTGTCGAAGTGACAGCCAGTCATAATCCCATGGATTATAACGGCATGAAATTGGTCAGAGATCAGGCCAAGCCGATCAGCGGCGATACGGGTCTTCGAGAAATTCAGCGGCTTGCTGAAGAAAACCAGTTTGGGCCGGTGATTAAAAAAGGAACCATGACCCGCGTTGCCCATCTGGAAGACTATATTGCGCATTTGATGACGTATATCAATATTGGCAATTTGAAGCCTTTAAAGCTGGTTGTTAATGCCGGAAACGGGGCCGCCGGGCATGTTATTGATGCTCTGGAGAAAAAATTTGCCGAACAGCATGCGCCGGTTGAATTTATCAAAGTCCACCATGAAGCCGATGGCACCTTTCCTAACGGTATCCCCAATCCATTGCTACCGGAATGCCGCGCCGATACGACACGAGCGGTTCTGGAGCATCATGCGGATATGGGAATTGCCTGGGACGGCGATTTCGATCGTTGCTTTTTATTTGATGAGAAAGGGCAGTTCATTGAAGGCTACTACATCGTCGGATTACTGGCCGAAGCATTTTTACAAAAAACACCGGGCGCCAAAATTATCCATGATCCACGTTTAACCTGGAACACCATTGATGTGGTGTCCAAAGCGGGGGGCATTCCTGTGCAATCGAAAACCGGTCATGCGTTTATCAAAGAACGCATGCGGCTTGAAGATGCGGTTTATGGCGGGGAAATGAGTGCGCATCACTATTTCAGGGATTTTGCTTATTGCGATAGCGGAATGATTCCCTGGTTGCTGGTGGCTGAATTGCTGTGTGTAAAAGGACTGCGTTTGTCAGAAGCTGTCGCTGAGAGAATTGCTGCCTATCCTTCATCCGGTGAAATTAATTCAAAACTCGCCGATCCGGAAGCCGCTATTCAAAAAGTAAGAGGTTTTTACCAGAAAAGCGCGTTAATTGTCGATGAAACCGATGGTGTCAGCATGGAATTTGCCGACTGGCGTTTCAATCTCAGATCGTCAAATACCGAGCCTGTGGTCAGGCTAAACGTGGAATCACGCCACAATACTGTTTTGATGGAGGAAAAAACCGCTGAACTGTTAGCCCTATTGCGGAGTTAGAGTAAGTTGGTCCGTTAGAAGCATAAACTGAAAAATATTGATTTTTAATGGTTAATTATGCATTAGCGCTTAATTGAAGAACGTGCAATTGGAAAAAAACCCTTTTTTTTAAGTTAAATTTTGCACAATAATCGAGCGTTGTGTATACTGCATGCAACAAAAGTATGCTTATAGCCACATTTGCTTTTGAGCCATTCCGCTTATTTCTTTCAGTTTTATAAAACTGAGGATGACAGACGTTACATTATTACCGTCTGGGTTTAGTGGATTAACACCCGATAGTAAGCAATTTGGTTTTCACGAGTTTAATTTCTCATCTAAGGAGTTTTTATGAAAAAGAAACAGATATTGGCCTTGGCCTTATTGTCTGCTATCGGCTTGACGTCGGTTGCGCAGGCGGATGATCACACTACCGATGATCGCTGGTATGTGGCTCCCTTTGGAACCTTCATCAAGTCAGGCGGCGATCGCGATGCGAAAGATGATTGGGGCGGCGGTATGGGCTTCGGTAAGATGCTCAACGAACATTTCAATGTTGAGCTGAAAGGTTTTTACCAAGGTTTTAACAGCGAAAATGGCGGACGCTGGGACTTGACCGGTGGTACAGCTGATCTTCAATATTATTTCTTCCGCGACAAATTTTCCCCTTATACGGTCATTGGCGCAGGTGGTATGAATACTTCATTCCGCGGCGAGAGCGGAGCGACTATCATCGGTGAAGCCGGTGCAGGTTTTACTTACGAACTGCATGATAACTTTTTGTTACGCAGTGACGTTCGTTACCGTTACAACAACAATCTGAATGCTCATTTACAGGCAGGAACTGAAGAGTTCCATGATATGACTGTCAACGTGGGTTTTGTTGTACCATTTGGTGAAAAGCCACAAGCAGTAGCCAGCAATTATGAAGCGCCTGCGCCGATTCCTGTCGTTGATGATTGCTCTACTCGCGATTCTGATGCGGACGGCGTTAACGATTGTTTAGACAAATGCCCAGGCACAATGTCAGGCAGTAAAGTGGATTATCAAGGTTGCCCGGTTCAAATTGAATTGAAAGGCGTTACCTTTAAATATGATTCTGCTGAGTTGACACCTAATGCCAAAGCTATTTTGGATGGCGTGTCTTCACAATTGAAAGCGTATCCACAAGGTAAAGAAATAGAAGTTCAAGGTCATACCAGTAGCGAAGGCGGTTATAAATATAACGTGAGATTATCTCAACGCCGCTCACAATCGGTAGTGGATTATTTGAGATCAAAAGGCGTTACCGACAGCATGCATGCTAAAGGTTACGGTCCTGATCGCCCAGTTGCTGAGAACCAAACAGAAGCAGGACGTTCTTTGAACCGTCGTGTTGAATTGGTCTGGATTGAATAAATCCTCTTAAGTAAAGGATAAAAAAAACCCGCTTTATGCGGGTTTTTTTTTGCCGAAACAGGACTTAAGCTGTAATTTAAAGGCCGTTAATAATCCCATTTTTATGTGATATTCTCACTATTTTATCTAACCGATCGAGGTTGATATGACAGAAACCGCCATAACCGAGTCCGTTCAAAATTATTACGGACAAGTGCTTACCTCTTCAAAAGACTTAAAGACCAGCGCCTGCTGTACTCTGGACGCTGTTCCGCTGTATCTGCGGCCTTATCTAAAAGATATTCATCCCGAAGTGCTTGCCCGTTTTTATGGGTGCGGTTCTCCGCTTCCTCCCAGTCTTGATGGCTGTACGGTATTGGATTTGGGTTGCGGCACCGGCCGCGACTGCTATTTGTTGTCTCGCCTGGTCGGAGAAACCGGCAAAGTCATAGGCGTGGATATGACGGAGGCCCAATTGGCCGTCGCCAGGCAACATTGTGATTGGCACGCTCAGCAATACGGTTACGCTCAATCGAATGTGACCTTTCTTGAGGGGCATATCGAGGACTTACTGGCACTGGGCATCGCAGATAATTCCATCGACGTGGTTGTGTCCAATTGTGTGATTAATTTATCTCCGGATAAAAAGCGCGTGCTGGCAGAAATCTTTCGGGTATTAAAGCCTGGGGGTGAGCTTTATTTTTCGGACGTATATTCTGACAGGCGCATTCCGGCTGCACTCAAAACGGATCCGGTTTTACTGGGTGAGTGCCTTGGAGGAGCCTTATATTGGGAAGATTTCAGACGGACTCTATCCGATTTGGGCTGTCCTGATGTTCGGGTTGTCAAAGAAAGCCCGATCACACTCGATGATGCTGAAGTAGCCGAAAAAATTGGAATGGTCACTTTTCGATCAGTTACGGTCAGGGCGTTTAAAGTAGCGCTTGAAGATCGCTGCGAAGATTATGGTCAGGTTGCCTGCTACAAAGGCAGTTTACCTGATCATCCTCATGCTTTTGATCTGGACGATCATCATCATTTTGAAACCGGCCGGCCTTTAAGGGTGTGCGGTAATACGGCCGATATGCTGAGCGCCAGCCGCTATGCCGGACATTTTGATGTTTGGGGCGATAAAACGGTTCACTTTGGGTTGTTTGATTGCGCGCCGCCGAATAAAAGCCTCTCTTTGGACTCCGGCGCAGCCTGTTGCTGAGACGATAAAAATGCCTGTTTTGTCCGCGGTTCTCTTCGATTGAAAATGAGAGAGCCGGGGGGCAAAAAACCTAGAATTTAGACACTCAGTCAGCCTTCATTTTTATCTTGAACAGGCATGAACAGTCATTGTTAGCCATACAACCTGTTTGTTCAACGGGTTGTTCCAGAAGGGCTGCCATCAGGGTTCTATCGAACTCGCACAGTTCAGGATGTTGTTGAGCCAGATCATGATAAACGCAGTTAAACGCTTCGATTGCCGGTTCAACATTGACGGGGCCCGAGCTCAAATCAGCGTGGTATCCCAAAGATTGCATGATCTCTACCAGGAGTTCAGCTCTTTCTGCCAGACTTTTTCCAATAAATTGCGGCTTTAGCGACTTTGCCAATTTTTCCGCAATTCTTCGCATGAAGGCCCTGAACAAGTCATCGTTCATTTCATCTTTCAGTTCCGCCAATATCAAACTGCAGAACCAGGCATATTGTTTAGGGAAATGATTAATGCCTTTTTCGGTTAATACATAATTCCGGGAAGGCCGTCCGCCAGTGTTGTTCAGCGTATCTTTTTTTAACAGTTGACTGTTTTCAAGGCCGGTGAGGTGTTGTTTAACGGCGTTTCTGGATATTTCCAGGCGGGCTGCAATTTCTTCAATACTCAGACCTTTCTTTGAATTCAGCAGCAATTCCAATAGTTGATCCTGTCTTGATAACATTTCCTGTGACATTGAATGCTCCTGTTTTCAATACGGTGTTCATTGTAAATGATTGTTTCAGTCAACTTCTAAAGTTAATATGAGGCGGCTTTGGCTCGGACCTGGACTTTTTCAGATTAGCTTAACGAGTGCGCATGCAGAGTATAAACAAAAATAAGCACTTTTATAATATAAATATTGCATAAGTATAGTATCGAAGCTAAACTATTTTTCGAGCACCAAAGCTTAAACTAACAAAATTAATTATAACGAGAAGGAAGTGACCCATGAGTGAAGCAAAACCAACCCTTTATGAACAACTCGGTGGCGAAGCAGCAGTCAATGCGGCAGTCGATATTTTCTATCGCAAAGTTTTAAGCGATTTTCGAATCAACCGTTTTTTTGATAATTCGGATATAGAAAAACAAGCTGCAAAACAAAAAGCGTTTCTTACCATGGCTTTCGGTGGCCCCAATAATTACACCGGAACCGATATGCGGACTGCGCATGCACGGTTTGTCAAAATGGGCTTAAACGATTCCCACTTTGATGCAGTTATGGAGCATTTATCAGGCACGTTAAGAGAACTGAAAGTGCCTGAGGAACTGGTAGGCCAGGTAGCGGCAATCGCTGAAAGCACCCGCGCCGACGTTTTAGGCAAATAATTCGGATAATCAGACATGACTTCAAGACACATAACGCTGGATGAACAGGTAACCGTTTGCCATGAAGGTGAAACAGTGCTGGACGCTATGTTACGTGAAGGCAGGGATGTGCCTTACAGTTGCCGTCAAGGGGTTTGCCAGTCTTGCATGATGCGGAGCCTGGAAGGCATGCCCCCTGAAGACTCACAAAAAGGATTAAAAAATGTTTTGTGCAAACAGAATTATTTTTTAGCGTGTCTGTGTTTTCCAAGTAAAGACATGGTTGTCGCTTTAAGTCATCAAGCTGATTTTTTTACCGAAGCAACCGTGGTCAGTAAAGTGTTACTTAATCAGGAAACGCTTTTGCTGACCATTCAGTGCAAGGACGCACTGGATTATTATGCAGGACAATTTGTTAATTTGAAGCGTTCAGACGGTCTGATGCGCAGCTATTCAATTGCCAACAGTAAAGTTCACACGCATAAACTGACGTTTCATATTCGCCGTTTGGCCGGTGGCCGTTTCAGTGAATGGGTGCATCAAGAACTCAATGTCGGTGACATCATCTCTGTATCGGATCCACAGGGCCTTTGTTTTTATCTGCCCGATAATCAGGGCCAAAATATGCTGCTGATAGGCACAGGAAGTGGCTTGGCTCCTTTGGCCGGCATCATAGAAGAGGCTCTAGAACAAGGACATACGGGAAAAATACATTTATATCACGGTAGCCGGGAAATGGATGGATTGTATTGGATTGATGAAATGCAGGCATTGCAGCAGCACTATGACAATTTCCACTACACACCTTGCGTGTCGCGTGGGGATGCACCGGAAGGCGTTGCGACAGGCCGGGCCAACGATGTTGCCATGGCCGCATTACCCGATTTGAAAGGTTGGCGAGTTTTTCTATGCGGCCACCCGGATATGGTTAATCAAACTAAAACCCAGGCTTATCTTAACGGAGCTTCGCTGAAAGATATTTACTCCGACGCATTTCATGTGGCTTCATCTTCGCTTGAGTAAGAGACGTAACAGTATTTCTTTGTCCGCAGCTTTGTTGAGACATTGATTAAAGTCGACAAAGCTGCGCTCACCTCGTAAAACAACCGCGTCAAAGCAAGTCCGCGTTTTTAAATGTTTTAGTACGCCTAAAAATTTTTCTATTGATACTCAACAAATAGCTTGTCACAATCTTTTCGTTAAACCTCAGATTGGCTTAGGCACTCATTTTTAGGCCCATGTCTTACGGCGAAAGCCAGAGTTGCAGATAGTTAGTGTGGATAAGCGACAGTAGATCTTCCTTCAACACCATTGGCGGCTGGGGCAGGGCCTTATCCGCCTTAAATCGGCCTTTCTTTGCCAGACCTGCTACTGAGCTGTTGCTATACTTTTAACGCTCACTGACATGAACGTTTCATCCCCCTTGCTTGTTTCATCAACCTATTCGGACGAAAAAAGTCCCTGGTGGTATCCAATGATTTCTGAAAAAATCAGACTAGAAGAAGCGCGTGATTCTAAGATCCCCTGGAAAAAATGGGGGCCTTATATCAGTGAACGGCAATGGGGCACGGTACGTGAGGATTACAGTGACAACGGCGATGCCTGGAATTATTTTACGCACGATCAGGCGAGATCACGCGCTTATCGCTGGGGTGAAGATGGTTTGGGGGGCATTTCGGATGATCATCAAGTGCTGTGTTTTGCGTTGGCGCTCTGGAACGGCAAAGATCCCATCATCAAGGAGCGTGCCTTTGGCTTGACCAACAGCGAAGGCAATCACGGAGAAGACGTCAAGGAATATTACTTCTACCTGGACAGTACACCAACGCACTCCTATATGAAGTATCTTTACAAGTATCCGCAGGCCGCGTATCCGTATGAGGATCTGATTGTCACCAACCGCCAGCGCAGCCGTGATGATCTGGAATATGAGTTGCTTGATACCGGAATTTTCAACGAGAACCGTTACTACGATGTTTTTGTCGAGTACGCCAAAGCGGATGCTAAAGATATCCTGATTAAAATCAGCGTCAGCAACAGGGGTCAGGATGCCGCCTTACTCCATGTGTTACCGACGCTTTGGTTTCGCAACACCTGGTCTTGGTCAGATGGAGGTAACAAGCCTGTTTTGCAAAAAGTCCAGAATTCCAGCGCGAGTATTGTTCATGCTCACCATACCGATCCGCTTTTTCAGGAGTTTCTGGACGATTACTATCTTTATTGTGACAGTAATGTGCCGTTATTATTTACGGAGAATGAGACCAACAACGCGCGCCTTTTTGCCGGAGAGAACGCCAGTCCTTTTGTGAAAGACGGTATTAACAACTATCTGATTCATGGGCAGCAGGATGCCATCAATCCGGCTCAGATGGGGACAAAGGTCTCCCCTCACTTCCAGTTGATAGTAGGTGCCGGTGAAACACAAGTTATTCGCTTGCGGCTGACCCGTAACGAGCCAGACCGGATGGATTCTCCGTTTGACGGTTTTGATGCTGTTTTCAACGCACGAATTCAGGAAGCGGACACCTTCTATGACGCAATAACACCCGCGGCGATCAAAGCAAAGGATCCGCAACGGGCCAATTTGATGCGTCAGGCGCTGGCCGGCATGCTGTGGACCAAGCAATATTTCTATTACGATGTGGATAAGTGGCTGGAGGAGCACCATGTCACACCTTGGTCGGGGGCGGCGCAACGCCACAGGATTCGCAACGGCGAATGGTTTCACATTTGCTGCGATGACATCATTTCCATGCCGGATAAATGGGAGTATCCCTGGTTTGCCGCCTGGGATCTGGCGTTCCATATGTTGCCATTGTCGATTGTCGACTCGGATTTTGCCAAATCCCAGCTGGATTTGATGTTACGGAACGATTATCTGCACCCTAACGGTCAAATTCCGGCTTATGAATGGAACTTTGGCGACGTCAATCCGCCTGTTCATGCCTTCGCGACGATGCAGATCTATTTGATGGATAAGGCGCGCAATGACGGTAAAGGTGACATCAATTTTCTCAAGTATGCGTTCTCCAAGCTCCTGGTTAATTTCACCTGGTGGCTGAACCGCAAGGACCGCAACGGTAACAATGTATTTGAGGGCGGATTTTTGGGACTGGATAACATCGGGGTATTTGACCGCAGTTCACCCTTGCCTACCGGAGGCTTTCTTGAGCAAGCGGATGGCACCGCCTGGATGGTCTTTTTCAGCCAGCAGATGCTGCGAATTGCAGTTGAGCTGGCGGTTCACGATTCCCTGTACGAAGAATTTGCCAGCAAATTTCTGGAGCACACCCTGTGGATAGCCGGAGCCATGGATAGGCTGGGCGAAAATCAGGATGAAATGTGGGATGAAGAAGACGGTTTCTTCTATGATGTGCTCCGCCTGCCGGATGGAACGGCGACGCGATTGAAAGTGCGGTCAATGGTCGGATTACTTCCTCTTGTGGCCATTGCGGTTTTCGAGGAAGCCGATCTCGAAAAAATGCCAAACTTTCGCCAACGTGCAAAAGACTTTTACCGCCGTCATCCCGAGTTTACCGTCAATATGCACTTACCCAGTCAAAAAGGGCTGGCAGGCCGTCGCATGTTATCGGTGTTTAACGAGCAAAAATTACGTCGGGTTCTTGCCAAAATGTTGGATGAAAACGAGTTTTTGAGTCCTTACGGGATCCGCTCTTTATCGCGTTATCACCGGGAGCATCCATTTGTTTTTTATCATAACGGACAGGCGTTTCGTGTGGACTACTTGCCGGGCGATTCCAACACCGGAATGTTCGGCGGTAACTCCAATTGGCGCGGGCCGGTCTGGATGCCTGTCAATTATTTGATTTTGAGTTCACTCTACCGGCTCTATGCTTTCTATGGAGACTCTTTTAAGGTGGAATGCCCAACAGGATCAGGGCATTTCATGACGCTATTTGAGGTTCAGCAGGAAATCGGCAAACGGTTGACCAGCATCTTCCTGCCCGATAGTAATGGACATCGGCCGGTTAATGGTGGATCCGAAAAGTTCCAAAACGATCCCTACTGGAAGGACTTGGTCCTGTTCTACGAATATTTTCACGGCGACAATGGCGCCGGTATCGGTGCCAGTCATCAGACGGGTTGGACAGGTTGCATCGCCCGCATCATTCAGGCCATGGGCGACGTTACACAAGAGATACTCACCGCTGAGGATGTTGAGATGGCGGCTATGAAGAAATTTGTAGGCAAATGACACTACACCCTTAACTGAAAGCGGGCAAGTCGTTACTTTTTTTCAATGGTTGGCTGGAATCCAGGAAACCAAAGCCCGAATTTAAGCCGATAAAAACCAAGACCCTATAGAAGGGAGACCATCATGACTCATGCTTTATATCCCTCCCTATACCAAATCAATACCCGCGTTTGGCTGAGTCAACTGTCCAGTCAATTCGGACGGCAGGCGACCCTTGACAATATTCCCGATGCCGAACTGGATAGTCTGGCTGATTTGGGCTTCGACTGGATTTACTGCCTAAGCGTCTGGCAAACAGGCGCCGCAGGGCGTCAGCTATCTCGTACCAACTTGCAATGGCGTGCTGAATTTGAAGCCCAGTTACCCGACTTACAAGAAGAAGATATCTGCGGATCCGGTTTTGCCATAACTGCTTATAGGCTTAACGCCCAATTGGGAGAGCCGGGAGCATTGGTGCGCCTGCGTGATCGCCTGCATCTGCGCGGGCTCAAGTTGATGCTGGATTTTGTGCCCAACCATACAGCGCCTGACCATCCCTGGGTACAAGAACATCCCGACTATTATATTTTCGGTACCGAAGAGCAACTGGCTCAACAACCTCAAAACTATATCCTGCTGGATTTGCCGCAAGGCCCGGCCATTTTCGCTTACGGTCGTGATCCTTACTTCGATGGCTGGCCGGATACCTTGCAACTGAATTACAGCAATCCGGACCTGCAGACAGCATTGGTCAATGAGCTATCAGGCATTGCCGGGTATTGCGATGGTTTGCGTTGCGATATGGCCATGCTGGTTTTACCGGACATATTTCAAAGAACCTGGGGCATTAACACCGAAGCATTTTGGCCAATGGCGATCCAAAAGGTGAGAGACCAGCATCCCGATTTTGTGTTTATGGCTGAAGTTTATTGGGATCTGGAATGGACACTGCAACAGCAAGGATTCGACTACACCTATGACAAACGTCTTTACGACCGGCTGCGCGATCAAGTGGCCCGCCCCGTGCGTGAGCATTTTTGGGCCGATTTGGATTATCAACAAAAATCCGCACGATTTTTAGAGAATCACGATGAGCCGCGTGCTGCTATGACTTTTCCATGCCCAGTTCACAAAGCCGCGGCTGTGTTAACTTACCTCAGTCCCGGCTTGCGCTTCTTTCACCAGGGGCAATTGCAAGGATGGCCGAAAAAAGTTTCCGTCCATCTGTGTCGTGGTCCGGAACAGCCGAATGATCCAGCCTTGAAAACATTCTACCAACACCTACTGGCCGCCATGCGTCTGGATGTATTTCGCAATGGTCAGTGGCAATTGCTGGCATGCCGTTCTGCTTGGGAGGGCAATTGGACAGCGGACTGTATAATCGCATTTGCTTGGCAAGCAGATGCCGGGCAAAGGGCAATCGCCGTTGTTAATTACGCACCGAATCAAAGTCAATGTTATCTGACTTTGCCATGGCCGGATTTGCAAGGGCAAGTCTTCAGGTTTGAAGATTTAATGGGATCTGAGCAGTATGTTAGGGATGGCGGCAGTCTGATCCTACCTGGATTCTATCTGGACTTACTGCCCTGGGAATTCAGGGTTTATAACCTGATTGAACTGCAGTATTAAAAAACCGGGTGTGTGTTCTGCCGCCATAGCGATTAAAACGACAACTAAGAAAACACAAAGGGACAGTGCGATGCGCATAATTTAAGGATTTTTGAAAAATGGCTGACGAATAGATTTAGATTGCAACAAAAGATCACGCTTGTTACTCCATGCGTAGCATGGTCGATCGACATTTACTTTGAAAATATATCATGGGCTGGAAAAATCGCTTTGTCCATAGCATGCCAGCGCCTGATCTGTTTCAGTGTCGCTTAGAAACAATAGAACCAGCTGCGAACTTTTGTCATTGGTTCATTACGTATTCCAATATGCACTCTTGTTGATTTGTTTTTACGTATCAAACAAGGCTTTTTCAAGTAATATAGGGGTTGTGAAATACCGGTTAGCCTTCTGATACGCTGTGGGCGAACGGATCACGTTTGATTACTCACTCTATTTAACAAAGAAGTGGCTTATTTACATTTATACCATTAAAGGCACCGCTTGAATGGGTCACTTACCTGGCCTTAACTATCCACTATTTCCCCTTTGTTTATGACCAAAATTATCGCTTCGTTTCCCTATAAACAAACTGTTGGCAGTTGTTTCAATTTTTTTGTGTTTTGTTTATTTGCATTACTGGTCGAGGGTTGCGCGACACCGGTAGGCATTGATCCGGTAAACATTCAGACCGGCTATCAATTGAATACACAAAACGCGTTGTCGGCAGGGCAACCGTCGGAAGCCACAAAAATGATACTAAGGCGCAACGGACTCATGGATCGCTTCGAAAACGAACCAGAGAAAGTGCTGGCGGAACTCCACGCCGAACTCAAACCGATGGACGATGAGGACAAACTGTTTGCTTTGGCGGAGTTATCGTTGTTGCACGGTCAAAAAACGGACGATCACGCCTATTTTCTGGCGGCAGCAGTTTATGCCTGGTCGCTGCTGTTTCCAGACGATGGCCACGGTGTCCAACTCAAAGTATCTGACCCGCGTTACCGGCTGACTTACGATCTTTATAATCATGCGCTCGCGCAAGGTTTAGCTGACCCGGAAGAAGATGAAGACGATGAGGTTGAAGTGCTATTAAGATCGGGCACCTATCAACTGCCATTCGGGACGTTGAATTTAAGCTTTGACGAAAGTGGACTGTCCTGGGGCGGCTACCAACTGGAACATTTTATCTCGACTGCGTTCCTGGATGTTCGAGGCTTCAGAAACCGCTATCGAACGCCGGGGCTGGGCGCGACGCTGGCGGCCAGTATTTCCAGTGGAACCACGTCGAATGAAGTGGTCGGGTCGCGGCGATTAGGGCCACGCACCAAAGTACCGGTCACCGCAATCGCTCGCCTGCAGCATGCACGTTCCAGTTTGGCTGGCGGGCAAATCAAAGGGCATCTTGAGTTGTACACGAATGATCAAGTGACCACCGTTAAAGTCGCTGATCAAGAACTGCCTCTAGAATTCGATCCCACTGCGGCTTATGCGTATCGGCTCAACAATAATCCGATCTATTCTCTGGAGCTTCTTAATTTTATCCAGGGCGGCCTGTTCAGTGGAGCCATCCCGAAAGATCGTATCAACGATGGCTTGTTTACACTCTTTCCTTATCGTAAAGGTAAAATTCCCTTGGTGTTGGTGCACGGAACAGCCTCTAGCCCTTTACGCTGGGGTGAAATGATCAATGAGCTGGAAGGTGATCAAAGAATCCGCGAGAACTATCAGATCTGGGTGTTCATCTATGATTCGGCGAATCCCGTGCCTTATTCGGCCGGTGTGCTGAGTCAAGCATTGGAAAATGCACTCAATGAGTTTGATCCCGATCACAAGGATCCTGCCTTGCAACAGATGGTCGTCATAGGCCATAGCCAAGGCGGCTTGCTGACCAAGATGATGGCAATCGATTCCGGCAACCGCTTTTGGAATCTGACCAGCGACAAACCGTTCGATCAAATCAAGGTATCGCCCGATGTTGAAGCGCTGTTAAAACGGACGCTGTTCTTCAAACCCTTGCCCTTTGTAAAACGGGTCGTTTTCATTTCGACACCGCATCACGGCGCCATGGCGGCCGCATCTGCGTGGGTGACAGGACTGGTAGCCAAGCTTGTCACGCTGCCTCAGAATATGATGCGCGGGCTGGCTCAAGCTGCTGCCTCATCCGGCGACGAGAAATTACTGTCAAAACTACGCAGGCCGCCGACAGCCGCCGACAACATGAACCCCAATAATCCGGGATTAAAAACACTGGCATCCATCCCGGTAGCCCCGCATATTCCGGCCCATTCGATCATCGCCGTGGACGGCGACGGGCCTAAGGAAGAAGGGGATGACGGCGTTGTGGCTTACCAGAGTGCACATATCGACGAAGCGATTTCGGAGAAAGTGGTTAACTGGAACCATTCGTGCCAGGGGCAGCCGGAGGTTATTGAAGAAGTTCGGCGTATTTTGCTTGAACACTCGTCCGTACTTCACCGCAATTAATCGATAGCCGGTAGTGTAGGAGCGGGCCATGCCCGCGATTGAGCCACCTCAAATCGCGGGCAT
>JAGXSU010000001.1 GCA_018333785.1 Methylomicrobium sp. | reverse complement strand
CAGTTTCCTGGATCTGGCACCCATTTTAGCCGTTGTTCTGGTCTTTCAATTAGCCGTCATTCAGCAACCTATTCCAGATGTCATTAACATGATTGTCGGTTCATTGTTTGTTGTTTTGGGGCTTACTTTTTTCATGCTGGGACTGGAACAAAGCTTGTTCCCGATTGGCGAGGCCATGGCCTATGCATTCGCCCGCAAGGGCAGCTTATTCTGGCTTTTATTATTTTCATTTTGCCTGGGATTCGGCACAACCGTTGCCGAGCCTGCGCTGATTGCTGTAGCTAATGAGGCCGCCAATATTGCAAGTAAAGGTAACATAATAGCCAATAACGAGATGGCCATAAACAACTATGCATTAGGCCTCAGGCTGACCGTTGCCACTGCGGTAGGATTTGCGATTTTGATTGGCGTACTCCGTATTATTCGAGGCTGGCCCTTACATTATTTGATCATAAGCGGTTATTGCATAGTCATCATCATGACGCCATTTGCACCTCCGGAAATTATTGGGGTAGCCTATGATTCAGGGGGTGTTGCAACTTCCACTATCACGGTACCCTTAGTAACCGCCCTTGGTGTCGGTTTAGCGAGCTCCATCAAAGGCCGTAACCCGTTGACTGATGGTTTTGGCTTAATTTCCTTTGCCTCATTGAGCCCCATCATTTTTGTATTAGCATTCGGTATGCTGGCATGACCGAGTGGCTATTTCATTTTGCCGGGGATTTGCTGACAACCTGCCGTAACGTTCTACCGATTGCAGCAATCATTATCGGCTTTCAATTACTGGTAATTAGAAAGCCTCTGGCGCATCCATTTAAAACCTTGCTAGGATTCTTCAATGTATTAATAGGCATCACTTTTTTCATGGATGGCCTTAAAATGGCACTATTCCCGCTTGGCGAACTCATGGCCACGCAGTTGACCGCTCCTGAATTTCTTGGCATAGCGACTGATAGCGAATCAGTTATCTGGCAAAATTATTTTTGGGTTTATATCTTTGCCGCCAGTATCGGATTTGCAACAACACTGGCAGAACCGTCCCTGTTGGCAGTCGCAATGAAAGCTGAAGAGATTTCGGGTGGGACTATCCAGGCATGGGGTTTACGTATCGCAGTATCACTGGGTGTCGCTTTAGGCATCACGCTAGGCGTAATCCGGATCATTACAGGTGGTGAGCTGTATTATTTTATAATTTGCGCTTATATCCTCGTCATTATTCAGACCATCTCAGCTCCAAAACCGATAATCGGACTAGCCTATGATTCCGGAGGAGTGACCACATCAACAGTAACAGTACCTCTGGTTACTGCTTTAGGCATTGGCCTCGCATCAACTGTCCCAGGTCGCAATCCTTTGATTGACGGATTTGGTTTAATCGCGTTTGCCAGTCTATTTGCAGTTATTGCTGTTCTCACCTATGCCCAAATCGCAGAACTGCTCAATAAATTCCGTAATTCATCCAAATAGTGAGAATAATCATGCGTTTCAAATTAATTATTGCATTTGTAGAAGACACCAAGACCGACCTAGTGCTTGATACGGCTCGTAAAAGTGGCGCTAAAGGTGCCACGGTCATCAATCACGCCCGTGGCGAAGGCCTTAAAACAGCCAAGACCTTTTTTGGCCTGACACTTGAAACCCAAAGGGATGTTCTAATGTTTCTGGTCGAAGAGCATTTGAGCCGACATATTCTAGAAAAAATAGCCAAAGCTGCCGAATTTGACAGCACTTCAGGCACCGGTATCGCCTTTAAAATCGATGTGGAAGATGCCATAGGCGTCATGCATCAGGTTGAAGAACTCACTCACGAACTGGAAGACGAAATATGATTGACACAACAAAAACAATACGCGTCAGAGATATCATGAAAACCAGCTACGCTCTGATTGATGGCGCAGCGACTGTTAGTGCTGCTCTGAAAATGATGAAAGAGGAAAAAACCTCGACACTCATCGTTAACAAACGCCATGACCTGGACGAATACGGCCTGATCACCTCAGGTGATATTGCCCGGCACGTCCTTGCCAAGGATAAATCACCGGACCGGGTCAACGTTTACGAAATAATGAACTGCCCAGTCATCCATGTTCATCCTGACATGGATATCCGCTTGTGCTCAAGGTTGTTTGCCACCTATAACCTGGTAAGAGCACCTGTTGTTGAAAACCGAGTGGTAATAGGCATGGTTAGCCCTAACTCGTTGGTACTGGATGGCTTGTATCAAATCTGCAGATGACAGGTTTACATTATTAGCAGTAAAATGAGGCCATCAGAAAGTGAGTATTGGGTTAAACCGAACCTTCAGTCTCGGGTTGTCAATGTTATCCTTCTGTGTCAAACATAGTTTTTAATAGTTGGAGTTTTTCAAATGGCAACAGGCACTGTAAAGTGGTTTAATAATACAAAGGGTTTTGGATTTATCGAACCTTCAGAAGGCAAAGATGATGTATTCGTTCACCATTCAGTCATCCAAGGTGACGGATTTAAAACTTTAAATCCGGGCCAAACGGTAAAGTTTGACATAGAAACGGGCCCAAAAGGCTTAACCGCTGCTAATGTTACACCTGTTTAACTAAAAAGCTTTTGGTTCCCCAAAGGGCTCTTGTGCAAACCACAAGAGCCCTTTTTTATGCCTTGAGAGCAGAAAAAAAGTTATAATTTTTTATTTATCGATTCAGAGGTTTACATAATGAAAGAAAATTGGATTGCCCCCTCCATTCTCTCTGCCGATTTTGCACGTTTGGGCGAAGAAGTTGACAACGTATTGGCCGCAGGCGCCGATGTAGTCCATTTCGACGTAATGGATAATCATTTTGTCCCCAACCTCACTATTGGCCCTTTAGTTTGCGAGGCACTGAGAAAACACGGTGTTACAGCACCTATCGATGTTCATTTGATGATTGAACCGGTTGACCGCATTGTTCCTGATTTTGCCAAAGCCGGTGCCAACTTCATCACTTTTCACCCGGAAGCCTCTGTTCATATTGACAGAACATTGCAATTAATCCGCGACAATGGCTGCAAAGCCGGATTAGTGTTTAATCCAGGTACCTCTTTGCATTATTTGGATTATGTGATGGACAAACTGGATATGATTCTGTTGATGTCGGTCAACCCAGGTTTTGGCGGACAGTCATTCATTCCATCCGCTCTAGACAAACTGCGCCAAGTGAGAAAAAGAATTGATGAAAGTGGCTATGATATTCGCCTTGAAATTGATGGCGGCGTCAAAGTAGATAATATTCGTGAAATCAAGGCAGCAGGTGCTGATACTTTTGTTGCGGGTTCTGCTATTTTCGGGAAACCCGATTACAAAAAAATCATCGACGAAATGCGCGCTGAATTGGCTAAAGCCTAATCAGAAAAAAACCAGCCGTAGGCCCGACACAAAAGCGGGCTTACGGCTGTTTGTTTACAGGCAAACTAAGAAGTCAAAGCAACGTTGTCAGCCTTGTTTTTATAATCATCGATCTTGTCAAAATTTAAATAGCGGTAGGTATCCTCAGACGTTTGCTGGATTTGAATGGCGTATTGCATATACTCATCAAAAGTGGGAATCCTGCCAAGAATCGAACATACTGACGCGAGTTCTGCAGAAGCCAGATAAACATTCGCACCATTGCCTAAACGATTAGGAAAATTGCGTGTCGATGTTGACACTACCGTCGCATTATCGGCCACGCGCGCCTGGTTACCCATGCATAACGAGCAACCTGGCATTTCCATCCTCGCACCCGAACGACCGAAAATACCGTAATAACCTTCCTCAACCAATTGCGACTGATCCATTTTGGTAGGTGGAGACATCCACAGCCGGGTTGGTAATTCACCTTTATATTTATCCAATAACTTGCCGGCAGCCCGGAAATGGCCAATGTTGGTCATACACGACCCAACGAACACTTCATCAATTTTTGTTCCCGCCACATCGGATAGCGTTTTAACATCATCCGGATCATTGGGACACGCCAGCAGAGGTTCTTTGATGTCGCTCATATTGATGTCGATGATTTCAAAATATTCGGCATCGGCATCCGGCTGAAGCAGAACCGGATTATCCAACCACTCTTCCATGGCGTTAATTCGTCTCGAAATCGTCCGGGTATCGCCATAACCTTCCCCGATCATCCATTTCAACAAAGTGATGTTTGAATTCAGATATTCTCTGATCGGCGCTTCACTCAAACGGATTGTGCACCCTCCCGCAGAGCGCTCGGCTGAAGCATCCGATAATTCAAAGGCTTGTTCGACCTTTAAGTCGGGCAAGCCTTCGATTTCGAGAATACGGCCGGAAAACACGTTTTTCTTGCCTTTTTTCTCAACCGTCAACAAGCCCTTTTGGATAGCCGCATAAGGAATGGCATTGACCAAATCCCGTAAAGTTATACCCGGTTGCATTTCACCGCTGAAGCGGACTAAAACCGATTCCGGCATATCCAGCGGCATCACGCCGGTAGCCGCCGCAAAAGCCACCAAACCGGATCCGGCTGGAAAAGATATCCCTATTGGGAAACGGGTGTGTGAGTCACCACCGGTTCCAACCGTATCAGGCAGTAACGTTCGGTTAAGCCATGAATGGATAATGCCATCGCCGGGGCGCAGTGAAACGCCGCCCCGATTCATTATAAAATCGGGCAAGGTATGCTGCATTTCGACATCGACCGGTTTCGGATACGCGGCTGTGTGACAGAAAGACTGCAAAACCAGATCAGCAGAAAAACCAAGACACGCCAGGTCCTTGAGTTCGTCGCGAGTCATCGGGCCGGTTGTATCCTGCGAGCCTACCGTTGTCATGTGAGGCTCGCAATAAGTGCCGGGGCGAATTCCCTTAACGCCACAGGCTTGGCCGACTATTTTTTGCGCTAAAGTAAACCCTTTTCCCGAATCGGCAAGGTCTGCCGGACGTTTGAATACGCTAGATGGCTCAAGTCCGAGCGCTTTGCGTGCACGATCAGTCAAGCCTCTGCCTATAATCAATGGAATTCGTCCACCGGCTTGCACTTCATCAAGTATCACGTCGGTTTTTAAAGAAAATTCAGCAATGATCTCATCTGAATCATGTTTTTTAACCAGCCCTTGATAGGGAAAAATGTCGATCACATCGCCCATGTGCATACCGGACACATCACACTCAAAAGGCAAAGCGCCGGAATCTTCCATGGTGTTAAAAAATATCGGCGCAATTTTGCTACCGATACACACCCCGCCTTCACGCTTGTTAGGTACACAAGGGATATCGCGACCGGTAAACCACAATACCGAGTTCGTTGCCGATTTACGTGATGACCCCGTGCCAACGACATCGCCCACATAAGCCACAGGAAAGCCTTTTTTCTTCAGGTCTTCTATTTGTTGCTCAGCATTTGTTATTCCCTCTCTGGGCATTTTCAGCATCGCTTTGGCATGCAAAGGAATATCAGGCCGAGACCAGGCATCAGGTGCCGGGGATAAATCGTCTGTATTGGTCTCACCCACCACTTTAAAAACGGTCACAGTCAATTTTTCTGGCATAGCCGGTTTACTGGTAAACCATTCTGCTTCGGCCCATGAGCGGAGAACCTGCTGAGCAAAAGCATTCCCGGCATCAGCCTTTTCTTTGACATCATGAAATGCATCGAACACTAATAACGTATGAGACAAGGCTTTTGCAGCAATCGCACCTAACGATTCGCTGTCCAGCAATTCGATCAGCGGCGCAACATTATAGCCGCCCAGCATAGTGCCTAATAACTCTGTAGCCTTTGCGGCATCTAAAATAGGTGAGACCGCTTCGCCTTTGGCAATAGCGGTTAAGAAACCGGATTTGACATAAGCCGCTTCATCGACCCCCGCAGGAACCCTGTTGATCAATAAATCGAGAATAAAATCTTCCTCGCCTTGGGGAGGGTTTTTTATCAACTCAACTAATGCCGCTACCTGCTCCGCATTTAACGGCTTAGGAACAATTCCTTCTGCAGCACGTTCTGCAACATGTTTACGATACGCTTCTAACATTTTGAGCCCTTATCAAAAATTTTAAACCTTAACCGCCGAGGTTAGCCTGTACTACCGAATTTATGTATAACTGTGCAAAGCCTCTGCACCCCGATGACGCTCTGCATATCACGCACCAAATCTGAGCTATGTTGCACCAAAAGAAATCAGTTCTTGGACCACCGGTTCTATGGAAAGTGTCTTTTAATGACTTACTTCATGGCATCCAGAATCGCCTGACCCATCGCATCGGTTCCCACGCCTGATGTAGGATTAAGATCCGGCGTGACAAATTTTCCTTCCGAAACGACTTTTTCCAACGCATTTTGTACTCGCCGCGCCGCCGCATGTTCCTTAAGATGATCCAACATCATGATGCCAGCCATAATGACGGCAGTGGGATTCGCAATATTCTTGCCCTCGATATCGGGCGCACTGCCGTGAACGGCTTCAAATAACGCGGCATCTTCGCCAATATTGGCGCCGGGAATCAAGCCCAAGCCCCCGACCAGACCGGCCGTCAAATCAGACAAGATGTCGCCGAACATGTTAGTGGTAACAATCACATCAAATTGATGCGGGTTCATCACCATATGCATACAGGTCGCATCAATGATTTTTTCGTCAAATTGAATATCGGGGTACTTCGCTGCAACTTCACGGGCGGTATCCAGGAAAAGGCCTTGCGTGTACTTGAGAATATTAGCCTTGTGGCAAACAGTGACTTTCTTGCGGCCGTTGTCCCGGGCATATTCAAACGCATATTCGACAATTCGTTGCGAGCCTTGACGCGTAACAACAGCCAAACTCTCGGCAATATCTTTTTTAGGGGTAAGAAAATGTTCCAGACCGGCATAAAGTCCTTCGGTATTTTCTCTGACAATGACAATATCGACATCCGTAAAACGGGTATTAACACCTTGCCAGCTTTTTGCAGGCCGCACGTTTGCATAAAGGTCGTATTTTTTACGCAGCTCTACATTGATACTGCGAAACCCCGTCCCGCCGACGGCCGTGGTTAATGGCCCTTTGAAAGCTAAGCGGTTTTTATCGATGGACGCCAGGGTTTGATCAGGAATCGGGGTTCCAAACTTATTGTATGCGGCCATACCGGCATAGGCTTCTTCCCAACTAATTTTAGCGCCTGATGCATCGATAATTCTTACCGCCTCATCCATAATGGACGGCCCAATGCCATCCCCTTTGATCAACGTCACGTTATGCATTCATGTTCTCCATGAGTAAAAATTAAATTGATAATACACAGATTTAAACTGATTTAAAATAAGCAGGTTTCTTGCCACTCAACATCGATGCAAGCAGGAACTTTAAAAGCTAAAGTTCTTGCTTTCAAGCCAGCCTCTTGTCAAACACTTAAAGACAAAGGTTACAATAGACCGCAATAACCGCTTGACGACCGCCAATCTCAAGTACAGTACTTTGATAAAAACCTTCAGGAACCTCAGATGCGCTATTGGCTGATGAAATCAGAGCCTAACGAATTCAGTATTGATGATCTTTACTTAAGACCGAACCAGACAGAACAATGGGATGGAGTCCGCAATTATCAAGCCAGAAACATGATGCGCGATGAGATGAAAAACGGCGACCCGGTTTTCTTTTATCATTCAAATTGTGATGTGCCGGGAATCGTAGGGCTTATGCGCGTAACCCGTGAAGGTTATCCTGATCACTTTGCTTATGATCCTGAAGATAAACATCACGACCCTAAAAGCACGCCAGACGCACCAAGATGGTTCATGGTTGATGTAACATTTGAACGTAAGCTCAATAGGACTATCAGTCTTCATGAACTGAAAACCTACGCCGACGCCGAACTTGCAGAGTTTGCCTTATTGAGACGGGGCAACAGACTCTCGATTATGCCGGTCACTCAAACTCAATGGGAGTTTATTCTGACCCTGGAATGATTTAAAACCCGCTTACAGCCACTCTCTTTATGGCTTGAATCAACCGCATCAAGCAAGTGGATACAAACTTGTTTCTAACTGCGTCCGGTTCGCCGCCTTTCAATCTGCAAATGAAACCCGGGTACTTTGGGTACTTCAACAATAAAAACGGCACCCTCCGCATCATTTTCGGCCGTCAATTTGCCGTGCATCGTATTTTCAACAATCATCTTTGACATGTATAAGCCTATCCCTGTGCCTTTTCCATCTGAACGCGTCGTAAAGTAAGGATCATAAATTTTATTCATGATATCAGTCGCGATTCCGCCGGCATTGTCGGAAACCCTGATGCCATACCAACCATCGCGGATAAGCTCTACATTAATTCGGACTAGCGGCGAAGACGTGCCACGTTCGATAAAAGTATCACGCGCATTGTTCAATAAATTAAGCATTACCTGAGAAAACTCGCCTTGCAGGCCGTTTATACTGAACTGCTCATCACAACTCAATTCCGTGTGTATGTTGTTATTTTTAAACGTCGCTTCCAGCAATTCCAGCACAGCGGCAATCGCTCCATGCAAATAAAATTGCTCCGACTCCTTGTTAGGCTTAAAAAAATTACGGAAATCATCGATCGTCGTGGACATTTTAGTAATCAAGCGTTCCGACTTTTCCATACTCCGCGACATAAAGACGTCATCCAGCTTACCCTGGTTATAAGTCAACTGCATGTTTTGAAGCACCAAACCCAAGGCATTGAGCGGCTGCCGCCACTGATGCGCAATCGCACCAATCATTTCGCCCATAGCGGCCAAGCGGGACTGGCGAATCAACAACTCTTCCTGTTGCTGCCGCCTGGATACCTCGTCCCGCACTCTTTGATCAAGACTTTGGTTTAAGTCGTCCAACTCATGCGTGCGTCGGTCTACTTCCTGCTCCAATTCTTCACTGTAATGCTGCAAATGCGTCTTCGATTCTCGGAGCGAAGCCACCATTTGATTAAAGCTATCGGACAACAAGCCAATTTCATCATTTCGTTTAATATCCGACTTAACCGACAAATCACCCTCGGCCACCAGCGTCGCCAGTTGACTGATCGTTGAAACCGGCAGCGTAATCCAGCGGGCAAAAAAGTACCCGACCACCAAAATAAGAACGATTGAAATACCAGTAATAATAAAAATTTGCTGATACATATTACGGAGGTATTCATCGTATTCATCGGTAGAAAAACCGATATGCAGCCAGCCCCATTCTATGCTTGAGAAACTGACCGGATAGACAAAGTGATAAACTTTGCGTGATTCGGAAAGATCAAGAAAATGAAAATCGTTTTTAGCGGTCTCAAATTTGGCAAATCGCGCATCCGGCGCATCCATTATTTTCCATTGTTTTGGCTCTATCCAGATCCGTTCACCGCGCAGCGGCGAGATCATTACATAATGAATGCCGGCGTTTTTCTCAAGCACTTCGACATTATGCTCCACGATAAAACCAAAGTCCTGGCTGATCATGGCGTCAGAACAAGCCTGAACGATAGACTGGGATACCGTGACTGCCTGGGTATACATAATTTGTTCCAAAGACCGCTGCTGCCAGGGAATGATCATCAGCGCAATGACCAGGGTGATCGCCAGCACCAGCGTTCCAAAGACGGTAAACACCCTGATAAAAATCTTGTTTCTACCGCTGAAGCTCATCCGTACTCATGCCCGGGTAATTGAAATCGGTTAAAGTTCTTATGCATTCATTCGTATTAAATTCATAAACTGATATCGGAAAATACCCGTTAATTGGACACCTGAAGACTTAACGACACATTAGCCCTGCCGCAAGCTGTTCTAATTGCCTTTTACCTGCTTTTTCAATTCCAGGTATTCCGCATAAAGCGCATCGAACATCTCTAATTCTTCAACCTTGCAGTAATCCAGTACGGGTGTTTTATAAACTGCCAAAATTTGTTTTGCTCGGGGAAACTCACCGTAGCTCATGGCTTTTTGGGTCAGCAATTCTCTTAGTGGGTAATCTTTATGAAAATAACTGAAATTTTTTGCCCGGACGGGATAGCTCGCCAGAATTTTGAGTTTGGTAAGAATCTGAGGATTCAACTCGGCCATCACATCAAATGCGCCCTGATAAACAATAGCCGCATCGGCTTTATCGAAAAACAAATCGAGCACAATGCGGTTATTTTTGATTTTGGGTTGAGTGACTGAAAAAATGTTTTTAAAGCTTTTTTTAAAGGTTTTAAGCGTCAGGGTATCCAGAAACACTTCCGCCAGTTCATCATTAACCGGCAGAATGACACGTTTACCCCGTAAATCCTTTAGGGTATCGATCCGGTCTTTGTTAACCAGCAAAAGCAAGGCATTATTTAACCCCTCTTCGCGAACACCGACAAAGCCATCCGCCAACATGGCTCTATCAAAATATTTGGCTATAACCAATGGCGGCGCAATGATCATATCAATTTCGCCCTCGTCAAAGGCCTTGCGCATCGTTTGAACGGTATCGTAAAGAAATGCGTGGGATTCAGTAATCGCAACTTCTTCGGTCAACTCCTTGGTCCAAAACGTTAACGAAACTTCAATATCGGTACGATCAGCAATGTCATTGATGGAAGGAAAATAAAAACCCATATTGATTCGCGCTGCGCCCTGACCATAGAGCGATCCCGGCAGGATACTGATAAAAACCGGAATCAATACCCTCAAAACCCAACTTCGCACAGAAAACATCACCGCCTTGCTCTGCTCTTGTTTTGCTTGAATTCATCATAAAGAGAAATCACTTTGTCCAGATCGCTCACTTGTGAACGCTCAAGTTTTTCAGAATTAAACAATGTCAATAACTGTCTTCCCCGAGGAAACTGATCAATAAAAAGCGCTTTGGTAAGAATATATTCGCGAAAACTACTGTCCACATCTTTATGAAAAAACCCGATGCTTCGAGGAAATGAGGAGAAGGTTGCAATGATTTGGGTCTTTCTTTCGATCTGGGGGTTCAGTTCACACGCCAAACGATAAGCTTTCAAATACACCAGGGCAATATCGGCTTTTTTAAAAAACAAATCGAGCACCATCCGGTGCGAATTAGTCGCCCAAACTACATTTTCAAAAAAACGGTTGTAATCAGTCCCGCTGGATTTGCGCGTCAAGTTATCGATAAAAACGGCGGCCAGTTCATCACCTTTTAACAATACCAGCCTTTTTCCCTGGGCTTGTTTAATCGTGTTGATGCCCTCGTCATTTCTGACCACTAAAACCAGGCTGTCGAAATCGCGTGTATCGTTAACCGCTCTGAAGCCGTCACTTAACGAGTCCAGTTTAAAATGTTTGATGACGCTGAGCGGCGATCCAACTATAAAATTGATTTTACCGTTGGCAAAATCGGCCGCCATGTTTTCGATATTGTCATACATCTCCACTTGAGTGGTCAGATCCAACTGCTGACCCAACTCCTCTCCCCAGAACTTCATTGCAATTTCCATATCTCCCCGGGATACATCGGAAAACGATTGAACATAAAATCCCACACGGAATAAAAGCTCATGGAAGTGATCTTCTGCATTTACCGTTTGACTACAGATCAGGGTTGATATCATCAGAAAAACCGGAAATCTGAGCATGAAATTCTCTGTGTTATTGATTTAACGACTGAATGTTTTGACCGATTAAAAATTCAAGCGAAACCAATGCCATTTCCAATTCGTGACGGGAACGGTATTGAGAGCTTTGCGTGAATGTTTCGACAATTTCCGACTCGATGACATCCTTGGTCTCGACCATTTCTTCCTGGTAAGCGCGAACGTGAAGTTCCCGGTTTTCTTTTGCATAACCCGAGGCTTCGCGGGTATCTTCCATTTGTTTTCCGGCACTGCGCAGTCTTAAAAACTGCTGCTTGACTTGCAGCGCCATGGCCTGATCCAGCAAGATTTGCTGGCTTTCCAGCTGTCTTTGTTGCGCCTTGGCATAATCGACCTTACCTGAGGTCTGAAAACCATCGAATAAATTCCACTGCAACCCCACCCCAATGGTCCAGCCTTCGCGGTTGGCATTGTTAACCAAACCGCCATCAAAGTCGTTCCATAACTTATATGCCGAGGCCTGAAATCCGATAACCGGAAAATAGCCGCTTCGCGCTTCGGTTATTTTATTTTCAGTCACCTGAACCGCTAATTTAAGCTGCTGGATATCCGGATTAAAATCATGTGCACTGCTGATCAAGGTTTGTAATTCTTCGTTCAAGTGCAGAGGTTGCTCATCTTTTGCCAGCGTTACTTTGCTGTTCCAATCCAGCCCCATCGCGTTAGTTAATGCTTCGTGGGCTAGCTCCCTGGAATAATTGGCTTCGTGCAATAACGAACGCGTAATGGCTGTTGAAGTTTTTGTGCGCAGATAATCGGTTTTTTTAACCTTCAATGAACCATTCTGATAAAGCCGTTCGGTCAGTTCTTCCAGCACCTGAAAGCGCTCCAGCGTATCGCTGGCCAACTGTTCCATATCCAGAGCAAACAGTGCGCCGTAATAATATTTTTTGACATCACGGATGACTTCAAGCCGGGTTTTACGTTCACCGATTTCGGCGATTGCAAGCCCTTTTTCAGCCTGATCGACAATAGCGCCGCGCCGTCCTCCGGTAAAAATAGGGTAGGTCAAATTGACGGATGTGGTCAGCATGTCTCTATCGAACAATTTGACATCCATGTCGAAGGGTATGGAAACTGTACCCGCCAGAGTCGGCACATTAACCGTAGACTTTCCGGAAAACGTCCTGTCTTCATCGGCCCGCTGCGCATTGACATCCGCAGAAATTCGCGGCCAATAAGCGGACATGGCCTGTTGATACTGAGCTTCAGCCATTGCGATTGACGCACTCGATATCTGCATTTGCTGATTGCGCTGCAAGGCAATTTCTATGCAATCCTGCAAACTGAGATTCTCGGTCTTTAACGGTTCAGCCCAAACATTACCGGTAAGCATGAAGCACGCAAACACCCCCATCATCGGTTTGACGGCAGAGAAGGTTAAAAAATAAACTCGGTTTTTAGGAAAGCATTTGATCTTCAAAGCCCGAAATAACAAACATCGGTACTGGGGTTTCAGATGATCAGGCCCACTTAAGCTAACTGCATTGAGGGCTTGGCCGGACCGGCTATCCGGTAAAGAGGGCTGATGAATCATAAATAACCGCTTTGCCTGTGGCGTCTAATCTTTATACAAATTACGAAGCGCCAGAATATCATCCATATTGTCCAGCATAATATCGACCAGCACCGGCTCAAACTGCTTGCCTCTCTGCTTTTCGATGTACTCCAGAATGGCGTCATGCGGCCAGGGTTTCTTATAGGCGCGCTCGCTACTCAGCGCATCAAAGACATCGACCAACGCCACAATTTTGCCTTCAATCGAAATGTCTTCTCCACTTAAGCCATTCGGGTAGCCTGAACCGTCAAAGTGTTCATGATGATGATAGGCAATGTTCGCCGCCATTTTGATCAGCGGCTTGTCGAGTTTTTTGAGCAGGTTATAACCCAGTTGGGCATGCGTTTTCATCACTTTGAATTCTTCTTCGGTCAACTTGCCCGGTTTATGAAGAATATGGTCGGAAATGCCGACTTTACCGACGTCATGCATAGGGGATGCGATTTTAATCATTTCGGAATGCTGTTCGGTGAGTCCGTATTTAAGCGCAATGAATTTGGACAGTTCGGCAACCCGCTTGACATGCATGCCGGTTTCCTGGCTGCGGTTCTCGACGACCTCACCCATGACGTAGAGCAACTCCTTTTGAGTATCCATGATTTCCCGATTCAGCCGGATCGAATCGGTAATGTCCTGACTTAGCGCCAGCAAGGAATGCAGCGAACCCTGCACATCATGGATGGCGACAATAATGATACTGAACGTTTTTTCCAAACCTTCCTTGAAGCGCATATTCATGACGCGCGACAGCGAACCTTGCCCCGTAATTTGAGGCAAGGCCCACTCTTTGAAATGGAGGTAATCCTGAATTAATTCATCAAACGGCAAACCGACCAAATCCTCGGGCAAACAGCCCAAGCCGTTACTGAAACTGGGATTGGCGCTGACAATGATGCCGTCAGGATCAATGACGCATAAAGAAGTGCCCAATTCCAAGGCACGTTCATACTCGTTTAAAAGATGATTTTGCGTGTTTAAGTCATTTTGCAGATGCAGCGATAATCTTTCGTGCTTCTCGTACATATCCGTGATGTCGACCATCAACGCGACATACTCTTCAATGTGATCGCCTTCCGCGACAACCGCAGTCAAAGAAGCATCAACCACATAGCGACCGCCTTTTTTGGAGGTATTGATCAAAATTCCGGTCCATTTTCGAAAGCCGGATAAGGCCGACCGGATTTCCGAAAACTGTTCATCCGACTCAAATAAGAATCGAAACTCACGGCCGATCAATTCGTGTTCTGTATAGCCGGATAAGGCACAGAAATGTTGATTGACATACGTGATAAAGCCTTCAGAATCCATTTTACAGACGATCGCTTTTTCGTCGACCATGAGCTTGTATTGCTCAAGCAGTTTGCGACTTCGCAGAGCCTCGTTCTCAAGACTCATAAACTCGGCAATTTGAGTCAGTTTCGCCTGCAAACGGTCGATCATCACTGGCTTGGTGATGTAATGCTGGATACCCAGTTCCATCGCTTTAAAAAGGTATTCGACATCGTTGTAAGCGCTTAACACGACAATGCATTGATCGCGCTTGATGCGCTTGATTTCGGACGACATGCCCAGTCCGTTTAAAATGGGCATTTGTATATCAGTAATGACGATGTCCGGCTCATACTTCCTGTAAAAGTTCAGCCCTTCGCTACCATTCACCGCGACATAAAGAACATCTACCCAGGATTGAAGAATCATGCTGAGTTCCTCGCGGGTTTCGCTATCATCCTCTACATAAAGAATCCTGAGCTTTGAGAGTTTGTCTCGATGAATGTCTTTGATCATTTCCAGCATACCTAAAAGCAGTGTAAATTTTCAGCCTCCTTCCTTGTAGCGACCGTCTTCCCTAGGGAGAAGGTTAGGATGAGGGTTATTAAGCCGGTCGGCGTTCCTGAATAAATACAAAGTATTTTGACCGGTATTGAGCCCAAACGCCTTTCCCAGAAAGGGCGGCTTTAACTTTTCAGACCTTAAGACGGAACAGGCCCTTCATTCTAAAAAGAGCAGCGGCGGGGTTTGTTAGCCGAAAAATAAGCGTCATAAAGTACTTCGCTTACATTTTGTTGCCACCGGCAAATAATGCGTAAGCCGGATTTTCAGTTTCTTCCGTATATCCAAAACCCAATTCATCCAAACACGCTTCAAAAGCATGGCTTTCAGCTTTCGGCATTTGCAAACCCATCAAAACCAATCCAAATGCAGCGCCGTGGTTGCGGTAATGAAACAAACTGATATTCCATCGCCCACTCAAAGCTGATAAAAACCCCAATAACGCACCAGGTCTTTCAGGGAACTGTAGACTATAGACAATTTCATCCAGTTGACAAGGCGTATGCCCACCAACCATATAACGAATATGCTCTTTTGCCAAATCATTCGCCGTCATATCCAGGACCTGAAAACCCTCCGTCTGTAACAGATGGATCAATTCAGCTTTGTCTGCACCCGAACCGCTGGACGAGACCCCTACAAATACTTGCGCTTGGGCAGCATCAAAATACCGGTAATTAAATTCGGTCACGTTGCGATTGCCCAGCAGACGGCAGAAGTTTAAAAAGCTGCCCGGAATTTCGGGGATATTCACCGCAAGTAAAATTTCCCTGTGTTCGCCCACCTGCGCCCGCTCTGCAACGTAGCGCAAACGGTCAAAGTTGATATTCGCACCACTTTCAATGGCAATCAAGGTCTGGTCGATAGCCTCTGTGACTTCCACGTATTTCTTCAAACCCGCCAACGCTAAAGCGCCCGCAGGTTCTGCCACAGAGCGTGTATCGTCGAATATGTCCTTGATCGCCGCACAAATTTCATCGGTATTGACGGTGATTACTTCGTCAATATAATCGCGCACCACTTTAAAAGGTTCCTCACCAATCTGCCTGACGGCCACGCCGTCGGCAAACAATCCGACTTGCTTAAGTGTCACGCGACTGCGGGCTTTCAAGGCCTGATTCAAACAATCGGCATCGTCCGGCTCAACACCGATGATCTTGATTTCAGGCCTTACAAACTTGACATATGCCGTAATACCGGCAATGAGCCCGCCGCCGCCCACAGGGACAAAAATCGCATTTATCGTGCCGTTTTTTTGTCTGAGGATTTCCATTCCTACGGTACCCTGCCCGGCGATAACGTCGGGATCATCATAGAGATGAATAAATGTCATCTTCTTTTGCTCTGCCAACTGCCGGGCAAAAGCATAAGCTTCATCATAGGAGTCGCCATGAAGTATCGTCTCAGCGCCGCGTGCTCTGACGGAGTTGACTTTAATTTCCGGTGTTGTTCTCGGCATTACAATCAATGCCGTTATGCCCAACATTTGTGCCGAAAGTGCCACACCCTGTGCATGATTACCAGCCGAAGCCGCAATAACGCCACCTGCGCGCTCCTTTTCAGTCAACAGGGCTATTTTGTTATAAGCGCCGCGTAACTTGAACGAAAATACCGGCTGCAGATCTTCGCGCTTCAAATAAACGGCATTACCCAGGCGTTTGGACAAATTAGGGGCGAAGTCCAGCGGCGTTTCCTCGGCCACATCGTAAACCCGCGCTCTTAAAATTCTCTCAATATATTTTGCTAACATGCTAAAAAACGGATAAGGTATCAGCTGTTACGCGGTATTATCACACATTATTTATATCACCTAACCTTAATTAACAGATACGCTATGACACAAGACGAATTAAAACAACAAGTAGCTCAAGCGGCCTTAGAATACATCAAAGGCGTCTCAATTATCGGCGTCGGCACCGGCTCTACCGTTTACCATTTCATCGAAGGACTTAAAGCTTTTAAAAACGACATCGAAGGCGCAGTATCCAGCTCAGAGACCAGCACAACGCACTTGCAACGCATCGGCATTCCGGTTCTGGATCTCAACTCAGTAGGTACACTGGAAGTTTATGTCGATGGCGCGGACGAAATCAACCCGCATAAACAACTGATCAAAGGCGGTGGCGCGGCTCTTACGCGTGAAAAAATTATTGCCGGCGCCAGCAAAAAGTTTGTCTGCATCGCGGATGAATCGAAATCGGTTGATGTGCTGGGTAAATTCCCATTGCCGGTGGAAGTAATTCCTATGGCGAGAAGCTTTGTAGCGCGTGAATTGGTCAAACTGGGCGGTCAACCGATATGGCGTGAAAACTGTATCACCGACAACGGCTGCCAGATTCTGGATGTACACAATCTCAGCATTCTGGATCCGTCGGCTCTGGAAAGAACGATCAACAACATTCCTGGCGTTGTAACTGTCGGCATATTCAGCCTGAGACCGGCTGATGTGGTTTTGGTCAGCAAAGGCCAGGACATTATCAGCTTCTAACAATCTCCACCACCTACGTTTTGTAAACCGTAAGGCGGATTCGCCGATAGGCAATCCGCCATTCCTTCGAAGTGTGTCGGCGTTTTGCTATCGCGAAAACGCCCTACTGCTCTTAATGTTCTGATCTTTTTGAGTTTCTTCTGACCGTAAGGCGGATTCGCCGATAGGCAATCCGCCATAGCCTTGAAGCGTGTCGGCGTTTTGCTATCGCGAAAACGCCCTACTGCTCTTATTTTGGCGGCACGTCATTATCCGATACGATCCGTTTGTGTTTATAGGAGGGCGGTACATAGGGGAAGCGTCTGTCGCCTAATGGCCTTATAAAGGTATACGCGCCAGGGGCTAAAACCAATATATTGCCGGTCTTGATAAAAGCATCGTGCGGATGGGGAATCGATGCCAAGGCCGTTAAAGGGCTTATCCCTATAAATAGTCCGGTACCAACGACTGTTGCAGCAAATCCTAAAGGCCGGTAAAACAAAACATCCAGCAATACAAAGCCGGGATCGGATGCCTCAATGGGTTGAGCATTGGCAACAGGGCAAGAAAAAACTAACGATAATAAGATAAAAATGCAGGTTCTTTTTTTCATAATGCATTGCCACAAATGGGTTATTGAAGTACTTCCACTTCCAGAGGCACATCCTGATAGATGCCGGTCAGTTTACGCTTGAATTCGTCGGTGACCAGTCGGGCGTCTTGTCGGCTGGTCACTACTCTTGGGGTTAATAATAAGACCAACTCGGTCCTATCATTATTTTTTACTGTAGAGCCGAATAAAGGACCAATCAAAGGCAAATCATGCAAAAAAGGAATGCCGCTTTGTGACGATGTATTTCTCTCTTGAATTAGCCCCCCAAGCACAATGGTTTCTCCGCTTTGCACCGCGACTGAGCTGGCAATCTCCCGGGTCAAAATATCCGGGTTACCATTTGTACTAGTATTTCCAAAACTTTCAACACTTTGCTCAATTTCCATTGTCACCAAACCATTGGCATTGACTCTGGGTTTAACGGTAACCATAACGCCCGTTTTACGTTGTTCTACCTGTGTTGTCTGAATTAGTGAATTAGTCGGGCCGGCACCTCCCGAAAGAGGAGTAGATTCTGAAGTTCTCAGCGATTTTTCCTCTCCCACTTGAATATTGGCTTCCTGATTATTCAAGACCATTAAAGAGGGAGATGAAATGACGTTGACATTGCCATCCTCTGCTTGAGCTTTAAGCAGCGCTTTAACAGCACCGGAGCTGTAAATGGCACTGAGCCCACCTGTTCCTGCAGCCGCTAACGCAGTAATTGCTGCATCTGTTAATCTATCAGCTGTACCCGCAGTCCCAGAAGTGCTGGCAATACCTGAACTTCCTTCAGAAAAATACCATTGAATACCATATTGAAGCGCATCCCTTAGCGTTACCTCTACAATGGTCGCATCGATCAACACCTGTAAAGGCATCACATCCAGTTGCTTGATCACGTCTTTTATGACGCTGTATTCCTGAGCGGTTGCGACGATAACCAGGGAGTTATTGATCTCATCCGGGATAATCTTGACCTCACCGACACCGGCGACTTTGACATTCCCAGCACTGCCGCCAGTACCTCCTGAAAGACTACCCAAGCCCGGAGAAGTTCTTTGAACCTGCTGGATTTGCGGCGTGTTACCGGTCGATTGCGGCCGATTTCGGTTCGATGAGGATGATGATCCAGGACGGTTTGTGACTTCAACCGACTTTCTACCGGCGGCCACTTGCCCACCTCTGGACTGAACGCTGGCGGAACCATAAATATCGCTCAATACCATGGCCAAATCGAGCGCATTGACATGCTGGACTTTATAAACGTTAACACCGCCGCCGGACGCCTTTTTGGCACGATCCAGACGAATGATCCAGTTTTCGATATCGGTTAAATAACGCGATTGATGGGTGATCGCTAAAATAGCATTCATCCGCTCGATAGGAATAAATCTAAAAAAACTGCTCTCGTCTTCTTTGCCGATTTTATTAAAAATTTGATCCAATTCCTCAACCAGCGTCGGCGGGTCTACATGTGACAACGGAAACATCGCAAACGAACGACCGCGCATGATATCGGCATCAAATATCGATACGATTTCCTGAACGCGCTCAAGTTCGGCTGCAGTGCCGCCAACGACAAGCAGATTGCGGGTCACATCACTGTGTAATATCGTCTTTTCTCCGACTAAGGGTTTAAGAATTTCACCGATATTGGCGACATCGACGTTTCTGATCGGATATACCTTGACCTGATAACCGGAAGGCAAGGTTGCGGAACCTCCGGCAACAGACAAGGAAGACGTCATCAAAGCCTCACCCGCAGGCTCAATATGATAAACACCTCCGTCTTTAACCAAAGCGGCATTGTTCATGCGCAGCAGCATTTCCAGGGTGGGCATCAACTGTTCTTTGCTTAGCGGTTTCGTGGTTTGCAGGGTCACTTTACCGGCCACTTTGGGACTCAAAACATAATTTTGCCCCAAAATATCGCTGATGATGACTTTGGCGACTTCTCCCAAATCGGCTTCATCAAAATTCAGACTATAGGTACCCGGCCCACCCTCTGAAGGCTGACTTCTGCGCGCGGTAAGATCGGAAACCGGCAAACCACCGCCCGGATAAATTTCGGTTTTCAGCTTATCTTTTTCATCCGTTGTCGGTTTATTATCCAGCTGCTCATAAATCACACCTTGATGATCGATATCATTGGTTAACGGTTGCATCAGCTGTAATTTGGGTTTTTGCTGAGGCCCCATAAATTCACAACCGTTTAACGTCAGGCTTAAGACAGCCAGATACGTTGTTGCTTGAATTAGATTATGTTTTTTCATTGGGTAAGATTTTCTTCTGGAATAGGTTCACTTTGACCGGCATCAGGCGGCATTTCAGGTGTCTGAGGCATCTGTGGTGGGGCCTGTCTGGTTTTGGGCAGCTCTTTCAATTTGGGCTTTCGCAAGATCAATTCTGTTGTTTCGCCGCCGCGCTCAAGCACAGCTTTATCCGGCAATATTTGAGTCAACTTCCAACCGTCCACTTCCTGGTCTTTGGAAATTTTAATATGGCTTTTCTGATTAGGCTGAATTTTGATCCGGCGCAGCAATACGCTCTGTTTTTGTCGGGTGGTATAAACCCCTGTCAATTCCCATTCCAATACTTCCGAGCTCATGGCATTCGGAGAATTATCAGTATCTGCCTCCGGCACAGGACGTCTGCCTTCAATAAATAAAGGCCTGCTGACCAAATCGACGTAACTGTCTTCAGTCTGCTGATCAAGTTTTAACTCCGGGAACGCCTGCTCAACGTAAGCGGGACTAACGACGGCTCCATCGGGTTCCACTTCATCGCTTGAAGATGCCCAATACCACCATTCTCCGGCGATCAACACCAGAAGAAGGGCGCAAGCACCGGCCTGTAATTTGATTAGCCCAACGTTGATCATTTTTCTTTCCCCATAAAACTGGAGGCCTGAAAACTGATGTTCAACTTGTTGCTGGGCTCAATTTTACGGGTTATCCGGTTGCGTATGCCGCGTTCAGGACGAATATCAAGGTCGTCAATGACAAATAAGGGGATTGACGATTCAATTTGAAACAAAACGGAACGCAAGGTTTCTATATCTCCGTTCATTCTGACTTTGACGGCTATACGGGTAAATTCACCTTCAATTTTGCTGGGCAATACCTGAGTACTGGTCAACTGGCCTCCGCCATTGGCAATTGCCGTTTTGATAAATTGTTGCAAATCAGCGGATGCCAACGCTTCTGTTCCCTGGCTGCTGAAATAGTTCTGCGTACTGTCAGCCTCCTTGATGCTATCAATATTCGCAATGACGGCTTCTTTTTTAGCGATAACCCGTTGGTAGCGCTCCAAACGAAACAACAACTCGTTTTTTTCATCGCGCAAGTCCAATGCCTCGTTGACCAGCGGCACTATTAAAAAGCCGATAACCATCAGAATAACGGCAATCAGCAGCCCTACTGCAAACCATCGTTGCGGAGGGTATTTATTGATGAGCTTTATCAATCACTGCTCCTGGGTTTTACATCTACCGTGAGTTGAAAACGCTCTAAACCCGTCATCCTGTCTTGTGTGACGGGTGAAACAAAACGGGCGTTAGCAAATAAATCCGACCCTTCCAATATTGCAATTAATGCCGATGCCGCCGGTGATTGACCCTGAATTTGAAGCTGTCCTTCGGAATATTTCAAATAGTTCAGCCAGGTATCGTCTTTTATCAAGGCACTGAGCGAATTAAGCAGGGTAACCACTGAAGGTGATTGTTCCTTTTTAGCTATCAATTGTTTAGTCTGGGCAATCGTGGTATCGATTTCTGCCTGGAGCCTGTCAACAACGGTGGCTTCTTTTTCTATGACTGCAATTTCTTCACGCAGCTTGCTGACAGCCTGATTTTCAAGCCAAAGCGGTAAAACCAGAAACACGGTCAATAATATAAAAAATAAGGCGGTTAAACTGCCATGGATATAGTTTTGCCATTCTACCTTTTTTTCCCGGTGATCTTCCGGCAGGAGATTGTAATAGGCTGGATTCGACTCACGGTCGTTGCTGACCGGATCATAATCGATCAAGGAAGGCCGAATATTTAAAGGATTTAACTCCTCAATTAGGGCATCCACTTTTTCCCTGGGAGATAACACCAATATGAGGCGGACGAGGCCAGTTTGCTTATTTTTTTCCAACAACTTGATAGCAAAATAGACTTGATCCTTATTGAAAGGCGTAAAGCGATCCAGTTCGTAAGCGATGACTTGTTGCAAATTTTCTGCCGCCGCCAGAGGGAATGCGAACTCTTTACTCACTGCGTCCAAGTCGGTCAGCCGAAAGACCATATTGGCGTTTTCAAAGCGGCTGTCATTTAACAAAAGATTTTTGATCTGCTCAATGCCCGCTGCATCTCTGCTAAATTCGCCGAGGTCTTCGCAAGCATCGCCTTGTTCATAAGACACGCGGAACAGCGTGGGATAGGGCCTTAAAACAAGGTGTCCCTGCTGTTGATCCAGAATCTGTTTGAGAGGATCAGGCAGAATGTGCAGAAGCTCTCCGCCCCACCAGCGAAAAAACTTTTTTACATCCAGATCGATGTTTGCATCAAGATTCAGCATGTGTAATGTCTTTAATAATTTTCCATTTCGACTGCAAATAAACTGCGCGCTTTGGAATATTTGGGCCGCCATTGAATGATAGAAAAAGGCGCGCCTCCTTCATCCACTCGTTTAACCAAAGCATGAACAGTTGCTGTGATTTCTTCATCGACCATTGCTTCCGAAACGATCGTCAACGTGTCTGTAGTAGTACTGCTGTTATCCTGCTCGTCGCCGGTTTCAGGCATGTCAAAATCATCATCCGGTTGCTCATCCATCGGGGTAACAGGAACCGATGCGGCCGGCGTTTTTCTCATTTCGGTTTTGAAACGTTGTTCGCTCTCGTCTTCCAAAATTAATTTCAATTCAGCCGAGGCTTTTTTCAAATCGACGCCGGATTTTCCGGAGTGAATGGTTATAAACGGCTCAAGCCAGTCGTATAATCCGGAATCCATACCTAAAACCAGCTGCAGTTCTTCCAGTGATTGAAAGGCTTCGTTGCGGGGAACGTATTTCAACCCCGCCTTCTTATATTCACTTTTCTCCGCACCTTCTTCACGCGCCGTATCGTCCTTATCGCGCCAATCGACAATAGCATCGGCAATTCCGGTTTGCTTGTCGGTCTCTATGGGCGCCTGACTCAACAGCCTTTGCAACAAGGTCAAGTCCGCCTGGTTAAGATCGACCTTACCAGTCTCGGCCAGCATTTGCACCCGTATTAGAGCCCTATCAAATCTGAATTCATAGATTTGTCCGTCCGCTTGCCAACGTTTCAAGGGATCATTCTGGAGCATCATCATTTGAGCCATCGCGACTCCGGCTTCAGCATAGGCTTGAGCCTGCGCAACACTCTTAAGTCCAAACATTATAGCCGATTCCCTGCGCATACTGAGGGCGAAACTTCCCGCCATAATAGACAAAAGTGTCACTATCCAGAGCACTAACACCAATGCAATACCCTTTTGCCGCATCAATCGATATCCCCTTCAGAATCAGCCGAGAACCCGGGATTACTCTCGGCAGCACTCAGTTTGATCGGTATGACCATATCCGGCCAATACAACTCGTTATTACGCGCAATTCTGATTTTGATCAAACTCGGCAACGTTTCTTTATCGACCCACTCCTGCTGCCACCCTCCGGATTCAGAAAGAGGATCTGAGTCGAAATAGCTGATCTGAAATAACCTGATATCCGTGAGGATAACCACGTCTTCGTCTTGCCAGGACTCGTCGTCCGAACTGGGAAAAAACGGCTTGATCGCAACTTTAAGAACGTTATCACCATTTTCCTGTTGTAAAAACACAGTGAACACTTGCAAGCCAGGTCGAGCGGCACTTGCCGGCAATGGCGAAACAAATTGAACACTCTCCGCTTTACCAATAAACGAAAAAACTCTTTCTTCGTCCTCTGAAAAATCTTGCCACAGCGGCTGCACAACGGCTAAATGCCTGCGAAAAAACTGATAGACCATGGCTGTTTCATTAACCTGGGCTACTTTACCTTCTCCTGCCTCCCAGCTTTGGGCGCTGATTCTGAGGGCACCGAACAACAAAACCATCATGATGCTCAAAAGCGTCATGGCCATCATGATTTCGATCAGAGTAAAACCTTTTTGCCGACAAGAACGGAACATGGCTAGGTTCCGGGCGGCGCTTCGTTTCGAACCAGACGCAAGGTATTTAATTCAAACACCCGCGGCTCAGAATTTTCTTCACCCCAACTGACGCTGACACCGATTCTTAAAAGCTGGGGCACATTCGCATTGTCTTCGGTTGCTTCCAATTGGACATCAGCCAGGCTCACATTAACTTGCCAGACATAGCGATCGAATTCGATACCTGACATCTGACCGGGTTGCATCGGGGTTTCCACGCCGATTCTGGCCATCAGGGACTCGGCCAATTGAACCGCTGTTGTGTAATCATCGGCAACGATCGCGGTATTGACGCCACCGGAAAAAATTCTCAGCAAAATACCCAAAGCCAACGCCATAATAGCGAAGGCCACCAGAATTTCCATTAACGAAAAACCCCGCTGATTAGGCATCGGGGAGATCGATCAAGCCTGTCAACCAATTGATATTGATGCGCCAGACCCACTGATCCAACTCCAGGGTAACCCTGCCGCCAGTCGATGAACCATCGCCAAAAAAGCGGATATTGGCTTGGCCCTCTCCGCTAAATTCACTTTGCGCCGTTACTAATGTCACATGGATTTTTTTGGGTATGTGATAAATTTTATCCCGCGTACTGATCTGATAAGTGTTTTCGGCAAAGTCGATGGTCACCGTCGTCTCGTCTCCCAGCATCAAAGCCTGACCTCTGGCATAACGCAGAGCAGAAATCATGTCTCTTGCGGCACTTTTTATCGTGGTTGCATCATTACCGGAGGAGAGCGAGATGCCTACCGCGCCAAAAGCCAGCGCCATAACAAATAGCACCACCGATAATTCAATTAAAGTAAAACCCCGGTTTCCCTTGGTCGTTCTGATTTTCGGCGGCACAATTCAATAACCTGAAGAGTTGATTAGTGGCAGGGCAAAAACATAAGTTTTTGTTATTGCCAGCTGACAACATCCTGATCTTCGCCCTCTCCTCCTTCTTTTAGATCAGCGCCCAGCGAAAACAAATCGAAATTGCCGTGTTCGCCGGGAAATTTATATTGATAAGGTTGTTGCCAGGGATCGACCGGCACTTTTGATTTACGGAGGTAGGGACCATTCCAGCGCTCCACATCGGACGGCTTCTCTATCAGTGCAGCCAACCCCTGTTCGGCCGAAGGATAGCGACCAACATCCAGTTTGTACATATCAAGCGAAGAGGCAAGCCCCTCAATCTGAACTTTGGCGGCTTTGGTTTTTGAAGCACCCATATGCTTCATGACCTGCGGGCCTACAATGCCGGCCAACATAGCGATAATACCTAACACAACGAGTAATTCGAGCAAGGTAAAACCACTGTTCATTTTCGGTTGTTTCATCGTTTTTTCCTAAAAAGCCAAATCATTAACACTCAAAATAGCTAACAAGATCGACACAATAATGCCTGCGATCATTAATCCCAACGTGATGATCAATACCGGTTCCAACAATGCCAGCATGCGCTGTATCGACACTTTAAGCTGTTTATCGTAAATGGTGGCAACTCGAAGCAGCATTTCTTCCAGGCGCCCGGTTTCCTCTCCCATACGAATCATTTGCATCGCCATTTTAGGTAGAACCGCCTTATCAAGTAAAGCATCGGACATATGCCGCCCCTGTTTAAGCTGCTCTTCCGCATCTCTTACCGCATCAACAAGCGTCAGGTTGGAAACCGTTTCGCGTACGATCGTCAATGCACTGATAATAGACACACCATTCCCAAGAAGCGTTCCCAGGGTGCGGGTAATATTGGCCGTTTCCATATTGAGGATGATATTTCCGGCTAACGGCATTTTAAGAAAACGCGCATCCCAGGCCTTACGTGAAACAGGATCTGACAATTGATAGCTCATGAAGACATAGATAGTCAATATAACGAGCATCAATAGCCACCAATAACTTTGCAGCCAATTGGCCAAACCCACAACAATCTGGGTGGGTACCGGCAAAGCCTGCCCCGCACTTTCAAACATTTCGGTAAATTGAGGCACCACGAAGGTCAACATCACAAACAGGGATGCAAAGGACATGATCATTAATATGACCGGATAAATCAATGCCGTACTGACGGTATCCTTGAGTTCTCGTGAGCGTTCAAGATATTCGGACAAGCGAACCAAGACACTGCCAAGGCTGCCTCCCGCCTCACCTGCTCTAATCATGTTAATGTAAAATTTCGAAAAAACGCCCGCCTGACTCTGTAAGGCATCGGCTAGAGTTGATCCGCCTTTGACTTTATCCAACACACGAGTCAGCAGCTTGGTCAATTTCTCATTTTCTACAGTCAACTCGATCAAAACCGACAGTGACTTATCGAGAGGAAGCCCTGAATCCAACAAGGTCGCCAATTCGCCGGTAACCAGCAAAATTTCCTTTTGCGACAAACGAAGCTGCTTGGCTCCCAAATGTATGCCCAGAAAAGTCCTGCCCCGCGAAGGCGAGACTTTTATCGGCATAAGCCCTTCGGCTTGTAACTCAGCGATCAAAGCTGATTCATCAAGCGCTTCGCGCAATCCCTCTTCCAATTCGCCGCTACTGTTAACGACTTTATAGGCAAATAACGCCATCAGGATTCAGTGGTGACGCGCAAAACTTCTTCAAGCGTGGTCGACCCTTGCAAGGCCTTTACCAAACCATCGTCATACATGGTATGCATGCCTTCTTCTATGGCAAGCCGATGAATCTCACCGGCCTCCGCATGGGTCATGATTAATCTGCGCAACGCATCGCTCATGACCAGAAACTCAATTATCGCCATTCGCCCGCGATACCCCAGGCCATTGCAGGCATTACAACCGACGGCTTTATAAAATTTCAATTCCCCTTCAGGTTGAAATTTCCGCAACTTCAATTCTTCAGCCACACTGGACTCAACGGTATAACTTTCCTTACAGTGAGGGCATAACTTTCTGACCAGGCGCTGGGCCAAAATGCCATTAACCGTCGAGCTAAGCAAATATTCTTCCATGCCCATATCGAGCAACCGCGTAACGCCGCCGGCCGCATCGTTGGTATGCAGCGTCGACAACACCAAATGTCCGGTCAACGCCGATTGAACGGCTATTTTGGCGGTTTCGATATCGCGCATTTCACCGATCATAATGACATCCGGATCTTGCCGCACAATGGAACGCAATGCTGTGGCGAAATTGAGCCCTATTTGAGGTTTGGCTTGAATTTGATTAATGCCTTCCAATTGATACTCAACCGGATCTTCGACCGTGATGATTTTACGTTCGGCAGTGTTGAGTTGCTTGAGCGCCGTATACAAGGTCGTCGATTTACCGCTACCGGTAGGGCCGGTAATCAAAATAATGCCGTGCGGCTGGGCCAATACGTCCAGAAATTTTTGATAATGCTTACCCACAAAGCCAAGGGCGGTAAAATCAAGAACAGTCGCTTCCTTATCCAATAAGCGGATGACGACACTCTCGCCGTATAAAGTCGGAATCGTAGAAACACGCAGATCCAGTTCTTTACCCAGCATTTGCAGTTTAATACGCCCGTCCTGGGGCAAGCGCCGTTCGGCGATATTCAACTTGGCCATGATTTTGATTCTGGACAACACGGCAGCGGTTGACGTAACCGGTGGCGCATCGATATTCTGCAGAACACCGTCAATCCGCAAGCGTACTTTCAGGCGTTGTTCGAAGGGTTCGATATGAATATCAGATGCCCGGCTTTCAATCGCCCGTTGCATGATCAGATTGACCATCTTAATAACCGGCGCCTCGCTGGCCATGTCCTTCAAATGCTCAAGATCTTCCTCGCCAATCTCATCCGACTCGAGATTCGAGACGAGTTTGTCCATCTGGGACTTACCTTCACCGTATTGCATTTCCAGTGCCGCATCAATTTCAGACATCAGCCCGATTTTGGCAGCAATATTTTTTCCAGTCGCCAGTTGCAAAGCATCGAGCACAAAATGATTTTCAGGATCCATAACGGCGACCTGAATTTGCTCATCGTCCTTGCTTAAACCGATGACATGGTATTGCTTGAGAAATCGAAGCGACACATTATCGGGCAAAGGCGTTTCAAGCGGATAGTCTTCCCCGCGGACTTTTTCCATGGGGTGTGTCGCAACAAACGCCTCAGCGATATCAGATTCGGAACAAATGCCCAACTTGATCAGCAGATGCGGTAAGGTTTCGACAACAGTAGACTGCATGACCCGATCCACTTTTTTTAACTCTGCATCGGTCAATTTTTCAAGGTACTGCAAGTGGCTTAAAAAGCTGTGATATTCCGGAGCTAGCTTTGCGGTTGAATAATCCATATTGACTACCAGAACTGTGAATTTAGCAAATTATAAACGATAGAAAATATTAAATCCCTTATTGGTTAGTGTGAAAGTCATTTCGGAATTTGGCAATCAATGACTTTCATCAATGAATATAGAGTGCAAAGATATTTAACGCAACATCTCAGCATCCAAAAAAAATCAATTAGTTACCCATCATTCTTGATGCATATCCTTTGTTTCCGAACAAACAGCTCGTCACCACCCACACGTCATAATTTTAAACATCTCGCAAACAATCATCGATGTTATTTGAGCTTATTTTGATATTGGTTTTATGGAAATTTGAGGGGATTTCAAGGAAACTTTAAACGAAAGAGGGGGCTGAATAATACGCAGGGGATAAAGCGTTAGTGCATTATTTCTATTCAGATATGACCTATATATCGATTAAAAAATCAGGCTTTATCTGTAATTTGAAAAGTTGTTGCCCCTGCCTTGAGATCACTATTTTTTGAGTTAAAAACAAGCGCGAAAACTGAGTTTACCAGACACAGGATTATGTCTTAATTTTCAAGAGATTGGGAATATTTAACTCGGTTACTTAAAACACAAGTTAAGACAATAAGGATATTTTTTAGTTCCTTTAAGTAAAAGCCTAACCCGTCGTGAGTCGGGGACGGAAAGCCAAGAATCTGCAGACAAACAGATAGTCCGGTTGCACTTAAATTATTTCACTTAGGGGTAATTTATGATGTTCGAAAAGAAAATTCCATTTAAAAAATTTAGCTCTATTGTCGCCTTAGGCCTTTTGGCCGGATCAGCCTCGGCAAATGTTCTACATGACAACACCAATTTACAAGAATTTGGTAGCCAAGGCATCCCTCCAGGCTGGATGGCGAGCGCATTTCGCGTAACCGAAGCTGCTTGCCCCTTTGGCTGTGATGTAGGCGATATAACTTTATTGCTTCGTTCCGGAACATTATTCGGCCCCACAGCGGGGATTTCACTGCAAGTCTATTCGGATTCTGCAAATCAAACAGATGCCCCTTCAGCACCCGGCAGTTCATTGATCAGTATGATTAATCCCAGTTCGTTCAACACAACTGCCAAGCTTGCTGTATTTAGTGCTCCCCAGCAAGATACTAACGCTCCAGCGGTATTTCAGAAGAACAGCTGGTATTGGGTTTATCTTTCAGCCACTGCTGAGGCGGCTCTAACCGAATGGTCTTACGATGGCGGCCCAGGATATTGGGCGTTTGACAGGGGTGAAGGCGCTCAATTTGGAGATGAGGGACCTTTCATCATGAAAGTGGAAGGCGTAAAACGGTCCGGATTGACTGGACCCATTGATCCGCCATCTCAGGTTCCACTTCCAGGCACTGTCTGGTTAATGGGCTCAGCACTCATAGGCTTATTATCGACATGGCGTAAAAAACCGGCCTGATAAGCACAATTGAGTCAAACCAACCCGCTACTTGTTCCCAAGATGATAAGTCAGACCAGAAAACCTTTAAAACTGTTATCAACAAAGAATTGAGCAATATGCTCTCTTAGTCAGCGGGGCTGTCATGTCCCCGCTGACTCAATTGGTCAACATGGCACCCTATTATTCTCTTATAAGAGTTAAGGAGTTTTTTATGAACACAAAATTAACAATCGTAGCGTCAGCCGTAATGATCGGGATTTCATCCATGGCGAACGCAGCCAACCCACCATTAATCAATGACATTTACAGTAACGGACCTCAGTCACCCATTGTGGCTACCACAGATTTGAGCGCTGCAGAAAGAGCGGCTTACGCTCTTTATGAAGGCGTAATGCAAGTCGCAGAAGCCAGAGTTCACGCACAAGGTTGCACCAGCCTGACAGCCGATGTAAGCATTTTTGCCAATGGTTACACCAGCAATAATGCGTCTAAAGACAACTCAGTAGAAGTCGTCTCAGGAGGAAGCACATTCGAGCTTGACGCTCAATTAGATGCTTCCGTTGCCGGTCGAGGACAAAAAGTGGTAGTGGATCAGCTTGGCTCTGGAAAGTTGGGTGGAATAGGCGTGGGCTTATATCATGCTGACGTGGTTTACAACAGCGTCAACAACATGATGGTTTCTGACAGCCGTGTTGACGTAGTAGGAATCAACGGCAGACCTGATTCTTATTCAGGTCGTGTCATTAAAGACTTCTATCGTGGCGCGTTGAATAGCTCACACAATGATTACTACACCATCTTTGATTGGGGCCTGCAATCCATTTCAAAACTAGGTTACCCAGTCAACAAATACTGGCAACGTTCTAAATCTCGCCGTGACAATGGCGATATTGGCCGCACCGTATTTGTGAAAGACCGCTTAGTAGGTGCAAATTCCTGCCGTATCACTATCGATACAGTTGGATCAAACAACAGAGATTATTTCTGGCAAAACGGTAGCCTGAAAATTGAGTCTGTTGCTCCATCCGCACCAGTAGCAGCATTTGACGAGCATCCATTCAATTAATGGTGAGTGGACCGTTTAAATTATAAAAAACTTGCATTAGCTAATTTTGGATGGTCCGCGTGGTGAACGTCTCCATACGGAATACATAAATTTTAGACAAACAAGTTGCCAAGCGGCTGCTAATGTCATGCGTTAGCAGCCCATTATGGTCGTTAGTCTTTAAGCGCTTCTAATAAAGAAGCCCCAGAGGACCCTGCCTGTCTTAATACTTAAAAACTGTTTAATTTTTTAATATTTTGAACATCAAAAACCAGTTAATTACCTACCTAAAACCATAAACTTTCGAGGACGTGCAGCAATGAACTACAAACTCATAGCAGCAGTAATGTTGTCAGGTTTAGCGTCCATTGCGACGGCTTCATCCACCGCAAATCCCATGCCGCCCCCCGATATCTATGCAGCCGGGCCGACATCTCCTCCCGTTGCTAAAACAGGTTTATTCGGCCCAGAAAGGGCGGCTTACGCGCTTTTAGCCGGAGTGATGCATCAAACTGAAGCAGTCATTGCCGCCATGAGCTGTTCTTTGTTGGCAGGGACTTACGAATTATTCATATTCACCGATGGCACGGTGAATAACCCTGATTACAATTTTGTAACCGTGGATTCGCCAGCGTCAACGTTTACCTTGTACGCGACTATTAATCCATTAGTTCAATTTAGAGGCCAGGCAATCACAGTCAAGCAGACAGAACCGGGCTCGTTAAACCGCATCAAAGTGAATGGTTACTATTCCAATGCAACTTACGATGCAAATACCACGACACTCAACATAGACAGTGTTACTAATGTTCAAGGAATTAATGGACGTTTTACAGCCTATCAAAGCCGAGATCTCAAAAACTTTTATCGGTCTACCGATAGCGTAACAGGTCTCCCATACATTTTTGACTGGGGCCTAAAATCATTATCCAATTTGGGCTACCCCATTCAAAAATATTGGCAACGCTCAAAGTCGCTTCGTAACGACGGAGTATTAGGACGAACTGTAATAGTAAAAGAAAGGCTTGTCGGACCCAATGCCTGCCGAATTGTTATCGACACGTCAGACTTTAATAACATAGATTTTTTCTGGCAATCTGGAACATTGACTATCAGCACCGATCCTCCATCTCCTGCTTATGAATTTGAGTTTTAGGATAGGTCAATAACTATTTTGAATTTTTGAGGAGTTTTTAATGAACCACAACATAATTACGTTAACCTCGGCGGTGATTATAAGCTGTTCAAGCATTGTGTGTGCTGAGAGTCTTAATCCACCTGCAATTAGCGATATTTATGCTATGGACCCCAACTCTACCCTGACTACGAACACTGATTTGAGTAATCCGGAAAGATCTGCTTTCGCCTTGTATGATGGCATTATGGATGTGGCTGAAGCCAGGATTCATGCAAGCAGTTGTAGCGATGCAATAGGCGAATACAAAGTTAACATCTTTTCTGATGGCCGTGTCCGTGGACGTCGGCAAAACAATACAGTCCTGCTCACCTCATCCGGTGGTTCATACCGTCTTTTTGCGATTCCAAGCGAACCCGTGACTGGACGGGGTGTAACCATTCTGCTTTATCAGCTCTCTCCCGGCACTTTGGAAGACATGCAGGTCAATGACTACACTGCCCAGGTTACTTATAACGACTTAAGTAACCTGATGACATCGAACAGCAAACTGGAGGTAGAGAGTATAAATGCTGAGCTTGACACGTATGCAACTCATACCGTCAAAAGCCTTTATCGGGACTCTTTAAGCGACTCAGACCGGGACTTTTACAACATCTCCGATTGGGGCTTGAATATGACATCTAAACTGGGTTACCCAGTGAATAAAAATTGGCAACGATCAAAATCGCGCCGTGATGACGGTAATATTGCACGCACTGTTTTTGTTAGGGATAGTTTGATTCAGACTTCCCCCTGCCGAATCACCATAGACACGAACGGCTACAACAATATTAATTATTTTTGGCAAGAAGGTAGTCTAAAAATTGAATCGGTTACTCCTGGCGCACAAGTTTCTGCGTTTGATGAGTTTCCATTTAATGAAGTTGACTTACCAGCACAACAATAAGGCTACATTGTCAGATTTTAAAGTTCGTCTTGCCTGCTCTGATAGTTAAAGACTATAAGAGCCGTCACCCAAATCCGTTTTCGGCTTGAAATAACTTCTCGATGATTGAATTTCGTTGTTTGGGGCGAATTTATTTGCCTCAAACAGCGCCCAGATTTCTTAAGATTCAGACTTCCCCACTTCCTAAACAACTCCTGATCGAAAATCAAAAGGTTAAATTTATGAAAAACTCATCTGCCAAGTTGGGCTCAATTATCTTGAGCTTTGCAGTGATGACTATCGCAAACGGAGAGCCACAGAAGGCTCCGCAAGCTCCCAGCATGTTTGACAACGGCCCTCTGCCTCTCACAATCATTGACCTCAGCGCTTCTGAAACTTTAGGTATTGCGCTTTTTGAAAGCATCATGCATATTGCAGAGACGGTTATTCATGTCAACAGTTGCCAGTTAACTGCAGGAGTTTACTCTATTGAGGTTTCCACCAACGGATCTGGTAAAAGTCCACAAACTAATAACATCAAGCTTTTTTCTCCCGAGAATACAGAACCTCTTGCGCTTACTGCCAGCCTAAATCCTCCGGACGACTTCCGTGGACAAACCATTACTATAAAACAGCATAACAACGGTAAACTGAAAGAGACGTTAATATCCGGATATTCTGGTGAATTCAACATAAATAAGGAATCAAATCTGGCCGTTATTGAAAGTCACCTGAATGTATCGGGATTGAATAACGGTTTAATTACTTTTCAAAACTCATCAATAAAAAACTTTTATCAGGAGCAAAAATCGACCAATTCAACTCACTATTTATTAAACTGGGGATTGGAGTCTTTATCCGCTGAGGGATATCCGGAAAATACTTATTGGAACCAATCCAAATTTCTGAAGGTTGATAGGCATTTAAAACGCGTTTTATTATCTAACAGCAGACTGATAGGCGCGTCGGCATGCCGGATTCTTATTGAAAGCGCTTCCGTTGAGCCGAAAAAGGATGATGCCCTTTTTCATAAAGGCACGCTCACCATCTCTGAATCAACGCCAAAATCTGAACTTCCCAAATCCAGTGAATTCTGAGCAAACACATTTCATTTATTTTTAGGAATTTGGTGGAGATATAGGTAATCAAGCAGAAGATAGTATTATTTCTCAAGCCCCTTGATTAGTTCTCTGAGCATAATCCATATGTTGCTCACATTGAATATGGCGTTAGCCCATGCTAATCTGGGCGCCCGTAAATGCCTTAACCTTTGTATAAATGACCCAAATTATGAGTCCTTCCCAACCGCTGCAACTATGGCTGATAACCGATAACAAACCCGGCCATAGAAATCAGCTGGAAGGCTTGACCAATGCCTTGGCTGATTTAAAGCCGATTGAGCACCATTGGTACGATGCAGGCCTTACTTTATCGGCTCGCTTTCAATCGATTGTGAATATGTACAAGGCTGTCCAGGTCAAAAAACCGGACTTGATCATAGCTGCTGGACATACTACTCATCTTTTACTGTTAATTGGCCGCTTTCTTTTTGGCGGGAAATCGATCGTTTTAATGAAGCCCTCGCTACCGTTGGGTCTTTTTGATCTGGCCTTGATTCCTCGACATGACGGACATTTCCAGCAAAATAACGTGATATCAACCCTGGGCGCCATCAATAAAATCAAGCCCTGTCAAACCCACGACAAAAACAAAGGGCTTTTTCTGATCGGCGGGCCTTCTAAACATCACGGTTGGAACAGTCGCCAGATGGCGGAACAAATTGAAATCATCATCGATGGCGCCCCCGACATTCGCTGGAAATTAACCACATCAAGACGAACGCCAGACGATTTTTCACCCCTTCTAAATCATCTCAAAAACAAACTGACTATCATTCCCCATACGGAAACCGGACCTGACTGGCTTCCAGATCAACTTTGCGAATCCGGTTTTGTATGGGTCAGTGAGGACAGTGTATCGATGATCTACGAAGGCTTGACTTCCGGTGCCTCAACCGGGTTATTGGAAGTGCCAATTCTTAAAAACGGCCGCATCCAGAAAGGTATTCAGAATTTATTAACAACGAAAGCGCTTTATCGCATCAATGATTGGCTCAATAAAACAGTTACACCTAACCCTACTCTCCAATTGAATGAAGCGCAGCGCTGCGCGAAATTGATTCTTAAACACTTTAATTATGTCGAATAAGCAACTAACCGTGATTCAAGTCCTACCGGCATTAAATGGTGGGGGCGTCGAAAAAGGCACACTGGAAATAGGCCGCTTTTTGGCTAAACAAGGCCATCGCTCCATTGTCGTATCGGCAGGTGGCCGGATGGTACAACAACTACTTGATGAAGGCAGCGAACATATTCAAGCCGACATCGGTGCAAAAAAAATCTCGACACTGCGCTATATCCCTTGGTTCAGACGCTTGATGCTTGACATTCGTCCGGATATCGTCCATCTGCGCTCCCGCTTACCGGCCTGGGTATGTTATTTGGCGTGGAAATCATTACCCAAAAAAGACCGCCCCCATTTAGTCAGCACATTTCACAGTCATCATTCGGTTAATCGATACAGCGAAATAATGGCATGCGGTGAACGCGTCATTGCCGTTTCCAATATGATGAAAAACTACATTATCAACTCTTATCCTAATGTCGATCCGAGCAAAATAAGGGTTATTCATCGCGGCGTTGATACCCAAAAATTCACTCCCGAGTACCGGCCAAGTAAAGAATGGCGGCAGGCATGGTATGAAGAATTTCCGGAAACAGCTGATAAAGTGTTAATAACCATCCCCGGACGCCTGACGCGTAAAAAAGGTCATGAAGACTTTATCAAAATTATGCATTGCTTAATTGATTTGTCTCTTCCTGTGCATGGCCTTATTGTGGGAGACACGGATCCGAAAAAAACCTATTACCGGGACGAACTTGAAAAATCAGTTGCCGATGCGGGTTTATCGAACAATATAACGTTTACCGGCCATCGAAATGACCTTGAAAATATCATGTCAATTTCCAGCATTGTTTTAACCATCAAAACTGAACCTGAAGCTTTTGGCAGGACGACGGCAGAAGCATTAAGCCTGGGCATACCGGTTATAGGTTACGCAATAGGAGGTGTAGAGGAACAAATGTCTGCATTATTTCAAGAAGGATTGGTTGACGTTGGAGACATTGAAACTGCCACTTCCAAAATAAAGGATTTTTTATCAATTCGTCCTGTTATAAAAGAAAATTCATTGTTTACCTTAGAAAGAATGTGCAAGGACACCTATTCAGTATACGAAGAATTGATGAATCAATAGATTTACCTGCTCATTAATATACAAGGCATGCACCTCGTTTCTGCAATTTAATGTTTTGTAAGAATCGGGAAATGCCAAGGAAGTTGTCGGCCTTTTTTTTAAAACCGGTTATTTTGAAAGCCTCGCTCTCATCATAAGTCCGGTGCTTTCGCCTTTTCTTTTTTTCGTAGGCAATCGTTAAAGAACCCCTTTAGATACATCAGTCTGTTGGTATAACCAGATATGGCTTAACACCCCCCCTGCCACCAGAGCAAATACGAAAGTACCGCTAGAGAAATAGATATAAGACTCGAAGAAGTTAATTGTTGTCCAAAATACCATGAAGCTAACAAAGAACTGCAACATGTCGCGCGGCAAAACGCCACGCCGATAAGCGGCTACCGTTGAAAACGTCAACCAAGCCCATAAGCCAAGCAGCAGCAGCAGGCCAACAGCGCCGAAATTCACCAGCGTATCCAGATAGGAGTTATGCAGATGACCGAATCTTTGACGCAATGACTCAGGAAAGGAGGTGGCCTTCATTATAACCAGTCCGCGGCCGTTCCCCCCCCAACCGAATATCGGACGCTGCACTATCCAATCAGCCGCCTCCACCCAACTGTGCAACCGGATACCAGAACTATCGAACGGGATCTGTTCTAAGCTTCCCTGAAAAACTGAGGTGAAAGTCTTTACCTCCGACTCGACTCGGCGCTCGACAAGCTCACTTTGCCCAATTAGAAACAGCAGACTTGCTGTGGCAATCAGCAGGCCCAGCATCAACCCGCGATAGTGACGCAACGATTGAGCGAACATCACAGCCATGACTAATAGCGAGACAGAAAGTCCAAGCCAAACAGCGCGGGTCTGGGCGATGATGACACAAGTTGCTATAAATACTACAAGAGCAAGCCAAACCGGAAAGATGAACCACCGAGAAGACTGCCTCGCTATCAGCCTTGGCAAGAAGTTGAGCAGCCCCAACAAAGCCACTCCAAAATACATAGCCGTATGCTGAGCATTGTGTAAACCAAAATCAACACGATAACCTTCAAGACCGCGCAAGACCTCCGTAAAACCACCGCCAAGCCACGTCGCCACCAGCAGACCGAGTAGTGCCGCCGCCCATGCCAAGAGCGTATTGCGGGTGCTCCCTCCCAGAGCAAAGGCAACTGTAATCGGCAACAACCAGTTGACCACTCGATTTACCTTAGGTGATTTTTCGGCCAATTCTGGATGAGTCAAAAGCGATAACGCCCAACTGGCCAAAGGAACGCACACCGAAATCAACAATAGAACGAAAACTGTCGACCGGCGCACCTCAACGGGGGCAGTGAAAAAAAACACGACACTGCTCAGCATGAGAACGTAAATAAGTTTCCCCGCAAATCCCGGCGCACTAATTCCAAGAAATGCATACAAAAGTACCGTCAAAGCGCCAAGGAAAGCCAGCCAGCTTCTACCGCTATCAAACCGGTTAGTTTCCCAACACGAAATACTCGCAAAACAAGTACGAACTTGAGACATACCCGAGCTGAAAGCTTCGAACCGCTGCATCTGCATCATCTTGCGTTATCTTCCTTCAACAGACTCCACAAGTTGTAGTATTCAAAAGTATCAAGGATTTTCTGGTCGTTACCGCCCAGTGTCTTTTTGTTGATACGCTTAAGCGCCAACTGCTGGGAGTGCTCAACGGTCAAATAACGTGAATTCCAGGGACGCAAGTCGGGCACTTTGCGACACAGAACGCCATGCTTCAAGGTCATTGCTTTCAACCAGATATCGTCCGCCTTGGGCGCCAGTCGCATGAATTGCGCCTTGTCGCTGACTGCCGGGTCGAAACAGCCGGGAAAATACAAGACGCCACCAACACCGGTAGGCATGATTAAAGGTGACGCCTTTTCATCCCGTATTGTCTTGTCCCAATACTTATAGGGCAAGATCGAACCGTTCCGGTCAAAGGCAATCTTGTGGGCGCGTTGGCAATGCACAAGTTGTGGTTCGCGCTTCCAAGCACGATAAAGTTGGTCGATCATGTCTGGCGGATAAAGTATGTCGTCATCCACCGTGATCAACAGGCTATTCGGAAAGGCAGCTAGAGCATAATGAAACTTTGTGTAAGGCCCCAGATCTTCATCACAAAACGCAATAGTCAATCCCCTCTGCTCTAAGTTTCGGAGGGTCTGCGGTATATCGAGTGGATCGAATTTCGTTTTCGAAACCCACAACACAACCTTATCCGCCTTGAGGGACTGTTGAAACAGACTTTCGATGGTCAGGTAAACATCATTGATTCGCGCTGGGAATGAGGTTAGAGAAACAACGAGTTCCTGCTCGATGTCGTTACCTACACCGGGCGTCGATTCAAGTAAAGCTAGCTTTTGAAAATGTAGCATTGCGATAGCTTGCTTCTGCTGTTTTACCAAGGTAAGTTCGCGCTTGTTCCTGTACTTGCTAAATAAATCGCTAAATTTCATATTATCAACCTATGTTTGGATAAAAATTGTTTTGTCAAACATCAGACATACAGGCTTGCCACTCGTTATCTCCACTGGATAGCGTTTCGACTAAATCAATTATCAGATACCGCGCTTTCACCAGAAAAATCAAGTGTATGGATTCAGCAAGGCATATGATCGCGCGTGTCTTGATTGGCAATCATTTGGGGCGAGGCTTGTCGATCAGGGCTCGATAGAGGTCGTTGTACTGAGCAACAATAACTTTCTGGCTGTAAAACTTTAGATAATGGGCTTTTGCCTGAGCTGCCAATTGCTCCCGCAACATGGAGTCCCGGAGCAATTCGTTGATCGCGCCAGCCAGCGATTCGTGCTGATCGACCGGGACAACCAGCCCGGTCTCACCGTGTTCAATCACTTCGCCAGGGCCCTGAGAATTAGTTGCGACAATTGGACACCCGTGCGCCCACGATTCCATCACGATCGAACCCAATCCTTCGTGCCGAGAGGGGCAGACGAAGAGATCACCAGTCGCCATCAGAGCCGTTACATCACTTCGCCAACCGAGAAAACGTACCCGCGCGTCAACACCCAGATCCCTGCTCAGCGATTTGAGATAGTTCTCTTCGGGGCCATCACCAGCGAGCCAGAGCGTTGCATGGGGAATCAATCGCAAGGCTTTGAGCAAGATGTCGAAACCCTTGTTTACATGCAGCCGACCCGCTGCAATCAGCAGCGGCTGGTCAGTCGACGTGTTGAAACTATCTCGGGGCAGCGGGGTAACCGGGGTTTCATCAGCGAAATTCGGAATATGGAAAACGCGCTCAGCCGGCATGCCACCATCTACAAGATGTTTGCAAATTCCCTTCGAAATGCCTATCCAGTAATCAGCGTGGCGGTAGTACTTGAGTTTGTAGTAATGGCCAAGCCGACTGACCAAGACATAGTCGCCACGAGGCGTGTGCGCGCTTGCTCGATTCATCCAGGTCATAACTAGGTCCGGGGCATATTTCTGCAATGCTTGCCTGTAAAGAAAGCGACCAAGAAAATCAAGTGGACCGCCGAAGCGAAAAACCTCTGTATCTACGGCCTTCCCGCACAGTGCCGCTAGCAAATGCGTGTGGTTGCGTAAGAAGGCTTTCTGCTCGACTTGTCCGGCAGCCTGCAGTCCCTGGACGAGCCGAACATAGAAATTCTCCGCCCCTCCACGTGGAGCTCCCGCAAGAACTTGGGCTACCCTCATCACTTTACAGCCTCCGCAAAAGGTATCTCGGGCCTGTCGTTGTGAAGCAGCAGGCCGTGATATCCGGGAAATTTTTCCTGGCCGCGTTGACTAAGCAGGCTGTGGATACGCTGATACAGATTGGCGATCTTGCGCTCGATCCGCTTGCTGCGCATTGCCAGAGGCAACCACCTGAACGGAACGAGGCTGGGACTTCCCAGCCCATCGATGACTACCAGACGCACGATCGAACTGCCTGCCATCTGGGTGACAATGTTGTGTAAAAGCAGGTCACGCGAAGGAATTCTCTGAGCACGCCAATGGTCGCAAAGCGAACTCACAGCCAGTTGGCAGTCCTCGGTAAAACCGTGGTCCCATATATATTTCTTTAGCGTCTCGGCAATGCTCCCGTCGTCGTTGCGAATCAGCTCTGAAACCAGCCCGGGGCCCATATCGGTAGTCACGAAGCCATAGCAGTGGCTGACATGTTGATAAAGGTGTTCGCCGACGGAGCTGTCGAGATCGGCCATCACCCTCAACTCCTCAAGGTTGTCGTCAAAACTCGAAAGGGGGCGCAGGTTCTTCGGAAAACCTTTCTTGCGACGGCGATCCGCCAAGCTGAAATCCGGTCGACGCACCTTGATGCAACGCAGAGGGTCATTCGGATGGACGAAGCATAGGCGATTGCCACCCTGGGCAAACGGCGCAATCTGAGCTAGCAAGAGCATTAATTTGTCCTCTCATCAGGCCGGATATCTCGAGCCCAAAAGTAATCATGACTGAAAGTATTCTGCAGCGAGGCCTCGACGATGTACTGAGCAAATAACCGAGAGTTCATCTGGGCATGAAAAAATTCGCGTGCGCGTGCGGCCCAAGCCTGCCGCTTGGCGTTGTCGGCGTTGAATTCGCGGATTCTGGCCAGCAAGTCTTCTTGCTCGTCGAAATACACCAGCGATTCAGGTGGCAGAAGTTCGTCAAATCCATTTGAGCGATGCGTAAACTGAAGGATGCCGTTTCCGGCGAGTTGGGCCATGCGCGCTGACGAATACCAATAATAGCCTTCCTGACGGTTAAAGTTGAGCCCCATCTTGGTCTGAGCTAGCACGCGGTCGTATTCACGCCCCCAAACAGGTGGCTCACCGAAGCTGCCATATATCTTAAAATTACACTCATTATCGAGCTTTTCTTTCAACCATTTTACCGATTCCAGGCGTTTGCTATGGGCGGTGGCGTTGCTGCAAAAGAGGAGATCAATAGGCAGATCGTTACGAATGCTGTTGTCGAGATTTTCGATCGACGGATCAACCGGGTTGGGCATATGGTAAACACGAGCCCGCAGTCCTTCGAAAATCCCCAGTTCACGACTTCCGGTAGACACGAATACAGCGTCAACTACAGCAGCACGGTGCTTTATGCGCTCGACATTTTCAGGAACGAACAAGGGATCGTTGTTGCAGTGTGCGATTACGACTTTGGGATGGCGCCTTCGAATTTCCTTGAGCGTATCGTTACTGATAATATCGCAGTGACCGGCTATGACCAGATCAGGCTCAACCGCATCGATAGTCTCCAGCAAGCGCTTGTTCGATTTGCCGATGCCTAAGTCCCGAATACCGAAAGGTGCTTCGAAAGCAGCCACATCTCGATCGGAAAACACTTCAACAAAATGATCGTTCTTGATCAGGCCCTGAGTAAGTTTACGCGCCCAGCTGACTCGTGATTTTCCATAACGGCGCAACTGCTGGTAAGCGATATGGACGACTCTCATTTTGATAGCATTCTCCGGGCTTGAAAACATTGGTTATAAAAGTGGAACACGAGCTCAGTGCGGTGATGGAAGAAGTGACTTAAGGAAGCCAAAGTCTATATCTGATGCTGAAACAAATAACATTCCGGACTCCTCTATTGAGGAGCAGCCACTCACCTGTGAGCTGACCTTTCGCTCATACAAAGCAAGAGGCACTTGATTCAATCGCAGGCTCATCAAGTATCTACCAATCAATTAATGACATATTCCAAGGCAAATCCCTGACAGTATCTAAGTCGCTTGATCAAGCTTAAAGTTGAAAAACATTACTGTCATATAACTAAATGGATTAGTTTAACCGGAAAGTCAGGCAGATTTATAGCAAACAGGAACCCAGATGAAATCGCTAATGCATTAGAATAATTGATCAGAAACAAATGTGATTAATATTGACCAAAAGAAGGCATGAAGCATACCAATCATTATTTATCAGAAGTATTAGAGTTTCAAAAGATTTTATATCTCAATTGATAACCAAAAACGAATTTAGCTTGTTGTATAACGACAAAAGCTCCATCAAAAAGGAGCTTTTGTATAACACTACAACTAACTTACAAAACTCAACCATTCCTTATGATCAGCTCTTCTACCGTGAACATAATCAAAATATAAGCTTTGTAATTTTTCAGTAATTGGGCCTCGGCCGCCGTTACCAATCATTCGTCCATCCAGCTCCCTGATAGGAGTTACTTCTGCAGCAGAACCGGTAAAGAAAGCTTCATCAGCAACATAGACTTCATCACGCGTGATTCTTTTTTCAACAACCTTAAGACCTTGCTCTTCTGCGATAGTCATAATGGTTTCGCGCGTAATGCCTTCAAGTGCCGAAGTGGTTTCTGGTGTGAACAACTTGCCATTTCTGACGATGAACAGATTTTCTCCACTTCCCTCTGCAGCAAAGCCTTCATGATCCAGTAAAAGCGCTTCATCATAGCCTGTACTTAAAGCTTCTTGCAGCGCCAAAATTGAATTGATGTAGTTCCCGTTTGCCTTAGCCTTGCACATAGTACTGTTGACATGGTTTCGGGTGTAGGAAGATGTTCTGACGCGAATACCTTTTTCCATGCAATCGGCACCTAAGTACGCGCCCCAGGTCCAGGCGGCAATCATCACATGCACTTTAAGATTATCAGCTCTCAGCCCCATGCCTTCTGATCCGTAGAAACACATGCTTCTGATATAAGCACTGTCCAAATTATTCTTGGCAACCGCATCGCGGTGAGCTTCATTAAGCTCTTCTTTGCTGTATGGAATCTTCATATTGAGGATATGAGCGGAGCGAAATAATCGGTCTGTATGCTCTTCCAATTTAAAAATCGCCGTGCCGCCTTCCGCATGATAAGCACGTATGCCTTCAAATACACCCGCACCGTAATGTAGTGTATGCGTTAATACGTGAACCTTGGCATCCCGCCAATCAACCCATTTACCGTCCAGCCAAATGAATCCATCTCTATCGTCCATCGTCATTTTTGTGTCTCCAACTTATCATGAGAAATCTGCTTAACTTAAAATTCATTCCATCAAGTCATGCCATAACCTGTTGACAACGGCACGTTCCTCAATGAATTCAGTATTTGAACTTTCTGGACGCTTTCCCTGAAGAGCCTGTTTATGTCCAAAATCCCTGTATTTGCAATAAACACGCTTAAGCTCTTCTGCATCCTCCGCTGCCAAATAGCCACAATCACTTAAACCTTCCAATAACCTGATGTTGTCGGTATAAGTCACTAGCGATTCATGTTTGGAGGCAAAATTGAGTATTGCAAATTGTACTATAAACTCAATATCAACAATACCACCTTTGCCCTGTTTTAAGTCGAATAGCGCGGAGTTTTTTGAGGCGAGATTTTCCCGCATTTTTTCGCGCATATCACGCACGTCTGTTTTCAAACCCTCAGTATCTCGGGGCAGGGTAAGAATACGTTTACGAATGTGTTCATATTCCGTTTTGATATTGGGGTCACCGGTAATAAATCGGCCTCGTACTAACGCCTGGCGCTCCCAAGTCCATGCGTTGTTCCGCAAGTAATCCTCATAAGTATTGACAGGCGTTACTAAAAGCCCGGAATTGCCACTGGGACGAAGTCGCATATCCACTTCATACAGAATTCCGGAAAGCATGCGGGTATTGAGCATATGCATGACTTTTTGGCCTAACCGTCCGTAAAACTGTGAGCATGTGATTGGTTTTGAACCATTGGTATTGGCTTGATTATCGTTACAGTTATAAAGAAAGACCAAGTCCAAATCCGAACCGTAACCTAATTCGATACCGCCCAATTTACCAAAAGCTAAAATACCGAACCCCAAGTACTCATTATCGGTTTCGGGTGGAAGCCCATGCTTTTTTGTGAGCTCCAGCCAGCTAATCTCAAGCGACTTTTCCAATAAGACTTCCGCAATATAGGTCAAATAATCGCTGACCACCATAATTGGAATGATCTCCATGATATCTGCAGCAGCCACTCTCAACTCATTCAAATGCTTGAACTGCCTGAGCTTCATCATCACTTGCTCGGTATCGTCCTGATCTACTTCAGCTAACATGCGATTGAGCTCACGCATCAAATCAGGTTTCTTTAATGGATCATAAAGCCTTTGAGGATCCATTAACTCATCAAATAATATCGGATAAAGAGATAAATAATCACAAATCCAGGGACTGGCTGCAGACAGCTTAACTAACTGCGCAAGCGCTTCGGGATTTTCTGAAAGCAGCGATAAATAAACATTACGACCGGCTACAGCTTCAAATAATGTGAGAATGCGTTTAAAGGTTTCATCCGGATTGTTGGCAGATTGTACGGTTTCCATCAACTGAGGCATGAGCCTGTCAATAACACCGGCACCTTTTGTTGTTAATCGTCTGATGGCTGCAGAATGTTTAAAATCTTTAATGGCATTCAGAATGTCTTCGCCTTGCTGAAAACCCAATACATGCAGCGTATCGACAAGATCCACATCATCCTTATTAGCTGACCATGCCGAATCTGCGTCGAGATTTTTTATATCCTGTTTGGATAGAGAGAAGACTTGATCGAATACCCCATGCACTCCTTTACGCACATTTTCCAAATCTACTTTAAAAGCCGACCATTCTGCATAGCCCATGGTCCTGGCCAAAATAAACTGAACATTGGGATCCGTCGGCAGATCATGGGTTTGTTTATCCTGATATTCCTGAATATGATTTTCAACTTTGCGTAAAAATTGATAGGCATAAATCAAATGCTCAGCGTCATCTTGTCTGATCAAATTTAAGTCTAATAACGTCTGGAGAACGTCAAGAATGCCTCGTTTTTGCAATGATTTTTCTTGCCCGCCTCTTATGAGCTGAAAAGCCTGACCTATAAATTCAATTTCCCGTATACCGCCCGGACCGAGCTTTATATTATCCAAGCGGTCTTTTCTTTGTAACTCCTGAGTAATCATATACTTGAGACTACGCAGCTCTTCAAATGCACCGTAGTCAATATAGCGCCGATAGACGAAAGGTTTTAACATCGCCATGAGTTGCGGTCCGGTTTTAGGATCCCCTGCAACCTGTCTCGCTTTTATCATGGCATAGCGTTCCCATTCTCGGGCCTGTGTCAGATAGTAATTTTCCATGCCGTCGAACGTCATGATGATAGGTCCACTATCACCAAAAGGACGTAAACGAATGTCTGTTCTAAACACAAAACCATCGACAGTTATTTCATCCAGAACTTTAACCAGTTTCCTGCAAATCTTTGTAAAAAATTCGCCATAGGTAGTTTGCTTTCTATCGTTTAAAACGCCGTCTTCTGCAAAAGCAAAAATCAAGTCGATATCAGATGAAAAGTTTAATTCCCATGCTCCCAGCTTCCCCATACCCAACACTACGATTTGTTGCGGGGAGCCATCTGCCAACAAAGGCATGCCTGAAATGCCAGTAGCTTGCTGATAAAGATAATTCAATGCATACTGAATGCAGGATTCTGCGAGCCAAGTCAGTTCTGTCAAAGTTTCATCTAATCCCGCCCAACCGGCCAGATCACGCCAGGCGATTCTAACCATCTCTCTGCGACGAAAGCGTCTTAACTCAACCATCAAGTCAGCTTCAGATTGAATACTAAAACCTTCTAATTTTTCTGTATAAACGCCTTCTTTATAGGCTGAGAATAAATCCCCTGTAATTACTAAATCTTTTAAGATGTCTGGATTACGAATGCAGCTTTCTGTGACAAAAGGGCTCCCTAGCCAGACTTGCCCCATTGACGCCAAAAGTTTTTCGGGATAATCAAAAGACAGGTTTACTTTTGTAGTTTTTACTTCCCATTTACTGATTGATCCGATCAAATACTCACGTAGTTCGGAATTCAAGGAAATAAGAAGTGGATTCAGATGATCGATAAGCATTCAAAGCCTAATTAAGTTCAGTTTTTGGCATTATTTTATGCGATTGTACCCAAATGTATGCACACATTAAGAAGCGGGGCCAAAAAAAAACCCCA